>JALDQW010000001.1:3114435-3425879 GCA_031316255.1 Nitrosomonas sp. | reverse complement strand
CCGTTGTGTTTTTTTGGATCCCCAGAGTAAGGAATTGCTGGAGATCATTTCCGATACGGCCATGCCAGCCCCCATTTTTTTGCATAACTGACGGAAGGGACGATCGGTCACGCCCGCCATGGGTGCAACAATGAGCTTGTTTTTGAGCGTATAAGAACCGATTTGCATGCAGTAACAGTTTTTAAATAGTGATTAATAATCAGAGATTAATACGGGCAGGTATTCATGCTACCTTTCAATGAAGATCATATAGATTCTCAATTGTTTCCTTCAAGCTTCTCCTCATATTATATAAAGATAATTTTTATCTAAGCAATAAAAGTGTAATAAAAGCGCAATTCTTTTATGGGGATAATTATGAAAAGTTATATTCATTTTTTATAGCTTATAGAAATCCCTTTGAATCAGCCTCTTGCGCCGAAAATCATGCGCCGTGCAACAAACCGCTTGACCGGCGGAAAATTGTCCAGAATGGTCAAGCCAATACCGCAGCAATGTCTGAGCAGCGAATTGTCATTTGAAAATAGTCTGACCAGTGAGTCGGTGAACATGCGTCCGCCCTGGCTGTCGATGCGTCGATGTTTTCCGTATCTGGTTAGCATGGATGGTGAGCCGATGTCTTTGTGTGCTGAAAGTGTTTCCAGAATTTCCTGTGCGAGTTCGTATGCGTCCCTGAGCCCTAGATTAAAACCCTGTCCGGCTACCGGGTGCAGTGTTTGAGCAGCATTGCCAATGAGCACAGTGCGTTGAGCGGTGGTTGGTACTGCATATTTTAATGCTAATGGAAAACCGGAGCGTTTGCCTGCGAAAACAAATTGACCCAGGCGGTCACCAAAGTGAGTGTGTAACCGTGCGAGGAAGCGGTAATCATCCATTGCCAGAATCTCCTTTGCGGTCTCTGGCGATACTGTCCATACCAGCGCAAAATTGTCGCCCGAAGGCAACAGTGCAACGGGGCCGTCTGTTGTAAATCGTTCATAGGCGATGCCGGATTGCTGTTTTTCGGTTTTGATATTGGCGACAATAGCCCATTGATTATATTCTGCCGTCTGGTAACTGACATTTTTTATCTGACTACTGAGGCGGCCACCGTCGGCTACTACAAGCAATTTGGCGGAAATTTTTTTTTCGATGTTTTCATGATCATATTGAACATGTCCTGAATCTTCGTCGGTTGAGAAATGTTTAACAATAGCCCCTGTTTGATACTGAACATCGCTTTCCAAAATCGTTTCATATAAGGCACGGAACAAATCATGATAATTAACGACGTATCCCAAGGCTGGTACCCCGGCATCCTTAGTCGTCAAAACGGTTCGACCAAAGTAGCCTTTATTGGATATATGGATGGTATTAATAGGTGTGTATCGAGGCAGTTTTTGCCATGCACCCAGACGATCCAGAATCAAGTGACTGCCATACGAAAGTGCTAACGGACGTTCATCTTCAATCTTTTCTGGCAGACCGCGTGCTTCCAGGAGCAGGGTTGTCAGGTTGCTCTGGCAGTTGTTGCGTAAGGCAAGTGCTAGCGCCATGCCAACAGGGCCACCCCCAATTATCGCAATAGTGTAATTATCAGCACCCATTATTTTTCTTTTGATAGAATTTTATTTATAGCAATAATTTTTTATACGAGATTTTTCAAATCTATGGTTATCTAATCTAATTGAGTAATAATATTCAGCTCAGACGAAAGATGGAATCATATTGTTCGTCATTGGAAAAAGTTGGAACAGACAACTTCAACGTATTAGCCCAATAGTTTACATTAAACTCAGGTTGAGCTTAGCACAGCTTTCATAGTGAGGAAAAGTGGTTGACTGAATGAATTAAAATCGTGTGCAATGAATAAGTACTTGGTTGATTCAATCAATGCTGTTGTGTGGAGTGATCATGATTTTTAAAGGAAAAAGAAATTAAGGAGTATGTGAATGATTAAATTTCAGCTGCAAAAGACACTAACAATTAGGCAATCGGGTCTTTTATTTGTTTTATTCTTATGGACTTTAAGTGTTTGTGCAGAAACGATTGAATCGATCGACGAAGAACTGATTCAGGCAGCCGAAAAAGGTAATGTGCCTTTGGTAAAAAGGATACTTGAGGCTCATTCGGAAATTTCTGAGGATACGATTAATAAAGCGTTTTTTGAGAGTATCAGAAAAGGGAGCAAACCGATCGCTCAATTTTTGATTAGCAGAAGCGCCGATGTCAATTATCGCGGTGATAATGGTTATACGGCCTTAATTCAAGCTGCGCGAGATGGGCGCAGCCATTTGGTTAAACTTTTGTTGCCATTGGGTGCAAATGTTAATGATGCTGCTTCTGAAACGGGTGAAACTGCCTTGATTCTTGCGGCAAAAAGAAATCGCAGAGATGTGGTAAACCAGTTACTGGCATCCAATGCAGACTTGAACGTTCAAAGAAGCACGGATGGTATGACAGCACTAATGCTTGCAGCACGAGGTGGACATCAACTGATTGCACATGCATTGATCGAGGCGGGCGCCGAGGTTGACCGCAAACTGGAAAACGGTGCAACGGCATTGATGCTGGCGGCGCAACATGGTCATCTTGGTGTAATTTATGTACTGTTGGCAGCGAATGCGGATGTCAATATCAAGGCCAGCAATGGCGCGACTGCCTTGACACTGGCAAATGTTCATCGTCATAGCGCGGCGGCGGATATGCTTAAAAAAGCAGGGGCAAGATAAGGTCGTTCATTCATGTGAGAAAGCACTAGACACGTGATTTTTTAATTTTTTATCTATCGGTCTTAATCGATCATGTCTATGAAATTTATCTAAAACCTGTTAACAGCGTTGTTGCAGATCGTTGAAATTAGGAAATATGACCTATACTGTTAAAGATGCTTCTGCTGATTTCCAGAATTTAGTGTAAATTGCTCGTTTTCAAGAGACAATTATAAAAAGTACATTATCAACTTTCAAGGAAATAAAGGATATATCAAATGAGAATACGGACTGTTTTATTGCTTGTTGCGCCATTGGTTGTATTGTCTGGTTGCGGAGACGAAACGTCGAGTGATAAATCAGGTACAAAGACAGCATCCGAGGTGATGACTGAAGTAACGACAATGGACGAATTGCCATCTTTTTTAAGTGAAGGATTGTCGCCTGAAGAGAAGGCGGAACTCAGGGAACAAATTTTTCCCGGTGGTGGTGACAACGGGGTTACACCTGGAGAAAAATTTCAGGCGTTACTTGAAGATGCAAGGGCCGGGGATCCTGTCGCACAAAATAGTCTTGGCGTAATGTATTACACTGGAGAAGCGGTATCTAAAACGGCGAGTGGGCAAGTTTTGGATAACGATCCCGGACTGGCTGCTGGCTGGTTTTATCGTTCAGCTGAACAGGGTTATGCTGATGCGCAATTTAATCTTGGTTTAATGTACGCAAACGGCGAAGGGGTTGGACAGGATATGCATGAAGCAGTCGAGCTATTTAAAAAAGCGGCACTACAAGGTCACGTTGATGCGCAAAATAACCTCGGTGCCTTATATTTTATGGGAGAGGGTGTTGAACGGGATGAAGATGAGGCAATAGCGTGGTTTGAAAAAGCGGCCAAACAAGGTAATGAAGAGGCAATAGCCAATCTTGAAGCAATCAGGGCAGCGCAACAGCATTAGTGCGTTATCAATTGGTGTTGCCTGAACGGCGCTATCGTGGTGTTATACAACACAAGGCGGCGCGGAAAGGAAAATTTTATTTCAGTTTCAATGTGACATCTCAGTTGACGGATACCACGGTAACGCCTGCAGGTAAGCTTGTCAGCGCCATGAGTTGTGCGTGTGTGCGTTGTATCTTTTTGGCAATAGAACAACTATTTCCCGTAAAGCACACTTTGCCATCTACGCTGATGAACTCACTGAACTCAATACCGGCAAGTGATAGAGTACTAGGACGTGTTTCAGTGAGTGATTTTGGATAGAATGAATTAATTTTGTTCTTTAAATTCCGGTATTAGAATGTTGTGCTATTGCAATGTTTATATTGATAAAAATAACATTCAATTACCGAAAAAATATAAAAATCAGAACGGCAGGTGAAATAAATTAGCAACCCTGTGTAAGCTTTGACAATCAAGTCCGACTCAAGCAAGGAAATAGTCAAAATTAAGGTTTTGCTATTTCCCGTCAGCCAGGGTTTTTCGCGTCTCCCTGGCTGACAATACTCAAACTATGCAATACTCAAACCATGCAGATATGCAAGTTTCTGTGTGAAAATGTCCCGCTAAATGCATGTTCGCAGTTATGGTGGAATAGAATGTATTAGTCAAATGCCTGTATGCTGATGCGGCAACCAGTAAAGGTTGAACGCAAAAGTGAACGTGAAGTACACGATTTTGATGTCCACCGCGAGGCTGTAAAAAAGTTGTTCAGTGTGCGATATCGCCATAGATCAATGTCTCAAACGTCTCAAAACGCACACGTTTTCTTGTCTGTTTAACCCAAGCTTTTACCCGCACAAGCCCATTGCGGAAGCCGACAAATTCGTTTGTGGAGACACTTCGCTTTGCCAATTCGGATATTTTGTGCTTCTACCTTGAATGCTTGGCCACTAGAACCTGAAATAGACGTTTAGTGTCTTAGTAGTGCAGGTAGGATCTTTACAAAAGGAATAGGGTAACTTAAATACCTATCGCGACAGTGGTTATGCTGCAGTTTTTAAAAATACAAATTTCAAAATGGAAAACTATGAAGCTTTGTTAGCAACATTGGCTTTACTCATGGGCACATCATGGGCGAGCGGTATAAATCTGTACGCTGTCTTGCTGGTATTGGGTCTGGGTGGATCGACAGGTTATATTGATTTGCCTATGGAGCTTGCAGTACTTGAGGATCCATGGATTATTGGTGCTTCCGGAGTGATGTACGTTGTTGAATTTTTTGCTGATAAAATTCCGGGCTTTGATTCGGTATGGGATGCTATTCATACGTTTATCCGCATACCGGCAGGTGCTATGCTGGCTGTAGGCACAGTAGGCGATGTGACGCCTGCATTGGAAGTGGCGGCAGGTATTTTAGGTGGAAGCATTGCTGCAACAAGTCATACGACAAAATCCAGTACACGATTGGTGATTAATTCATCGCCGGAGCCTGTTACAAATTGGACGGCGTCATTGTCTGAGGATTTACTGGTGCTGGGTGGATTATGGACAGCATTGAATTATCCTCTGTTTTTTTTAATTTTATTTGCTGTTTTTATAATTCTCGTTATCTGGCTGTTGCCAAAATCATGGACTTTAATCAAAGTTTTTGTGAAAAGAATTGGAAAATTGTTTGGTTTTCGAAAAAAACATGCCAGATACATCGGGCATTCTTCCCAGCTTACTGACCAAAGAAAAAATGACAATTCGTGAATGATGTCTGGTCGGTTTGGCGGCCAAGGGTATTCTTGTCCTGCTTGTTTGAAACCCTGAGTTTAGAAATGCCCAATATAGGCCTGGTTACGTCCAGCATGTTTGGCTTCATAAAGTGCAGTATCCGCACGTGAAATGAGTGTGGTAGGTGTTGTATCATTCATTTCAGACTGAACAATTCCAATACTCAGTGTAACATTTATCGTTTTGTTAGCAGCTTTGCAGTGTGTTTCAGAAACTTTTGACTGAATACGTTCAGCAGTGATGATGGCTTCATTGACTGTAGTTTCTGTTTGAATAATGATAAATTCATCGCCACCGTAACGTGCAGCGAAATCAATGCTTCGAATGGATTGCATTAAACATTTGGCAACGGTTGCCAAGATTTCATCGCCTGCAACATGTCCAAGCTCATCGTTGAGTTCCTTGAAATAGTCAACATCAATCATCAATACTGCAAAAGCGCGTTTGTTGCGCTGAAATCTTGAAAGCTGGTCTTGGATAATCAGATTGAGTTTGTTGCGGTTGTACAAACCGGTCAATCCATCGGTAATCGATAACTTCTCCAATAGCTTATTTTTTTGTTGCATCGCTTTATTGGCAGCCAGAATTTTGGATTGGCTCTGGCGTAATTTCTCCGTCATCAGATTGAACATCTGTGCGAGTTTTCCGACCTCATCTTTTTGTGTGACAACGGTAATAGGAATATCCAAGTTGCCTTTTACAATTTGCGCTGTGGCATTAATCAGACGTTGCAATGGCGTAACAATGGAATGACTTAGATATAATGCGATACCGGCGACGATCAAAATCGATATGCCCACCAGAATAAAATACAGGTTGCGTTGTTCTGTCCAAGTGGCATAGACATCCTTGTGGTTCTTTATGGCGACAACGGTTATTGGCAGTGTTTCGGCTGTATATGCTAGACCGAGCACATGATCCTGTAAAAAAATCTGGAAAGTTGTGAAATTGCCGGGATTGCTCTTCAAGTGATTAAATACTGACGGATCAAGCGATGAAGGATGTTTAACATCTATATGGCTTGCCAGGAGTATGCCACCCTCAGAATCAAGTAAAAAAATTTCACCGCGTGGGGATTTGGGTGAATTTTTTAATGAGGATTTGACATTGAGTAAATCGTATGTAAGTACTAACTGACCCAGTACGAAATTATCGTAGGATATGATGGGCAAAGCAATACGGATTATTACTGTGTTAAATTGTTCATCTAACAGCGGTGGTGAGACCACAGGATATTGGGACGTTTTATTCCCTAACCACTTTTCTTCTGGCAGTTTTTTCTGAATTTGTTGATTTGAACTGCTCGCAATTACGTTTTTTTGAGTATCAATTACGGTTAATTCCAGAATTGTATCTAGTTTTGTATGAACCGAGCGCAGATAATGGGTGAGGATCTCGGGTGAATTCTTGATTTGCCCATTCTGGGGTTTGATCGCATTTGATAGCGCATCAATAAGTATTTTTGCTGAGGTCAGAGAATATGCTTCATGGATGTTTTGATTGACCCATGCGTCGATCTCATGACTGGCATGACTGGCTAAGATGCGCAATTCGCGCTTGACATTAGCTTTGATTAATTTTTCATTTTGATGGAACGACAGTAAACCCAACACAAGTGAAGGTACTAGTGTTGATAGCAATGCAAAAACAATAATCTTGCTTTTAATGCTTTTCAATGGATTTCTCAGTTAATACGTAATTGATAAACACCCTTTATAGTTGAGTTCTAATTTTTCAATTTTATAAAAAGGCAAATAAAAGTTGTTTTAATCATTCATTTGAAGGTGGGGCAATTATGTATTACGGAGTAGTGCAGGTTCGTTGTCAGGATAGTGACTCATTTGATATCCCTGCCAGAGCCTGTTTGCAATAAATGCAGCAATGGTATTGGCATGTTGTTCAAGTGCACTATTGCCCAGTTCATGTGTCGTTTGTTTGAAAAGTGCTAGCCAACGTTCAAAAAGTGTGGCCGTTAACTCAGGTAATGCAATATGCTTTGGCATCGGCGCGCCACGAAAACGGCTTGTGCCGCGTAATTGCGCGGACCAGAAGTTGGTCATTTGCACAAAATGGGCATCCCAGTCAATAACATGTTCTTCAAATATTGGCCCGAGTAAGGGATCTTTTCTTGCTTTCGCATAAAATTCATGTACAAGTTTTGAGACTTCTTCTTCTGTATATAAATCAGGATGAGGCATAGGAAACGGTGATTGATTCATATTAAAAATGAATTAAAGAGTTAAAAAAATGATCGGAAAAGTAACAGCGTAAATATTTTTAAAAGTTTTTTATGGGTAATACAGTTAAAAATGCTGCATGGGTAAAGTGCAAGTTTAACCAACGTGCGTCAGACTGTCCACGTTGACTTGGAGCGGTGCCATTTAATTAGTTTATGTGCTTTGGGTTTATTAAGGGCATCTCTAAAAATCCATATTTTGTCACAATACTTTGTTGTTCACAAAAAATATCTCCTACATATCAATCATATGCTGCGTCAATATTTTTTGTTCTCGCCTCGTCTTGTTTGAAACTCTGAATTTTTAGAGGTGCCCTTGATATGTTAATGCTGAGACAAGTACTCTTTCAACCTGATATTGACTGTACCCGGCAATATCAGGTTGAAAAAGTACTTGTCGGCGGTGATTATGCAGTATCGCGTGTAAAATGGAAAGAAGGGCTCAATGACAACTGGCGAGGCTGATCAGGTTATTGAGTTTGGTTGTCAAAAATATAGAACGATACAGAGGTGGCTTCATGAAAGAATTATTTGGTAAGGCTTTGTTGGATGACGCGGTCCGCACAAAATCAACAGCATTTACACGGGAAGAACGTAAACGGTATGGTTTGCGTGGATTATTACCCTATGATGTCGCCAACATCAGTAAACAAAAAGCGCGTGCGCTTGAAAATATGCGGCGTAAAAATAGTGATATTGAAAAGTATATTTTTTTAAATGCATTGTTAGACCGGAATCAGCGGCTTTTTTATCGAACCATGATCGATCATATGGAAGAGATTTTGCCTCTGGTTTATACGCCGACAGTCGGTGAAGCCTGTAAAGAATTTGCACATATCTTCAGAAGGCCGCAAGGACTTTATATCACACCGGAAGACCGTGGTGAAATTGATGATGTGCTAAGTAACTGGCCGGAAAAAGACATCCGTATTATTGTTGTTACAGATGGGGAAAGAATACTGGGTTTGGGTGATCTTGGTGCCAATGGTATGGGAATTCCAATTGGTAAAATAGCGCTGTACGTCGCTTGTGCCGGTATTCCTCCTGCGCATTGCATGCCTGTCACGCTTGATGTGGGGACGAATAACCAGTCGTTACGTGAAGATCCATTATACCTGGGCTATCCCCATGCGCGCCTGAAAGGCGAAAACTATTTGTCAATGGTTGATGAGTTTGTCCATGCTGTACAAAGCCGGTATCCCAATGCATTGATCCAGTTTGAAGATTTTCTTACACCAAATGCCTTCGACTTTCTTGATCGTTATGGAACAAACGTGCGTTGTTTTAATGACGATATTCAGGGAACAGCTGCGGTAACGTTAGCGGGTGTATATACATCTTGCCGTATTACGCAAAAGAAATTTTCAGACTTAACAATTATGTTTCTGGGCACTGGTTCGGCTGCGGGCGGAACAGCAGAATTAATGGTGTCGGCATTTCGTGCACATGGACTTAGCGAGCAACAGGCCCGGGAACGGCTCTGGTTTATTGATCGAAAAGGACTGGTGGTATCGACAAATGAAATCATTAAGCCGCGAATCAGACCATTTGCACATGTGCATGCACCACATGGTTTTGTCGACGCGATTGCTGAAGTTAAGCCTGATGTTTTGATTGGCGCCACAGGTGTTGCCGGCACATTCACAGAGCAGGTCGTGCGGCAAATGGCGGCGGTAAACGAGAGGCCAGTGATAATCGCGTTGTCCAATCCGACCTCGCATACCGAATGTACGGCAGAAGAAGCGTACAAGTGGAGTGACGGGCGTGTTATTTTCGCCAGCGGAAGCCCGTTTGATGCGGTGCGCTATAAAGATCAATGTTTTTATCCAGGGCAGGGTAATAATGCTTATATTTTCCCGGGTATAGGTCTGGGTGTATACGCGAGTTCGGCGAAGCTCATCACGCAAAACATGTTTTTGACAGCAGCGGAAGTGTTGTCAAATCTTGTAACTGAAGAAGAAATTGCTAAAGGTTCTGTCTATCCTTCCCTGACACGCGTGCGCCAAGTATCGCTGTCAATTGCGGTAGCCGTTTGCCGGGTTGCCATACGGGAGGGACTGGTTGCGGGAAAAATGCCGGAAAATCTGGATGGCTATATACAGTCTTTGATGTATGAGCCCAACTATTGAGTTTGAAAATGATCGCAAGTGGTTTATTGCGCAATTATTCATCAAACAGATTAATGACGCCATCCAGTCCAACATGATTGATTGAATAGGTGGCGTTATCCTGAACGATGGGTTTGGCATGATAAGCAATGCTGACACCTGCCGCCGCCATCATATCCAGGTCATTTGCACCATCGCCAATGGCGATAACTTGCTTGCGTTCAATAGCATGTTTATTGCATACATGTTCCAGTGCTTCGGCTTTGCCTTTCCGACCAAGAATCTTACCCAGTACTTTTCCGGTGAGCGTGTTATCTTTGATTTCAAGTGTATTGGCCGCAGCAAAATCCAATTTCAGCCGTTCTTTAATTCTGTCAGTAAAAAATGTAAAGCCGCCAGAAATAACCATTGTTTTAAGACCGGCGTTTCTGGCTTTCTTGAGCAGGGTTTCAGCGCCGGGGCTCAGCCGTACACGTTCATCATAAACTTTCTGAAGTGCATCGGCATGTAATCCGCGAAGTAACGCGGTTCGTTGTGTCAGACTTTCTTCAAAGCTGATTTCGCCGCGCATGGTTTTAAGCGTAATTTCTGCGACATGTTGCTTGATATGGTGCATATCGGCCACTTCGTCAATGGATTCAATTGCAAGCAGTGTCGAGTCCATATCCATAGCAATCAATTTAAAATCAGATAATGCCTGGTTTGTGTTGATAAATGCGAAATCTAGATTAACGTTTTTGCAATAATCAGCAATGCCGTCTTGCTGTTGAATATTTCTCAGCCGGAATGCCTGACCGGTAATTTTTTCAATTTGATCTGTGCGAGCAAGTTTAGCTAATGATCTCAAATCATAGTTTTCAACTTCAGTGCCCTGAATAATAAGTTGCATGTCGCTTTGTTAGTTCCGATGATTCGATGTGAGTGATTTGTTGTAATTCCATTCAACGTTTCGATTACGCCCAGTGTTGTTCTGACAGCTAATCATGAGCGCAAAATTTTTCTCGCCACTGCGACAAAATGCGTTGCTCTGTAGATTTGCCTAAAATGGCTCCTCTGGAAACAGCTACGCTGTATGGCAATTTCAGAGATGTCGCCATTAGTATCGTTGATTCATATGAAATGATCAAGATTGATCGTGGTTAACACGAGGTTCTCCAGTATGAACAGGAATTGGCTAAAGTGCATTTGTCAATCACTGATTTCAAGCCTTAAAGTAGCCAAACTTTAAAAAACCAGCATATGCCGGGCGCCACGCTTTCCTTGGAAAAAATGACTGTACAAAATAATCGCAAGATTGACTTTTTTGCAAATACTTTTTGAAAGCGTGTAACGAACTGGTATTTGGCAATACAGTGTTACAGACTATGTCTAATGCGTTATAATCTATCGTTTTACTTCGCAAAATAATAACAATGCTGCAAGGAAGAAACCTAACCTGCGTACGGGGTGATCGCAGACTTTTTAACGACGTCAGTTTTACTGTAAAAGCGGGCGGATTAATGCAGGTTAATGGACCCAACGGGAGCGGCAAAACAAGTCTGTTACGCATGTTATGTGGTTTGTCAAATCCGGCGCTGGGCGAAATTACCTGGAATGGCGAAGCGATCAAATCACTTGGCGGTGAGTATTATAGCGAATTGACTTATATCGGCCATTTAAGCGGAACAAAAGATGATTTGACAGCGCTGGAAAATTTACGCATAGCCAGTGCGTTGTCAGGTGTGCAGATAACCGAGAAACAAGCTTCTGATGCATTGGGTTATATGGGCCTGGAAGGCAGAGAGACTTTGCCTGCAAAAGTATTGTCGCAAGGCCAGCGCAGGCGCGTTGCGCTGGCACGCTTACTGGTTTGCAAGACAAGATTATGGATACTTGATGAACCGTTGGCCGCCTTGGATGTTATGGCGGTTAAACTCATTCAGGGTTTGCTTGATCAACATTTGAAACATGATGGTATGGTAGTGATGACAACGCATCAGGATATTGATATAACTGCGGCATCAGCAGTGCATTTGCAATTGGCATAATATGTTTTTCTGGATAGTTCAACGTGATTTGTTGCTGGCAGTACGTCGTAGATCCGATGTTTTAACAACATTATTTTTCTTTGTTATTGTCGTCAGTTTGTTTCCATTGAGTGTGGGGCCGGAAATGAACATGTTGCGTACCATGGCGCCAGGTGTTGTCTGGGTTGCCGCTTTGCTGGCATCGATGCTGTCGCTTGGCAGACTGTTTTCCAATGATTATCTTGATGGCACGCTTGAGCAGATGCTGTTGTCGCCACAATCATTGTTTTTCCTTGTTCTAGGAAAAGCGTTGGCGCACTGGCTAGTCACAGGCGTACCGTTGGTTATGATGGCGCCTGTTTTAGGTATTCAGTATGATTTGCCAGCGGATGCGCTGTTTGTTTTAACAATTTCATTGCTTCTAGGAACACCGGTGCTGAGTCTGATTGGCGCGATTGGCGCCGCATTAACGCTGGGTTTGCGTGGCGGCGGCGTGCTGGTTTCTTTGTTGGTGTTACCACTGTATATTCCTGTTCTTATCTTTGGTGCTGGAGCGGTAGAGGCAAATATGTCCGGGCTTGATTACGATGCGCATTTGTCTCTGCTGGGCGCTTTTTTGCTTGTATCACTCGTTTTTGCTCCTTGGGCAACGTCGGCATCGTTACGCGTATCAATGGAATAAAACAACAGTAATGGCTTGTTTTGTTCGGTAGTTTATAAAAAGGATTAAAATAAAGAAGTTAATTTTATGTAATTGACTTGATTTTAATCAAAGTAATTTTTTGATTCTTATATTTTGGTATAAAATTGGCGGTCAAAATAAAGGATCGCGCAAAAATTAAAGTAAACGCCCGAATATAAATAATAAATAAAATTAACTAATATTTTTTCTATATATGGCAATTAATTGGTATAAATACTCATCACCTGCTAGTTTTTATTCGATTGCGGGGAAAATGATTCCATTCTTCGCTATCATTGCGTTCGGTTTACTTGTGGCTGGTCTCTATATTGGCTTTTTTGTGGCACCTACAGATTTCCAACAAGGTGAAGCATATCGCATTATTTTTATTCATGTTCCCGCTGCATGGATGTCCATGTTTCTCTATGTTGTGATGGCTTTTTGGGCAGGTATTGGACTTGCCTTCAATACCCGGCTTTCATCGATGATGGCGACTGCAATCGCACCAACAGGCGCCTTGTTTACATTTCTGGCATTATGGACCGGTTCACTTTGGGGAAAACCAATGTGGGGTACCTGGTGGGTATGGGATGCACGGTTGACATCCGAATTGATTTTATTGTTTCTGTATATTGGCTTCATGTCTCTGCAGGCAGCGATTGATGACCCGCGCAGAGCGGATAAAGCGGGAGCGATTATTGCAATAGTCGGTGTGATTAATATTCCGATTATTTACTTTTCAGTACAATGGTGGAATACGCTGCATCAAGGTGCATCAGTAAGTGTGACTCAAGCACCTACAATGGCTGAAACGATGTTGACGGGAATGATGGTTATGGTATTTGCGAGCTGGATGTACTCTATCGCAGTTATATTGAAACGTGTTCGTGTGATTATTCTGGAAAGAGAAAGCCATACCGCATGGGTCGCCGACCTCAGAAGAAAAGGAGCATTGTGATGAATTGGTCAAGCTGGTCGGAATTTTTTGCAATGGGCGGCTACGGTGTTTATGTTTGGGGTTCATACATAGTGACGTTTGTATGTGTTATCGGAGAAATGCTGTTAATCTCAAATCGACGCAGAACTTTAGTCAAAAGATATGGTCTGATACACGGCACAGAAAAAGAAGAGTTCTCGAATCTAGAGGAAACTTCGAGTCTTGAAAAGACATCGGATCCAAAAGAAATTTCAGATTCGCCAGAAATTTCAAATAAAGAAGAGATAAAAAATGAAACCACGTCATAAAAAACTTGCAGTAATTACCGCAGGTGTTGCTGCATTAGGCTTCGCGGCTGTTTTAGTGTTAAACGCTTTTCAAAGTAATCTGGTTTTTTTCTTTAGTCCAACGCAAGTAGTTGCTAAGGAAGCACCAATTGGTAAAAGCTTTCGAATTGGCGGGCTGGTAGAAGAGGGAAGTGTGCAACGTGAAGACGGCGGCACTACAGTCCATTTTGCAATTACCGACACATCAGAGGTTATTCAAGTCGTTTATACGGGTATTCTGCCCGATTTGTTCAGAGAAGGCAAAGGTGTTGTTGCTCAGGGAAAATTAAGCGAGAGTGGTGTATTTCAGGCTGACGAAGTGCTCGCAAAGCATGATGAAAATTATATGCCGCCTGAAGCCGCGCATGCTCTGGAAGCAGCAGCAAAAGCACAAAAAGCTTCTCTGGCACAATAGGTCTTTTCAGAACACAGGTATGTTTTAATAAGATTCTGATTTCTTTGTATTAAAACACCGTCATTAATCTATAAATAAAAATATCATGATTCCAGAAATTGGCAATTTTGCACTGATACTCGCACTGCTGCTGGCTGTAACACAAGGAACCTTGCCCTTGATCGGCGCGGCGCGTGGTATTGAATCTTGGATGGCACTGGCAAAGCCCGTCGTGCAAGGACAATTTGTCTTTGTTTTGATTGCTTTTTTATGCCTTGGCTATTCGTTTGTCACAAGCGACTTCTCAGTTTTGAATGTGGCGAGAAATTCCAACACCGAGTTACCATTGCAATATCGCATCGCGGCAACGTGGGGCTCTCATGAAGGCTCGCTGCTGTTGTGGGTATTAATGCTATCGGGCTGGTCGGTTGCTGTCAGTGTTTTCAGCAAACAGCTGCCTGATGACATGGTGGCGCGTGTATTAGGGGTGTTGGGCTTGGTGAGCATTGGCTTCTTGTTGTTTATGCTCCTAACTTCTAATCCTTTTGACCGCTTGTTGCCGGCGGCGATGGAAGGCAGTGACCTGAATCCGTTGCTGCAAGATCCTGGAATGGTTATTCATCCACCCATGCTGTATATGGGGTATGTTGGGTTTTCGGTGGCGTTTGCTTTTGCAATTGCGGCATTGCTCAGCGGCAAACTGGATGCTACCTGGGCGCGCTGGTCACGACCATGGACAACAGTTGCTTGGGTCTTTTTGACTTTTGGAATCATGCTTGGCAGCTGGTGGGCCTATTATGAACTTGGTTGGGGTGGCTGGTGGTTTTGGGATCCGGTGGAAAATGCTTCATTTATGCCCTGGCTGGTCGGTACGGCATTAATGCATTCTTTGGCGGTGACTGAAAAACGTGGCAGTTTTAAAAGCTGGACAGTGTTGCTTGCGATTTGCACCTTTGCATTATGCCTGTTAGGTACATTCCTGGTACGCTCAGGTGTGTTAACTTCGGTGCATGCCTTTGCCACCGATCCGGAACGCGGCGTATTTATTCTTGGATTCCTTTTTGTAACCGTTACCATTTCGCTATTATTGTTTGCCTGGCGTGCGCCGAAAGTGGGTTTGGGCGGCAAGTTTGATTTGTTATCTCGCGAATCAATGTTGCTTGCCAATAATCTGTTGCTGCTCGTAGCAGCTGCCAGTGTCATGCTGGGTACGTTATACCCACTGGTAATTGATGCGCTAGATCTGGGTAAGATCTCTGTAGGCCCGCCTTATTTTGAGGCGGTTTTTGTTCCCGTTATGACGCCCGCGATATTTTTGATCGGACTGGGTCCTATTTCCCGTTGGAAACAGATGAGTATGCCATCTCTGGCGGTGCGTGTACGCTGGGCGATTGCCGTCAGTTTTGTCAGTGCAATTATTGCCCCATTCTATATGGGTGAATGGAAACCGCTTGTAAGTTTCGGTTTGTTGCTTGCGTTCTGGATTATGGTCAGCATAGTGGTGAGTTTGATACACCGACTCAAAAATAGTGGCCAGGGTAATGTATTTGTAAAACTGGCTAAACAATCCAGAAGTTTTTATGGTATGCACTGTGCCCACTTCGGCGTTGCTGTTTTCATTATCGGGGTAACGCTGGTTAATGGTTATGAAACGGAAAAAGATGTGCGTATGGATATCGGTAGCCGGGTAACAATTGGCGATTATGCATTTCAGTTCAATGGGGTTTCGGATGTGACCGGCCCTAATTACATGTCTGTGCGTGGCGAAATTGATGTGCTAAAAGACGGGGAGTTTGTACGTAAATTATATCCGGAGAAGCGCACTTATAATGCTTCAGGTATGGTAATGACCGAAGCTGCGATCGATACCGGAATATTCCGTGATCTCTATGTTGCTCTGGGTGAACCGTTGGCAAATGAAGCGTGGGTTGTCCGGGCTTATCATAAACCATTTGTTGATTGGATCTGGTTCGGTTGCCTGTTGATGGCAATTGGCGGCATTCTGTCAGTCAGCGATAAACGCTATCGTCTGAAAATCAAGGACAAAAGCAAGTTGTTTATGGGTAAAAAGGCAGATGAAGAAAAATCTGCAGCGGATGAAATAGGAGAACCTACAACTGCGGGTAGCAATCCTAGTTTAGTCACTGAAACAAGGAAGGTATAATGCGATACTTAATGCCGTTATTTGCATTTTTGATTTTAGCCGTGTTTTTATTTGCTGGCTTGTCATTGAATCCGCGTCAGGTGCCTTCCCCATTAATCAATAAGCCCGCTCCGGAATTCGAACTATATAGCTTGCACGAACCTGACAGATTGTTTTCTTCAAAGGATAATCTTGGTAAAGTCTGGATGCTTAATGTCTGGGCTTCTTGGTGTGTCGCATGCCGGGATGAGCATCCCTTGTTAGTACAACTCGCCAAATCAGGTCTTGTTCCCGTGTATGGCTTGAACTATAAGGATGAAAACAACACGGCTAAGCAATGGCTTCGACTTTATGGCGATCCCTATGAAGCCAGTGTTGTCGATCCCGATGGTGAAGTTGGAATTGATTACGGCGTTTATGGTGTGCCTGAAACCTACGTAATCGATAAACAGGGGATTATCAGACACAAGCAAATTGGTCCTGTAACCGTTGACTCGTTGCAAAATACAATTATTCCGTTAATTGTTGAATTACAGAGGCAGACATAATGAATCTATCCAGCCCATTTTTAAAAGGCTCGATTGATGGATCTGTAAGCAAAGGGATAAAGTTATGGCGCTGTGGCATTGCGCTTTTGTGTCTAGCCCTATACATGATGCCAACAATGAGTACGGCACAAGAACAATCCTATAAAGAAGCAGTCCCCGTAGCTGAAAATCCGGAAATTGAAAAAAGAATGCTTGCGCTAACAGAGGATCTGCGTTGTTTGGTTTGTCAAAACGAATCTATCGCCGATTCGCGTGCCGAATTTTCCAATGATATACGCCGTATCATTCGCGACCAAATCAAGGCCAATAAAACCGATGCCGAAATTATTGAATTTCTGGTCGACCGGTATGGCGATTTTGTACTGTACAACCCGCCGATGAAAGCAACAACGGTATTATTATGGTTTGGTCCGCTAATTTTTTTCATATTTAGTTTTTGGTTCTTAATCAAATACCTCAAGGGGCGCCGTGTTCAAATTGAAGAGGTGAATTTAACAGATGAAGATCAAAAAAAGATCGCTGTTTTGCTGGATGAAAAGGATAGTGTTGCAGCAGGGTTCCGGCATGAAAAAGCAGAAGATCTGATCGATACAAAAAATTCTTTAACAGCGGAACAACAGAATAATACTGAAGTTTCAACGAGTGAAAATAAAGGTAACAACGCATGACGGCATTCTGGATTATTTCTGGCATTTTTATAGTAATTGCACTGCTTTTTATTATTCCGACACTATTAAGAAGCAGAAATGTCGAGGAACAACGCGTAGAACGAGATGCTGTCAATGTTACGGTGTATCGTGATCAACTGAATGAACTCGATAGAGACCTGGAGAACGATATCCTGACGCTGGAACAGTACAACCAAAGCAAGCAGGAACTCCAGCAGCGCATGTTGCAGGATATTCCGGAAAATGGAGAAATGACAATTAAAAAGACCAGTAAACTCATGAATGTAGCAATGTCTACAGTTATCGCGTTGACGCTGCCTGTGGCGGCGGTATATTTATATCTGGAAATTGGTGATACACGTGGCTTGTTACCGCAGGCGCAACTTGCCAATGCAACACAAATGCCACCCGCCGGTAGTGGCAGAGGCGGTGCGCCAGATGGCCACGACAATTTTGCGTCTGTTCTGGATAATCTGATCGTAAGACTGAATAATAATCCCGAGGATATTGAAGGCTGGTTCATGCTGGCGCGCACCTATGCTATTATGAAACAGTATAATGAGGCGGCCAATACCTACGCCAAATTAAACGAAATGATTCCGGATAATCCCCAGATTCTGAGTGATTATGCGGATGTGCTGGCTATGACAAATGATGGCAGTCTGATTGGCAGGCCATCCGAATTAATACAGGAAGCATTAAGAATAGAGCCGGAATACCCCAAAGCACTGGCGCTTGCCGGTACTGTCGAATTTGAGAAAAACGAATTTGAGCAGGCTGCCGTATACTGGGAAAGACTGCTGGCTGTAATTCCTGCGGATTCACAACTGGCACAGTCTGTCAGAGAAAGTATTGATGACGCCAGATCGCAGGCTGGAAGGGAAGTCGGCGAAGCGCCAGTGCAGTTGGCTGCAAATGAAACTGATGAACCTGCCAAATCATCTTCTGAAGAAGCACAGGCGCCACAGGCCAGTGTAATGGAACGCCAGTCTTCTGACGATGGTGCATCTGCTGAACCGGCATCGCTGTCTATTTCCGGTAGTGTATCGATCAGTGATGCAATGGCTTCCAGTGCAAATGCGAATGACACCCTGTTCATTTATGCTCGTGCAGAAACAGGCCCTAAAATGCCGCTGGCGATTTTACGATTGAAAGCGAGTGATTTGCCCACAACGTTTACCTTGACGGATGAAATGGCGATGACTCCGGCAATGAAGTTATCCAGCTTTCCTAATGTTGTCATAGAGGCCAGGATTTCCAGAACTGGACAAGCCGTTCCTGCGAGTGGCGATCTGCAGGGATTGAGTGAACCCGTTAAAGTTGGTGACAATAATGTATCGATCGTGATCGATTCGAGAATTCCTTGACGGATTTAACCGTTTTAAAATTTTCAGATATCAGGGCATTGAGCACAGAACAAAGTACAAAGTACATCATGCAAGCGATGTGTTCTGATATCAGCAAATATCAGTTTTTCAGTTAGAAATTCCTGAATACCGCTGTTTTCCATTCATTCAGTTGAATAACCAGGTGTGATGATAATATTAGATAAAGCCGTCGAAGATTTTCAATTACCCAGTACCGGGGGTAAATCCTTTTCCCTGTCTGAGAAAGCCGGTAGAAACCTTGTCATTTATTTTTATCCCAAAGACAATACGCCCGGATGCACCACTGAGGGTGAAAATTTCAGAGATACCTATTCAGCGTTTACTGACCTGAACTGCGAGATTGTCGGCGTGTCGCGCGATAGCCTTAAGTCGCATGAGAATTTCAAGAATAAAATGAAATTTCCCTTTGAACTTCTGAGCGATACCGAAGAAACTGTGTGCAAATTGTTCGACGTCATAAAAATGAAGAACATGTACGGTAAACAGGTGCGCGGCATTGAACGCAGTACCTTCGTCATCGATACGCAAGGCATTTTAAGAAAAGAATGGCGGGGCGTCAAAGTTCCGGGTCATGTTGAAGCAGTGCTGGACTTTGTCAAAACGCTTTCGCAGTAATTCATTCATTGAAAACAGTCCCGAGTAAACTATTCCCGATCACAAGCAAAGTTGCTGGGATGCAAACCACTGGCTAATGCAATTTAAAGGTGTTTAAACTGCATTAGCGCACTTGAAGCTGTGAAGGCAGCTTTACAAAAACAAGTCTATGAACAGCCATCGATGGACTGCCTGAATACTCATAAACAGCATCGGCGACAACTTGGTGCAAACAATTTCCATTCGATATCCACTCGATAAAAATGACCTTGGCGTAACTTCACAAAGTAGAATCAAATAGTGATTCCACATTTAATGAAGCCAATAATACTGCAAAATGTATTCTTTTCCTGCATTTAATGGATCCAGAAATAATGCAGAATGTGATTTTTTCTATGCTATGGACGCTTGGTTATCCATATGAATGACAGGAATAAAACAAAAGCACAGTTGCTCGAAGAAATTCGCTATTTGCGCGAAGAGCTCGGTGTTTGTCCAAGTAAAAACCATCAAAAAAACTATCCGTTCAATTCCAGTAGGGAGGCGTTTACTCTACTTGAGAACTCTCCAGTCTGTACCATAATAGTTGATCTGAATTTCAATCTTCAGTATATGAGCGCATCCGGTGCAAAAGATCTCAGGATTGACGACGTCACAGCTTATTACGGTAAGCCCTATCCTCTATCCTTCTTTCCGGATTCATTCAAGACTACCATGACTGCTAATCTGATGAAGGTAAAGGATTTAGGCGAAGTAGCTACACAAGAATCCTTTGTATACGATCGTCGGGGAGAAAAGCTTTGGTGTCATTCGACGCTTGTTCCAATCAAGGCCGAGAATGGTCAACTTGAGTCCATTCAGATTGTATCAGTGAATATTACCGTACAAAAGCAGGCCGAACATGTATTGAAAGCTGCTCTTGACAATATGGAGATCCAGACCCAGAAAAGAACTATTGAACTCATGAAGAGTGAAGAACGATTTTCACTGGCGATGCGTGGTGCGAATGACGGGTTATGGGATTGGAATCTGCAAACGGATGATGTTTATTATTCTCCCCGCTGGAAGAGTATGCTCGGCTACGAAGAGGATGAGCTTGAGCAACATCTTAACACATGGTCTGGACTTGTTCTTCCGGAAGACAAGGACATGGTGTTGACGGTGGTTAACGATTACTTGACCGGCCGTGCCGATTCATTTGAAGTAGAAATGCGCATGCGCCACAAAAATGGGCGGCAAGTGTACATCCTCTCTCGCGCATTTCTCGTCCACCGAAATTCTGACAACAAACCGGTTCGATTGGTCGGCACGCATGTTGATATTACCGAACGCAAGAAGACAGAATCCTATGTCAAAAGACACGCCGAAATTCTAGAGATGATTGCTACTGGCATACCCGCCGGAAAAATTTACGATGCAATCGCTTTGATGTATGAGGAGCGCCACCCTGGAATGCGCTGTTCCATGCTCGAACTGCACGGCAATAAACTTATGCACGGCGGAGCGCCAAGTTTGCCCAAGGCATATTGTGACGCTGTGAACGGTTTGGTCAACGGGCCGGAAATTGGATCATGCGGTACCTCCACCTATACAGGGCAAAGGGTTCTTGTTGAAAATATTGAGACTGATCCCAAGTGGGCGACAATAAAAGAGGCTGCCCTGCCTCATGGTATGCGTTGCTGTTGGTCTGAACCAATCAAAAACTCTTCTGGAAAAGTATTGGGCGCCTTTGGTATGTATTACAATCATCCGGCGCTCCCTGATGAGGAAGAATCAAGTGATCTTAAATCAGCAGCCAGACTTGCTGGCATTATTATGGAACGAGTCCATTCGGAAAAGGAACTCAATCAGCATAGGTTGAAGCTTGAAGAACTTGTTGCGAAACGTACTCAGGAACTTGAAGAAGCGAAAAGGGATGCGGACAATGCAAACCACGCAAAAAGTCTTTTCCTGGCCAACATGTCTCATGAAATTCGCACACCTATGAACGGCATTATCGGGATGCTGTATCTGACATTGCAAACCAAACTGACTGACAAGCAGAAAACATTTGTCGATAAGGCGCATCAATCTGCCGAGCATCTGCTTGGTATTATCAACGATATCCTTGATTTTTCCAAAATCGAAGCGGGTAAACTCGTTATTGAATCAAATGCTTTCCAGCTTATTCCTTCTGTGGAAAATTCTGTTAGCATGGTGTCTGAACAGCTCAGGAACAAGGGGCTGCAACTATCAGTTAACTTTGATCCAACCTTGCCAGCATGGGTGCAGGGTGATTCTCTTAGGCTGCATCAGATCCTGCTCAATCTACTGACCAACGCCATCAAATTTACACATCAGGGTACTGTGTCATTATCCGTTACACAAGTATCCGACTTGATATATTTCAAGGTATCGGATACTGGTATCGGTATAAATGCGGAAGAGGTTTCGCGGCTTTTTATTCCGTTCGAACAGGCGGACAGCTCTACGACTAGAAAATATGGCGGTAGTGGTTTAGGTCTAACCATTTGTTACAACCTCGCCGTGCTTATGGGTGGTGTCATCCATGTGGCAAGCCAACCGGATATCGGCAGTGTGTTTACACTCGAGTTACCATTACCTAAAGCAGAACCCGTTCTCAGGCCAAAGAATAAACCATCGAAGGTTAATAGAAAGCAACTCGCCGGTCTGCGTATACTCGCAGCGGAAGACGTAGAGGTCAATCAAATAATTCTGGAGCAAGTGCTTAAATCGAAAGGCGCGCATGTAGTGGTTGCGGATAATGGGCAGCAAGTTTTGGATATTCTGAAAAAGAAAGGCGTGGATGCCTTCGATATAGTACTAATGGATGTGCAAATGCCGGTCATGGATGGCCATGAGGCTACGCGCCAAGTTCAAATGATCGCACCTAAACTGCCGATAATAGGCCTTACTGCGCATGCGCTACAGGAAGAACGTGAAAAATGCCTTGCTTCCGGCATGGTAGAACATGTTACTAAGCCAATTAATCCGGAATTTCTTATGGCCACAATACTGAAACATGTTGGCGAGTCTTCTCTTTCCCATACAGGGCAGAATCTTGTAGGGAAAGCCATATAATTATATTGTAATTAATTCGGCGGAATAGATAGCTGTGCATGCTAACGGTGCAACAATCAAGAATTTACTCGCTCTAGTACTGGCGGCTAATTCTGCAATTTTTTATGCCGCAGCTTGCTGAAGCCAGCAAATTCAGTGATAATTGCAAGTCGCATCTTTGATGTACGAAAATTGCGCAAATTGCCGAGGTGGCGGAATTGGTAGACGCACTGGATTCAAAATCCAGCGATGGTGACATCATGGGGGTTCGATTCCCCCCCTCGGCACCAGCCAGATTTGTTGAACAAACATACTTGCCGCATTTTAATTTTGGCGCTCAAGTGCATTCATAAACAGAAAATTGCCAGTGCCAAAAATTGATTCGGTCTAGTTGGCTTATCCATAGGTACGTTGTATTCTATGCGCGGTTCTGCCCGGGTCAATTTAAAAACGGTAACAACAGTATTGCGGTTTGCATGCACTGTAATATAATAAAAATTAAAATTTGCCTTGTATGAAGATAACCCGCATTGATGACTATAACAGATCTAAAAAATCCGACCTTATACATTAACCGTGAACTTAGCTTGCTGGAATTTAACCGGCGGGTTATCGAGCAGGCGATAGATGAAAACCTGCCTTTACTTGAGCGTTTGCGGTTTCTTTGTATTGCCAGTACCAACCTGGATGAGTTTTTTGAAATACGTGTTGCCGGACTGAAACAACAGATCAAATACGGTTCTGTACAAACCGGGACGGACAATCTTTTGCCCTCAGAAGTATTGGCGCGGGTGAGTGAAACAGCGCATCAGATAGTCAAGGATCAATATGGCATTTGGAATGATCAGATTGTTCCTGCGTTGGCTAAAGGTAAAATCAGGTTGTTACGCCGGTCCCAATGGAAACCGATGGTCAGCCGCTGGATACAACGTTACTTTAACGCTGAGGTGCTGCCGATATTGAGTCCGATCGGACTCGACCCGGCGCACCCTTTTCCCAGAGTTTTGAACAAGAATCTGTATTTTATTATTTCACTGGAAGGCAAAGATGCCTTCGGGCGCGATTCCGGTTTGGCAATTGTGCAGGCGCCGCGTTCGTTACCGAGAGTGGTGCAAATACCCCAGGCGCATAGTAGCGGGAACCATGATTTTGTCATGCTTTCTTCGATAATACATGCCCATGTGAAAGACCTTTTTCCGGGGATGGCCGTGCTGGGTTGTTATCAGTTCAAGGTAACACGTGACAGCGATTTGCTCATCGACGATGAAGAAGTGGATGATTTATTGCGCGCCTTGGAGGGAGAATTGCCATCGCGCAGATTCAGTAATGCGGTGCGTCTGGAGGTTGCCGATAACTGTCCGGATCATTTGAGCGAATTTTTGCTACAGAAGTTTGAGTTGCTGCAAGACGACTTGTATCGTGTATCCGGTCCTGTAAATTTGGGGCGTTTGCACGCCATTTGTGATCTGGTTGATCGTCCGGAATTAAAATTCGCCGGTTTTGTGCCGGATATTCCAAACCGTCTGCTCAAAAATACAAACATTTTTGAAGTGCTGCATAATGGGGATATTCTGTTGCATCATCCATTCCAGTCCTTTGCACCGGTGATCGATTTTGTCAGACAAGCATCAAGTGATCCTAACGTGTTGTCAATTAAGCAGACGCTTTATCGCACGGGCGCTGATTCAGCTTTGGTCGAGGCGTTAAAGCTCGCTGCGCGCGCCGGCAAGGAAGTGACTGTGGTGATTGAATTGCGGGCAAGATTTGACGAGGAAGCGAATATCGAACTGGCCAGTGAATTACAAAAAGCGGGCGCGCATGTGGTTTACGGCGTAGTCGGGTATAAAACCCATGCCAAAATGATTTTAGTCGTTAGACGGGAAGGGCGCAGCTTGCGGCGTTATGTTCATTTGGGTACCGGCAATTATCATGCGCGGACTGCGCGCCTCTATACGGATTATGGTTTGTTGACCTGTGACAAGGCGATTGGCGAGGATGCGAATAAACTGTTTCATCAGATGACGGGTCTCGGACGTGCCAGTCGGTTGAAAAAATTGTTGCAGTCGCCTTTTACATTGCATAAAGGAATTCTGGCCTATATTGAAAACGAAATTAATGCAGCCACTGATGGAAAAAAGGCCTGGATTATCGCCAAGATGAACGCGTTGGTCGATCCTGAAATCATTATGGCGTTATACAGAGCTTCTCAGGCGGGCGTTAAAATCGATCTGATTATCCGTGGCATTTGCTGTTTGCGTCCAGGCATTAAAGGTGTGTCTGAAAATATCAATGTACGTTCTATCGTCGGCCGTTTTCTGGAACATACACGGATTTACTATTTTTACCATGGTGGTGAAGAGCGTGTGTTCTGCTCCAGTGCCGACTGGATGACACGGAATTTGCATCATCGCGTGGAAGTATGTTTTCCGATTGAAGAAAAGCGCCCGAGAGATTCTGTCATTACCTATGGTTTGCTGAGTTACCTTTCCGACAATACCCAGGCCTGGGTATTACAAAGCGATGGTTCTTATAAACGCAGCAAGGCGGGATCGCAAAAACCGCGTTCAGCCCAGATGCAGATCCTGGAGTATTATTGTGATTAGCCTTATTGAACGTTCAGTTTGATTCCGGCTGCTTGCAGATAATTTTGCTCGGTTTTCAGATCAGCCAGTGTCAGGGGATGATCGAACAACCATTGCGGCGGAAAACACAGGTTTATTTTATCGCTATTTGCAACTACCTGTATTTCCGGGAGTGTATTGTTTGAACGGCTTCTATGCAAAACAGCGGCGAGTCTGAGTAAAACGCTGAGTCTGATTGTTGAGAGCTGGGAACTGCTTGGGACTGACTCGAACTCATCCAGGGGAAATTTTCTGCGGTGACAACGCACCAATTTGGCCAGCTTGATTTGTTCCTGCCTGGAAAACCCGGCCAAATCGGAGTAGGAGATCAGATAATCTCCATGCCGATGGTATTGGGCATGTGCGATCGATAGCCCGATTTCGTGAATTAATGCGCCCCATTGCAACAATTTCAAGTCTTGTTTTTCGTATAGTTTCCAGTCGGAACGAATTTGGTGGAAAAAATTTTCTGCTGTTTTTTGGACACGGTTTGCCTGTTCCAGGTCAACACCATAGCGTTGAGTGATATCCATGATGGTTTTGTCGCGAATATCCTCATTATGTGTTCTGCCAATCAAGTCGTACAAAAGGCCCTCGCGCAGAGCGCCTTCTGAAACATTGATCTGTTCCAGGTTCAATGCTTCAAATACGCCATACAAAACGGCTACGCCGCTTGCAAAAACGGGCCTTCTGTGTTCAGACAATCCTTCAAATTGAATTGCACTGCTGTCACCAATGGCGATGAGTTCATCTATCAATTTTGAAAGCGCAGCGGCAGTGATGCCTGTCTCGCACCAATTTTGTGCCTGCACCACATCGCGTATGGTCGTGATGGTGCCGGATGAACCGAGTGCAAGATCCCAGCCCGTTTTTTTATACGCGGTTTCAATCGATTCCAATTCCTGTCTGGCATATAAAACCGTTTTGCTCATTCTTTTGGCTTTTATCTTGCCATCGCCAAAGAAGCGTGTTCCCATGTTGACACAGCCCATATACAGGCTGTCCCTGCTGAAAATATCATAACCGCGTCCGATAATCAGTTCCGTACTACCGCCGCCGATGTCAATGACCAATCGTTTGTTGACTTCGTCGTACGTGGTATGCGCGACACCCTGATAAATTAATCGCGCTTCTTCCTGCCCGGCAATGATTTCTATTGGATGGCCCAATGCTGCATCGGCGAGCGACAAGAAAAACTCACCGTTGCGCGCCTGGCGTAGCGTATTTGTACCGACAGCGCGAATATTTGCCTGCGGAATCTCCTTGATGCGTTGTCCAAAACGTTGCAGGCAAGACAAGGCCAGTTGCATGGATTCTTCTGACAATTCGTGATTATCGTTAAGTCCTGAAGCCAGCCTGACCATTTCCTTGATACGGTCGATAATCTGCAAACGGCCATCCACATAATTGGCGACAATCATATGAAAGCTGTTTGAGCCTAAATCAATGGCGGCATAGGGTTCGTCAGTTTGAGATGCCATGGTCAGCGTTCAAAAGTAAACAATAAAGGCGGGGGTTTTTGGATGCAAATGTGTAAGCAGTTTATGGCAGTGATTTGTAAACAATTATTTTGCAACATGTGATGCATTGTTGAGAATGTTGCAAATAGGGCGTACGGGCAGTCATGACTGCTTTTTAGTTTTTTTCTTTTTACCCTTGTTTTTTTCTTTTTTAATTTTGTTCTTTTTGATTTTTTCTTCTGCGTTACTATTTTTTTCTGCTTTTTTCTCTTTTTTCTCTTTTTTCTTGACTTTGGGTTTTTCTTTTTTGTTTTTTATGATGGTGCTTTTTTCTTTCCGGGTAATTGTCTGCTGTAAAATTTCCGGCGTATCGGAGCCGGTGCTTTGAACGTTTGTTCTTTTTGTCGTTGATTGTTTGCTGGCAGATGCTGAAGTTTTCCTGTTTTTATTGCTTAACAGACAATCTTTTGCCGCTTTTTTTACGGCCTTTGCGCGCAGCTGGCTAAATCCAGGTATTTTTTCAATATCACTGATATTAGCAGCGGCAAGTGCTTCAAGCGTTTTGATTTGGTGGGTCTCCAGCACTTTAGCTGTAACGGGACCAATACCTGTAACATCGGTGAGTTTAGCCATGATTTGTCTGCATTTGTTTTATTGGACTACTCAATTATAACTTGCTGGTGGATTTATACAACAAGCATAAACGTACTGCTGGTATTATCATTGTCAATTCAATCGATTCAGGCAGTCTTGCTCATGTTTCACCGGCCTGAAACGGAAAATAGAAATAAATCTTATTTCCCTGTAAGTATGTAAAATGCTTGGCGACCGCATTTAAATGCATGTTAGAAAAGCTGTTCATTAAAAGCTTACGATTTCAGTGCTAAAACGATCCAAAAACTACTATTTTGGGGAGAAATCAAATGAAATTTCATCATTCAACACTATCTTTGCTGGTAATTTTTTATCTGTCGAGTGCGCCTCAGGCCGCTGAAATTAATACCAGTTTCGAATTTAACAATACCAGTGGTTTTTTTACATTAACCGATGATAACGCCTCGGCATCATTTAGCGGAGGCGAAGCCAAATCTGTAGGTAACTTTTCGCTTTATCATACCGGGATGAACGCCTGGATGATTGCGCCTGGTGGCACGGGTAATATCGATTTTAGTCCACCGGCTGAGGAATTAAGGGTTTTTTTTAGAACGCAAAGTGGAAATGATGTCAGTGCACTGGATTTACTGGATAGCGAAGGCAGCGTCTTGATCAGTTTTCCGGGTACATCGGCAAGCTGGACAGAAGTAAGCGTTTCCGCAACAACATTGGGCAAGCCGGTTGCACAGGTTATTTTACGCAATGATGCAGGACCGGGCTATGCTGTGCTGGATGATTTAAGTGCTGTCGTTCAACAAGCACAAACAGGACAGCGGCTTGATAATCCCATACCGGCAGCTATTCAGAAAGGTTCTGCGCGGTTAAGACTGAAACCGGTTGCGAGTGGGCTGACTGCGCCAAATTGGGCTATTTCCGTTGCAGGCGATCCGAAATACCTTTATGTCGGAGATCAGAATGGAAAGCTATGGCGGCTTGATTTGACTACGGCTGATCAAGCAGTTTTCCTGGATCTCTCAGATCGATTAGTATCTTTGGGCGCTTTCGGCAGCGGCTCTTTTGATGAGCGTGGTTTTCTTGGCTTTGCGTTTCACCCGCAGTTTGCCGATAACGGGTTATTGTATACCTATACATCCGAACCCGCGGATCAGCCCAGTGATTTTTCAACGATTCCTAATGGCGCTTCAGCGAATCATCGTTCCGTGATTCGGGAATGGCGTTTAAATCCGGCCAATTTGGATCAGAGTCCGGCGACCGTCGAATCGGAACGTATCCTGCTGACCGTTGATCAACCGCAATTTAATCATAATGCAGGCGCACTCAATTTTGGTCCGGACGGCATGCTGTATATTGCCCTTGGTGACGGTGGCGGTGCAGACGATCGTGACGGGCAGGAATTTGCCGGTGAAACTATTATTGGCCACGGCGCGAGTGGCAACGGCCAGAATACCAGTAATCCACTTGGCAGTCTGTTGCGTATCGATCCCGCTGGCAGCAATTCTGACAACGGCCAGTATTGGATCCCGAACGATAATCCTTTCGTCGGCTCTGATACGGTGTTGAATGAAATTTATGCCTTCGGTTTTCGCAATCCGTTCCGTTTTTCCTTTGACCAGGTAACCGGTGCGCTGGTGCTTGCCGATGTGGGTCAGAACGATATCGAGGAAGTGAATATTGTACAAGCGGGCGGTAATTACGGTTGGCCTTTAAAGGAAGGCCGTTTCCGTTTTGAGGCAAATGGAAACGAACCGGGGTTTGTGACAAACGATCCGACAGGTGGAAATCTGATCAATCCAGTCGTGCAATATGATCATGATGAAGGTACCGCGATTATCGGCGGCTTTATTTATCGAGGCGGTGCAATCGCATCGTTGCAACAGGCATATGTTTTTGGTGACGCGTCCAGAACAGGCAATGGCGACGGCCGGTTGTTTTATACGAACGGTGCCGAAATTCTGGAACTCGATCTGACAGAACGGGATGCGATAGAATTCTGGGTGCTGGGTTTCGGGCAAGATGCAGATGGCGAGCTTTATGTATTGGGTAATTCGACAGGTGTGCCATTTGAAACGACTGGAACGGTTTACAAACTGGTGCCAAACGCCGGTTTTTCAGCCGGTTTTCTTGAAATACCGGCTGTTGACGTCGGGCTTGACAGTGAAAACAGTGATGTTTTTCAAGTACGGTTGCGGGTTGTTCAAGGTAGTGAGCCGGTACGCTTCGAATTGGTTCAGGCTAAACGCTTATCCCAGAATTTCCGGGGTGACAACGCTGCATTTGATGCACGAACGGGTATACTGAATGTTCCGTTTGTAAATATCACCAATGCCACTAATACGGTCTCAACGTTTGCGGCCGAACTTGAGCTTGTTCCTGATCAACCGGTGCTGACATTCGAGCTAAAACAGGCTGTTCTGGTAAAGTAGCTTTTCAGTTATTACGTTGAAATGCCGGGATTATTTTGCCGAAAACCAGATGTCGCCGTACCAGGCGGATGCCGTGGAGCGGGTATTGTCCGTATCGGTCATGATTGCTACGGCATTAACGCGTCCGGGTTCGTCGTTAAATAACCGGCGATAGTCAGTCAGGACATTGCGGCTTTCCGTAATCCAGTTACCCGTTTGATCAACACCGGATTGGACTGCAATCATGCCAGCATTAGATGTAAACGCATTGAACCAGTTGCTGTTGACCGGCTGTGTGTTGGACCAGACATAGTTTATGGCGCGTGTGCGCCAGAACATAAGGCCATCGGAAAAGACCACATAGACCCGTGCAGGATAATCGTCGCCTGCGCGGGTCTGCTCGTTATTGCCTGCTAATACCTGATCTACTTTCCATGACCAGTTGAGGATCGGTGTTTGATCAAGATCGATACTGATCTCGCGGTATAGTCCCGACGCCGTTGCATTGCTGTGCGCGTGCAGAACTGTTTTTCCGTCATTTTCCGTTAACGTGTAGATCGTTTGGCCGGAAAAAACTTTTGACTGCCATTCATTCAAATCGCCTTGGGAAAAGCGGGCAATATCGATGCGTTCAACTTCTGCCCAGGTTATCAGCGGTAAACATACCGCAAAAACCCCCAATAACATTATTTTCCATGCAATGCGTAACTGGCTGGTCCAGGAAGCGATAGAAAATTGTTGCGGGCAGATAGACGGTAATGTGCTTTCCGTAATCATGAAACTCAATAAAATCCAGGCCGTTTACATGCTGTCAGACAATTGAACGCAGGATTTACAATACACTGTCAATCGTCATGATGATCGCCACCGTGGTCGTGATGGTCGTTGCCATGGTCGTTATGTTGATGTTTATGTCCATTATGCTGTCCATGCTGGTGGTCATGTTCGTGTGCGGCATGTTCGTGTTGATGGTGGTTGTCAGCCTTCTCATGGGCTAATTCATCATAAGTGCTGGCAGTCATGCCTGCGAGTTTCTGAACAAAAAAGGCCATGGCCCAAATCGTTTCGTCGTCATGCGTCAGTCCCCAGGCTGGCATGGCGGTCATTTTGATGCCGTTCTTGATGACCCAGTAATAGGCCTTGGTTTGTTCTTGTAGCTTGTCAGCATCGGTCAGCGGCGTGCGTTGATGGAAAACAGGCGCTTGCGGATAAAGGCCTTGCGCAAGTTCCGTAGGTTCCAGTCCCGGTGAAAGATGACAACCGGTACACATGGCATCATAGTGCGTTGCGCCGATTGAAAGCGATTCGGATTCGTCCAATGCGGGAATTTCCAGTTCATTTGAGCGCGCTGCAATTGAATTGATGCGCATCCATTCAATGAGTTTTTCCGTGACTGGCCAGTGTTTTTCCGTGGCCGCCATATTATAAGCACCGGTTCCCATGACATATCCCGCTAGCAAAAGGGCTGCCAGTAGCAGGCCAATAATTGTTTTCATTTTTGGTCCTCCCTATATTAAATGGGGGGCAAATAGCGCCACCCATGTCAGATCATACCAAATCCGCAGATCGATTTTTCCGTAATTGTCCTCAAATTATTACCGGCTATGTGGTAATGTTTAGCTTTATATAATCAGTTTTGATGATCAAATGAGAAATCCTATTCAACAATTCACGTTTTTTTCCAGTACATATTCACGGGTTTGGGTGCCGGCAATAATGGCGGCAGCATTATTTTCACCGAATATCAGTGCAACCGAATTCGTTACGGATGCCTATCTGCTTACGGATACCAATCGAGAAAAACGTGCCGGTGAAGCGTATTACCGCGCAGATCAGCAATGGATGGTTTATCAGGCCGAAGTCGCCGATGAAAATCCTTTTTATCAGATTTATCTGAAAAATGTTGGCAGTGGCAAAATAAACCGGGTTTCTCCCGGTGTCGGGAAAACAACCTGTTCATGGATACATCCTTCGCAAGACAAAGTGTTGTTTTCATCAACGCATGACGACCCTGATGCCAAGGCCAAGATGACGGCGGAACTGGAGCGAAGAAAGTCCGGTGAACGCAAGTCTTACGCCTGGGATTACGACGAGCAGTATGATATTTATGAAACCGATCTGGACGGCAAAAACATAAAAAACCTGACGAATACATTGGGCTATGACGCCGAGGCGTCCTGGTCGCCGGACGGTAAATACATTGCATTTGCGTCCAACCGTAGGGCATATGCTGAGGAATTGTCTGAAGAAGAAGCCGCATTGTTCCAGAAAGATCCGTCTTCGATGATCGATATTTATATCATGGATGCCGACGGCTCGAATGTGAAACGCCTGACGCATACCACAAGTTATGACGGCGGCCCATTTTTCAGTCCGGATGGCAAACGCATTGTGTGGCGACGTTTCTCGCCAAGCGGCCGCGAAGCGGAAGTCTTTACCATGAACATCGACGGCTCCGATCAGAAACAGATCACCCGTTTGAAAGCATTGTCATGGGCGCCGTTTTACCATCCGTCAAATGAATACATTATTTTCTCAACCAATATCCACGGACACCGCAATTTCGAACTGTATATCGTCGATGTAGACGGCAAGCAGGAACCGGTACGCGTAACCGATAAGCCCGGATTTGACGGCCTGCCGGTATTCACGCCTGATGGCCAATATCTGACCTGGACCAGCGATCGTGTGCCGACCAAAAAAGGACATCTCTTTCATGGCAAGTGGAACCACGAGAAAGCGTTGCAGAGTTTGTCGTTGAAATGAGCGGGGTTGTGCGGGGTTGGAGTTTTATCAGTTGTGTCTGTCAAGGATTGGGGTTATTGGTTATGGACCTGACCCTACGCGCGGACCCCACGCGCGTTCTTGACCCCACGCGCATTCTTGACCCCACGCGCGTTCTAATAATCTAGAATTTGTCAAAATCCAGCTACTGTATTAGTATGTAATACAAGTAATTAAATAGAGATTTATGATGCCAAGAAATACAAGTGTAACTATCGGAAAACATTTTTCCGACTTTATCAACAAAAAAATCAAAGCTGGTCGGTTTGAATCAACCAGTGAAGCTGTGCGTGCTGGTCTTCGTCTGTTGGAAGCCGACGAAGCGAAACTTGATGTATTACGTTCCACTCTCACTGAGGGGAAAAACCAAATTGACCAAGGTAAAGCCACTGATGGTGAATTATTTATGACCAAGCTAACCGACAAGTATGAGTAAATATCTCCTGTCACCGAACGCGGTGCGGAGTCTTGAAGATATTGAAACATACTCATTAGCTAATTTCGGTCATACTCAAACAGGCATTTATCTAAGAAAACTACACGAAATAATAAAATTTACAGCCAATAACCCAAAGGTTGGTAAACTGAGAAAAGACCTTTTTATTCAATGGGATTGCTACAGCTATCCAGTTGGTAACCACACCATTTACTATGAAATTGTGTCAGATCAACAAATCAACATTATTGACATCCTCCATCAGTCGATGGAGCCACGTTTTTACTTACTAGATGAAGAATAACTACCCAATTTAAAAGGTAAAGAAGAGTTCAAAGAATATTAAAGCTGATTTGTCAGACTACCTAAAATGAAAAAGCTCTCAAATGAGAGCTTTTTGTTTAACCCTTTCCCCTAGCGGATAGGATTTTCAACTAATACCCACTTGTATGTATATAAATTATAAGGGAGGTTTATGATTGAGTGGTGGCCATGGATAGTTATTGTTGGCGGAGTTATTGGGTTATTTGGGTGGCGATTTTATCAAAGCTATAAAATTTCTTGTAAACATGAAGAAAACCCCTATAAGGAGATATTCGTCCTTGGTGAAGAAAAAGAAAGCGCACTCATCTTTGGTAAATCCGATTCTCATGAAGAAGAAATTAAGTTTAGTGCCGGGAGGCGCATCAAATCGTAAATAATGTACTTTACCTTACTCAATGCGTCCTGTAATCTGGATAAGCGGAATGAAATAAAGCTGCACGGTTTTTTGTTGATGCGCCTCCTGACGTCGGTTCATCCTACTGCACTAGTCGTGTGGTTGGTAGAATGTGGGGTGCGCAAATATTACTGGGTCGATCTATAAGATGATGACTTCAAATACATTCAATAAAAGATGGAGGAGTAACTATTCATGAAATTCAGGCAAATACGAAATGCAACACTGCATATTCAATATGCGGGTAAAAAATTCCTGATTGATCCTTGGCTGGCAGAGAAGGGAGCTGTGCCGGGTTTCGGCGGCACAATCAATGATCATATCCGCAACCCAACGGCTGAGTTACCAATTCCAATCAGCGAGATCGTTGATGTGGACGCCGTCATCCTCACACATGATCATCCTGATCATTGGGACGATGTCGCTAAACAATCGATACCCAAAGACATGCTGTTTTTTACGCAGCATGAAAAAGATGCGCAATCGGTCCGTTCGGCAGGTTTTAATAACGTTCGCGTATTGAACGAAACGAATAATATTGATGGCATAACACTGATTAAAACACCTGGCCAGCATGGTAGTAATCATGTTTTGAAAGAAATGAAAGAATTGCTGGGAGATGTAAGTGGTATTGTTTTCAAGCATCCAGATGAAAAAACGCTCTATATTGCTGGAGATACTGTCTGGTGCCAGATAGTCGAAGACAATCTCAAGAAATATAATCCCGATATCATCATCGTCAATAGCTGCGATGCCAAGGTTATAGGGGACGAATCCATTATCATGGGTAAGCAGGATGTTTTTGAAGTTTATAAAGCCGCACCCAGTGCGACCGTCATCGCGAGCCACATGGAAGCGGTGAATCATGCCACGGTATCCAGAAAAGAAATGCGCGAATTTCTTCATGAAAACGGAATGACACAACGCGTTCTGGTACCCGAAGATGGTGAGTCTTATAACTTTGTTTAATGAAGACTTTGAATAAAAATCTGGTGACTCTATCAATCGGGATTTTTGAGATTGGAACCTCAAAGCGGGCGTTCTATAAACCAGTTACCAGATTTGATCTTTTCGGCGAGCCAGAAACCTAGGCGATAATCAAGGCCGGGGTCAGGTCGATAATCAAGAAAAATATGTGTATACATACATACTATGTCAAGTCCACTCTGTTTATAAATTCTGAACGTGCTTTATCACATAGATATCACGTGGTGATCTGAGTAGGATGTGCCGGCAAGGCGCATCAAATCGTAAATGATGCGCTTTACCTTACTCAGTGCGTCCTGTAATCTCGATAAGCGGAGCGGATAAAACTGCACGGCTTATTGTTGATGCGCCTCCTGGCGCTGGCTCACCTTACTGTACTCAATCAATACAAAGGAAGATTTCAACCAATAGCGTGATGTGGATGATGCGTTAATGCTTTTCCGCACCGGCCCAGATGATGGTTATTGATTCCGGTTAACAACTTGAGTGAACCAGAGCTGTGAATATAAAGGATAAACTAATGTGTTTTTGTGGTCTTAATTTTTTGCTTAAATTAAGTTGATTTTTCTTACAATTAAAAAACAACTCAATATGTACTGTTAGATGAAAAAGAGCGATAAGTTGTAGATCACCACAATTTGTAGTTTATTTCTAGGGATTTCTTGCCTGGGTTGCAAAGGATTGCACAATTGATCGGCATTCGGCGCATTATTTATTGTGTATTTGGTTGATATCATTTATTTTGGTGGGTAGATCATGTTTTCTCAATTTAAATCAGACAAACGTTTTCTTAATCAATATTTCCTGATCATTATTGGGTTATTTTTTGTTGCGAATTGCTTGCTTTCTTTTTTTGATGCACCCGATTGGGAAATTTTTCTTAGCTTTATCCCTGTTTTTGTTTTGCTTTCCATGCCGCAAATTCAGTGGGTTGTGCTTGCATGGGTTTACGCTGTTCTAGTTTGTGTGTTCCGTTTGGATTTTGATATTGTTTATTTGACGCTTATTCCAGTTGCAATAGTCACCACTTTTATTCTGACGGCTATTTTTCACAGTGCAAGTCACTCGAGTATCCAGCCACGCTGGCTTAAACGATTGATAGGCGAAACGATTGGTTTTTGGCAATTGGCTGCCTTTCCGCTTTGGTGCATTGTGCATGTTCTGCATCACAAATATTCAGATGATACAGTTCGCGATCCGCACCCACCCATGGACAAGACCTACTGGAATTTTATGCTGAATATGCGGAAAAGCGTTGCGTCAGTTTTCTCAGGCTTTTATATGGATTTATGGGGTAAAAGCGAGGAATCGTTGAGAAATATGAAAGAGATGGCGATCGAATCCAGGGTCGCGACACTGCTTCAAGTAATCTTCTGGTTCTTGTTGCTGGGACCACAGGTTTTCACCTTCCTGTTTGTTTTCTCGATAATCTTTAAAATGCTGCATTATGCATGGTTTAACTACGCAACGCATATCTATACACCTGAAGGTGTTCAGATTGTCAACCTGGATCACGGATTGTACAAGGTTGTGAATTTTTTGGCTTTTGGTTTGTATTATCATAAGAATCACCACCTTCGTCCCGATTTGTTCAATCCAAGTAAATTTGCGGATAAATAGATATAGATATCCAGAATCCATTGGCTTCTAACAATGAGTAAGAAACGCAATCCAGATTTAAGGTAATATGAAAATTACCCGAGATACGGTTACAAATCCATCAGTACCCATCTTCTTCAGATACCGGTTGCGGGTGATGGTGACTGCTTGATTCGGTATATCCAATAATTCACAGCGGTGCGTTCTAGGTAGCTGATGTACCTTTTGAGTCATTCTTTTTCTCCGTGTCCGGTCTGGCGACCGAGCACTTTGGACAAAAATCATTTTCCATGGTCAATTGACCATCTTCGCTTGCATTGGATCTCTGATTCCTTATCCGGCGCCAGTTCATTGCCTGTAGCAAATACTTCGCTGCTTTGCTCAATCAACTGTTCCTTCCACTTCTGTTGTTGATGCGCCTCCTGGCGTCGGCTCATCCTGCTGTACTCATGGAGAACAACCCTATTGGTTATATTCAATTTTAAATTTTTATCGGGGCGGGCCTCTTCTTCCCGACAACCAAAAGACGAGCGCCAATAGCAATCCTACAAAAAAAGCGATTTTGGCCAACTCTACAGCGGTTCCGGCAATGCTGCCGAAACCCAGTGCGCCGGCGACTATGGCTATGATGAAAAATACAACGGCCCAGTTGAACATTGGCATTGCTCCTGACATGAAAAGTGCGTGCGGTTAATTCAATATTTTCCGGCATTCTGCAGCACAGCGACTGCATGACTGTGCACACTGTTTGCAGTGCGCCATGTCATGTTGCGCGCATTGCTCAGCGCACCAGTCGCAAATTTGGGCACATAGTTCGCAATACGATCTGGAAAATTTACTAGAACGAATCAACGCACGTGCGCACTGCAGACAAGTTTCGATACATTCATAGCAGCATATAGGACAATCATTGTGGCTATTAGAGCCTGCCATGGCGGACAAGCATATTTCACAATCAATCGCACATGCCTGGCAGGCCTTGATACATTCCAAATAATCGCTGTTAATATTCATCTGTGACTGCATTGGTTATCCTTATATCGATGTTGTCAACTGGTGGGTTGGCGTGCTAATCGTCGTCAATAACATTCTTGATTTCATTATATTTATCGACAACAGCGTCAGTCGATTCTTCCAGCCGATTTTCTGTTTTCTGTTTTAAGCATTCGGTTTCGCTTTTCATGCAGGCAGCCTCTTCCAGACGATGCTTTTGCTGTTTGGCCTCACGTTTGGCATCGTTGGTGGCATCCTGAACGGATTCGCGCAGCGTCTCTGTACCGCTTGCAGTCAGCGGCAGACTCATTATGATGATCAAAAGAAAGAATAAATTTCTCATTTTGGTTTCCTCATTAAGGTGTTATCAGTAGAAGAGTTTTATTATCTCAATTCAACTGTCAATGATGCGTCGTTTGGCTTATTTGAAACGATTAATCGCATTCTTGAAAGACGTCGATGCGCTATCCCAGGCTGCTTCCATGCCATCGCGAACATCTTCCCACGCTTCCTCGCTGGCGTTTTTAAGTTCTTCAAATTTCTGTTTCATATCGCTACGTTCAGCTCGAAGCCTATCGATTTGTTTGTTCAATTCGATTTTTGTGTCTGCGCTTGCTCCTGACATTTTGGCTTGCAATGCATTGATGTTCGCTTCCCATTCATCCAGTTTTGCTTGCATTTTTTGTATATATGCTGATTTGTCTGTCATGGTGTATTACCTTTCAAGGTGATTGAAAAAGACTGCTTCATAGGTTCGTGTACGAAAGTGTTTAACTATTAAGCAACGTCCAATTGAGCTTACGCTCAATAGAAATGTTTCGCATTAACAAATGATAATGACGCCTGAAATTGTGACAGACTGACAGCGTCTCAAGATATTGAGAGCTATAATGTTAGAGACGTTTTTGCCAGTGATTTGGGTTCGAGGTAACTTTCGTCAAAGTTGGCCAGAGAAGACAGCAAGTCAAGATTTCGTAAAATGAGACGTCCCGGTGAACGTTCGACTAATTGGTGTTTCTCCAGTTCGCGAAAAACGCGGTGCGCATGAACATGACTGAGTCCCAATGCATCGCTAAGCAACATTTGGGTAACTGGGAAAATGACAGCTTGTTCGCGAGTGTAGCCACAAAGGCGTAAACGTCTGTATAGTTCTATAAACAGATGAGCCATTCGTTTGGCTGCACTTCTACGGCCAATTCTCACAATTTGCTCTTCAAGAATACGCTCATCCTGTCCTGCCATCCATGCTAAAACAAGTGCCAAGCGGGGTGAATCGCGAAAAGTATCAATAAGCCGTTCCGCGGGAAAACTGCCAAGCTTCATTGTGCTGATCGATTCGACAGTATGTTCAGAGTGTTGAAAGATAGGTGAAAACATGCCGATAATATCACCCGGTAACGCAAAATTAACAATTTGACGATTGCCATTTTCTAATGTTTTGTACTTGACTGCCCAACCTTCAAGTACAAAATAAATCTGCTTTTGTAAGCAGCCGGCTTCGATAATTGATCTGCCAGCGGCAATTGCTTTCTCAGTTTTTATCAAGTTCTTGGCGTACTCGAATTCTTCTGGACTGAGTAGCTCAAGTTTTTCTATACGCGTAACAAATGGTGATAATGAGGCCATGGTTGCAATTATTCGTAGTCATATTATCTAAAATCAAAATCACGTTCTAAGAACGTGGATGTTTTTTCAAAAGACTTGATGCCGGCGTATTATTCCTTCTGATGCCGGCGCTGTTTACCTTTTTCGACCGCTGTTCTCAACGCGGCCAGTTTTTGTGCAACCAATGCGTTTTTTTCATTTGTGCGCAAGGGGTTTGGGTTTTTGGCGATTGCCCTAACGCCCGCTTTATCGTCACTTGATAACAACTGATTGCTGCGCTTTCTTTTATAGATGCGAAATACTAACATCAAAAGAAGTATTGTTAATATTCCGGCTGTGGCGGGTACTAAATGCGGAGTAGAAATGAAGTCAAATAAATCTTCAATGATGAAATGATTGTCAGATACCAGACTGTCGTTATGGATTATTGCGGAGCCGCCAAATATCTGAGGCGAATCGTGCGGTGCACTTTTGGTTTTTTCCGATTGAATCGGTTCAAGGTTAACTTGTTTCGGTGCGCGTTGTTCAATAACAATTGAATTTATCGCGGCAACTTTCAGTTCCAATTGCCTGATTCGTTCATTCAAGGCCTGGATAATTTGTGCTTCCTTTGCAGCCTGCTGCTCCAGTGCCTGTAAGGCTTGCAATACTTGCGAGTCGTTTATTGCGTCACCGTTATGTGCTTTCGGTGCTGTATTCGATACAGCACCTGAAAGTAACAACACAGAAAATAAAATTAAAATAATTTTTTGTAGTGTGTGTTGCATTTATTTGCGATAAATGACTCTCAAGAGTTTATTTGCAAAAAGTCTTGACGGCATCATTTGCTTCATTGATTTTCTGTTGCCGTACATTGTCGTCAACATAGACGAGTCCGCCATTGCCGTCAGGCATTCTTAAACGCGGTGACTCAGAAAATACTCTTAATTTGCTTTGTGCGTCAACACATTTTTGTTTATCTTCTTCAGCTTTTGCTTTTTGTTGCGTTTTTTTCTCCAGTCTTTCCTGACGGCGCTGATCGTATTCGAGCCTTTCTTCCGCCAATGTGTTTGGCCTGTCGGCATTGTCTTTATCTTCTGAATTTGATGAGGATACAGAAGCAGGCGCTGAGTGAATTTTTAATTTTTGTTCGTTTTTTACATTGACTGATGGTGGAGGTTGATCGGAGTATTGGGTTTTGCCATTTTCATCGACCCATTTGTAGAGTTGGGCAGATAACGGCATACTGAATAACGATAACCATAACATGAATACTAGATAACGCATTTTTTTCTCCGAAAAAACAAATGAATAAATGACATAAATTTTGTCATGAACAGTATTAGTTACGGATTAAACCGTTATAAAGTAAACTTTTAAGCAGTAATAATTGGAGAAATAAACCATTTTTGTATGAATTGCTGCAAAAAACACCGATGATTTCGATATAATACCGCTTTGCAAAGGATTGTTATTCATATGCAGTTAATTCAAAAAGCACTCACCTTTGATGATGTCTTGCTGGTTCCTGCTTATTCTTCGGTTTTGCCGCGGGAAGTCAGTCTGACAACACAATTGACACGATCCATTTCAATGAACATTCCATTGATATCTGCAGCAATGGATACCGTGACAGAAGCAGGTCTGGCTATTGCCTTGGCTCAGGAAGGTGGCATTGGTATTTTGCATAAAAATATGCCGATTGAGGCGCAGGCAGCGCAGGTCGCCAAGGTCAAGCGCTTTGAAAGCGGGGTTGTCAAAGATCCGATTACAATACCGCAGACGATGACGGTGCGTGAAGTACTTGAATTGATTCGAGCGCATAAAATCTCTGGGCTTCCCGTGGTCAGTGGTAAAAAAGTCGTAGGTATCGTGACCAATCGTGATCTTCGTTTCGAGTCCAACCTCGATCAGCCGATCAAAAATATTATGACACCCAAAAAACGGCTTGTTACGGTCGGTGAAAATACTTCGCGAGAAGAAGTCATGGATCTGCTGCATAAGCATCGATTGGAGCGCGTACTGGTAGTGAATGAGCAGTTCGAGCTGCGTGGTCTGATTACCGTCAAGGATATCACCAAAATTTCTGAATATCCGCTGGCTTGCAAAGATGATCAGGAACGTTTGCGCGTCGGAGCGGCGATAGGTGTGGGTGAGGGTAGTGATGAACGCACCGATGCGCTTGTTAAGGCCGGTGTCGATGTGATTGTCGTGGATACAGCGCACGGACATTCGCAGAGTGTACTTGACCGTATTAGTTGGGTTAAGAAGCATTATCCGGATATTCAGGTGATTGGTGGAAATGTGGCAACGGCCGATGCTGCGCGGGCGTTGGTCGACTGCGGAGCGGATGCTGTCAAGGTTGGCATAGGGCCGGGTTCCATTTGCACAACCCGTGTGGTTGCCGGTGTTGGTGTGCCGCAGATATCGGCGATCCATAATGTTTCCGAGGCACTCAAAGGGACGGGTGTGCCGGTCATTGCCGACGGCGGTATTCGTTATTCGGGCGATATAGCGAAAGCGCTGGCTGCAGGCGCCAATCTGGTCATGTTGGGTGGATTATTAGCCGGTACTGCCGAATCTCCGGGCGAGATCGAATTATATCAGGGCCGTTCCTATAAAACTTATCGAGGAATGGGTTCGCTTTCGGCCATGCAGCAAGGCTCCAGCGACCGTTATTTTCAGGAAAAGGAACAAAAAAATAATGACAAACTGGTGCCTGAAGGGGTAGAGGGACGCGTTCCCTTTAAAGGCAGTATTGCTTTGGTTATTCACCAACTCATGGGGGGCGTGCGCTCAAGCATGGGCTATTTGGGATGTTCCAGCATTGCAGAAATGCACGAAAAAGCGGAGTTTGTTGAAATTACTTCTGCAGGCGTGCGCGAGTCGCATGTTCACGATGTGCAAATTACGAAAGAAGCGCCCAATTATCATATCAAATAAGAATCCATTGCCATGCACCAGAAAATCCTTATCCTGGATTTTGGTTCACAGTATACGCAGCTTATTGCCCGGCGCGTACGTGAAGCAAATGTATACTGCGAGCTTCATTCCTACGATGTAACGCCCGAGTTCATAGAGAACTTTTCTCCACAAGGTATTATATTGTCCGGTGGTCCTGCATCTGTCATAGAGGAAGAGACTCCGCGCGCACCGCAGATTGTTTATGAACTCGGTGTTCCGGTATTGGGAATCTGTTATGGCATGCAGACCATGGCGGATCAACTGGGTGGTCAGGTTGAAAACGCGGTTGTCCGTGAATTCGGTTATGCGGAAATTTCTTCGACAGTGCAAGGTGCATTACTCAGTGATCTACAGGATCGTACCGATGCAGCGGGTAATGCTGTTCTCGATGTGTGGATGAGTCATGGCGATAAAGTGGAGACATTGCCGCCGGGTTTCGAAATTATGGCGTTTAACGCCGCGACCCCGATTGCGGCGATGGCGGATGATACGCGCCGGTTTTACGGTATCCAGTTTCATCCAGAAGTGACGCATACCCTGAAAGGGAAAGCCATTATCGAGCGTTTTGTTCACGACATCTGTAATCTCGGTCATGACTGGAATATGCCTGACTATGTTGAGGAAGCCGTTGGCAGGATTCGTGCAACTGTGGGTAGTGACAAGGTTATTCTGGGCTTGTCCGGTGGCGTGGACTCGTCGGTTGCAGCCGCGTTGATTCACCGCGCGATCGGGGAGCAGTTGACCTGTGTTTTTGTCGATAACGGACTGTTGCGTGCGAATGAAGCCAGACAGGTTATGGATACATTCGCGAATCATCTGGCGGTGAAAGTGATACATGTGGATGCCAGCCGTGTTTTTTTTGACCGATTGAAAGGTGTTACCGATCCGGAAGAAAAAAGACGTATTATCGGCCGGGAGTTTGTTGAAGTTTTTCAGAGTGAATCGGCCAAGATTACCGACGCCAAGTGGCTGGCGCAAGGCACGATTTACCCGGATGTGATCGAATCGGCGGGTGCCAAGACCAAAAAGGCGAAAACCATCAAATCGCACCATAATGTCGGTGGTTTACCAGAAACACTGCATTTGAAATTACTCGAACCCCTGCGTGAACTGTTCAAGGACGAAGTACGCGATCTCGGGCTGGCGCTGGACCTGCCACGTGAAATGGTTTTTCGGCATCCTTTCCCCGGACCGGGTCTGGGTGTAAGGATTCTGGGCGAAGTAAAATATGAATATGCCGAGCTGTTAAGACATGCGGATCAGATTTTCATCGAAGAATTGCGGCGCTCAGGGTGGTACGAAAAAACTGCGCAGGCATTTGCCGTTTTTCTGCCGGTCAAATCAGTGGGCGTTATGGGCGATGGCCGCACGTATGAATACGTAATCGCTTTACGTGCGGTACAGACTCAGGATTTTATGACCGCCAATTGGGCTGAACTGCCTTATTCATTGCTTGGCAAGGTGTCCAGCCGCATTATCAACGAGATCCGCGGTATCAATCGCGTTGTGTATGATATTTCCGGAAAACCACCTGCAACAATTGAGTGGGAGTAATCACCAAGGACTGGGTTACAAATACTAAAGAAATTCCAGCCCGGTTTGAGACAGCCCCACAAGATCAATATTTTCCTGATTAAGCGTTGTTTCGGCTGCCAAAACACCGAGTTCGGCGACAGTATAAGTGCCTGAGTCGAGTAATCTGACAAACTGTGCCTCTGCAGCAGGCGAAGGCGTAAAGCCGATGATGTTTTCATAGAGCAGATCGACAACTGCAGTGTGATTGGTAGCATCAACGCCGAGCGCTGCATCGATTGCAAGTTGCATCAACGCTTCGTAATGTGTGCCGTTATCGAGAAAACGCAAGCCGATACCGACAAACTGTTTATTTGACACCGATTCATGCCCGAAAACCGCGCCGAGTAGCTTTGCCGTAATACCTGCATTGTCCTCGAGATCGAGCGCAAGTGAAGTATCTGAAAACGCGATACGTTCAATATCGATAAGCGTGTCGGTGCCATCGGCACCATCATTTTGATGACTGACTGTCCAGGTTTCAGCGGTATGTTTTACAAGCACATATTCAGAAGACTGACTGGTGTAGATTGCCGTATCAATCGACGTGTTGCCGTTGAGAAAGTCGTTTCCGCCAAAACCCGTCAAAATATCTTTTCCAATGCCGCCATCAATGGTTTCAGCGGTGCTATGGTTGGTAGCGAAAGGTGTCTGAAAGCCGGAAAAAACGGCCATATATTCATTGGCAGTCGTCCCGTTGTTATCTTCTGGGTTGAAAACAGCGCCAGACAAAAGATAGCCTTTCAGGCCGGCGGTTTCCGATGTGCTGCTGCCCGCGCCAATCAGATGTGCGGCGGAAAGCATTCCGGAAATGGTTATGGGTTGACCATTGAGAATTTGACCGTCATATTTGTCGAGCTCGAGAAACGTTATCCTGTTCCATAAAGTTTCATGCCATTCCCGGACGATAATTTCCTGGACGGTGCCATTATTGAAAAAATCCTGTTTGCTGTTGATGCCGTTTTTGCCAGACCAGTTGCCGCTCCAGTCATTTCTGAATAAATTGCTGTCGCTGCCGTCAATGCCATAGTATCCGAGATCGAACAGTGCAGCTTCACCGAACTGGTATTTGCCGATGAAGCCAAACGGATTTTCAGTGTGGTAATTCTGTGCGCCGCCGGGAATGCTCGACGATTCCCTGAAACCGAGTGTGTCAAAATAATCCTGGTATGTGTTGGTCACGGTAATTTTCCAAAGATTCTTCGTTCAGTATCCGGATGGTCTGCTGCGGGCCGCCTTTTCCCAACTATAGATTGTATATGCTTTATCTGTAGTGCGGGTTATGACATTCATTAACCAGATTACAATATTATGATAGTCATATCGATGTCATTATTTCTGCAATGTTGAAATGGTGCAGTAACGCACAGACAATATGTGTATTGATATGTTTAAATTTCAATTTAACAGGCTATTTATTTTCTGCAACAGCAGTCGTTGCAGTTGTTAACAGCAATATGGCCGTTACTTTTTCAGGGCAATGGTTTGTATAAGTATGGAATGCCGTATCCGGCAAATATGAATGAGGTCAATGCGTCATGAAAATTACCATAATCGGAACAGGACAGGTTGGTTCAACAATTGCCTATGCTGTGGTGCTTAAGGGATTGTGCAGCCACCTGGTTTTGGCTGGTCGCAATATTACCAAGGCCCGGGGCGATGTGCTTGATTTGCAGCACACCCTGTCGTTTTGTGAACGGCCGATGACTATTGAAAGCAGTTCGATTGAAGCTGTCAGAGACAGCGATATTATTGTCATTACGGCATCGGTTAGTGGACAGGGCAAAATGACTGACCGGATGCAGTTAGGTGTGGATAATGTTAAATTATTCAGAAAAATGATCCCTGTGTTGATACAGAATAATCCTGCAGCAATCATAGTGGTTATTTCCAATCCAGTCGATGTGTTGACTTATCTGACAACCCAGATTGCCGGATTGCCGTCTTCCAGAATTATGGGAATCGGCACGCTGGTGGATTCCGCCCGCTTTAGAGTGTTGCTGTCTGTTGAAGAACAAATTCATCCAGATGATTTGCGCACGTATATTCTGGGAGAACATGGTCCCAACCAGTTCCCGGTTTTCAGTAATGCTTTTGCCGGCAGTGAGCGCATAGCCGACAATTCTGCGCATCGCAAAATATTCGATGGCGTCACCGGAGCCGGTTTTGATGTGTATAACTTAAAAGGGTATACCAATTTTGCGATTGCAACCGCAACGTGCGAAGTGTTGAAGTCAATTGTGTTCGATGAACATCGAACAATGCCTTTGAGTATCTATTTCAGACAATGGCAGGGGGTTGAGGACAACTGTTTCAGTATTCCAGTAGTAGTGGGTCGAACCGGTGTTATACGACATTTGTATCCCAAATTGAACCAGGTGGAAAAGACAGCCTTGGAGAAAACGGCAAAATCAATAAAAAAGAATATTAACAAGCTGGTTTACAACAAAAAGTTAAAGTAATAAATCTTTTTGCCTGTATGTTGCAAATAATCTGCACGCAGGATACCAGCGTTTCTTCGATATCCTGCATGCGGCGTCCGGGTTGATACATTTCCAATAATTATTGAGGCTGTTTTACCTTCCTGAGATAAGGCTTGACCGTCTCCCAGCCACCGGGGTAAATTTTCTCGGCTTCTTCATTGCTGACAGCAGGAACAATAATCACATCCTCACCTTGTTGCCAGTTAACGGGCGTGGCGACTTTATGTTTGGCGGTCAATTGCATGGAATCGATCACACGTAAAATTTCATTAAAATTACGGCCTGTTGTCATGGGATAAGTCATCATGAGCTTGATGTTTTTATCAGGGCCAATAATAAAGACTGATCGTACAGTTGCATTTGTCAATGCTGTACGGCCTTCGGCGGAACCGGTTTCATCGGCCGGAAACATATTGTAAAGCTTGGCGATATGCAAGTCGGTGTCAGCGATAACCGGATAGCGCACTTGTGATCCGCCGACATCTTCTACATCTTTCAGCCAATTTTCGTGGTCGTTAAGCGGATCTATACTCAGACCGATAATCTTGGTGTTGCGTTTATCAAATTCGGACTGAATGCCCGCCATAAAACCGAGTTCAGTGGTGCAAACAGGGGTAAAATCCTTGGGATGGGAAAATAATACCGCCCAGCCATCTCCAATCCATTGGTGAAAATCTATCCTGCCATGCGTGGTTTCCGCTTGAAAATTAGGTGCCTGATCGTTAATACGTAGTGCCATAAGAACTCCTTAATACACAATAAATGCAATGTTTGAGAACTGTCGAATGTACTCTATTATAGCTGTGAGTTTAACCTGATCCCGATTGTTAAACAAATAACCACTCGCGATTGCGTATTCCGGAAACAAAAACAGCGCTATCAGAGTAGCGCTGTGCGGGCGAAAAAAGATGATTAGGCGGTTGTGTTGATGTTTTGCCCCAGATGTGGCGGCAAATTCTGTGCCGGTGTGTTATTCGGAATCGCTTCAATCAGCTGAATGGCATTTTCAGCGCTGATATCAAGCGCTTTTTTAAAAACGGCCGTGCCAGAGGCCTGCTGGATAAAAGCCTCGCTCATTGTTGTTGCCGTACTGGCTATATTGGTGACATCCATAAAACCTCCTTTTCAGATAGCTCAATTTGTGCAGATATAGTGTTAACGGCAACTCATTAAATTTGTTGATAAACAATAAGGGTTTAGATTGCGTTGAATGAGTGTTTTTTGCTGTTTATGCGTTGATTAATCAATTTTATATATATTTTCTGAAAAATGGCGGTAAAAAGTTTCTGACATTGTCCCGCCAGCTATGACCGACTGTTATGGGGACTCTGAGTTGATAGTGCGTATTGTCAGCGCTTTTGCCGTCCAGATAAATAAAATATTGACCTGTGTCATCGAGTCTGAGCGCCCGGGTGATGACGCCGGATGGGTGGGTCTGTGCAGGAATGGACAATACTTCCTCTTCTTCAAAGTGTTCTTCATCGAGGAAGATCAATTTGACCAAACGCATCGCCAGCGGCACATTGCGCGATGAATCCGGATACAGCAAGTCAATCGAAATATTCAACATGCCGGGCTGCGGTATTTTTCCACACTGCACAGGTATATAGGGCGACCTGGGTTCATCATCCGAGACTTCGTAGTCATCAGGAAGATAATAACTTGAATACCCAATTGTCAGCGTTTCCGTTTCAACGGTGCAGGTATTGCCACGAAAACCTTTCGGATATGTATCGGAAAAGTCACCTTGCGAGCTCGACTGTAAAAAAGCGCCAAATGCTATAAAAGCAACAATTATTCCGATTCCGAAGATGAACTGGGTGTTGCGGGATGACCATTTCGTCCTGGATACCATAAACAAACCTCTATTAATGCGATATAAAGGTATGGATTTTATATCAAGGCCGGGTGGATACGTTGTTTTATTCAGTTTTTATTCAGGTATCCATTTATAAAATGAGGGCATAAAAATTGATTAAATAAATTGTCTGATGTGGAGGTGTATGATGAAAGTAAAAATGATAAAAGGCGTTATGCCAACCAGTTTGTTATCGATGATGTTGTTGGCGATGGCTCTGACCCTTTCCTCGTTTGCTGAGGCTGGAAGAGGTCATCATAGACATCATCATGGTCATCACCACGGCCATCACCATCACCACCATCATGGCGGGTATGCGCAGATTTATCATCAGCCATACGGTTACTATAATCGCCCTTATGGCCCCCAACCAGGATATGGCTATAATTATTACCCGGCGCCCGCACCGGTTTATGCGCCCGCACCTGTTTATGGCTATCCACCAAATGTAATGCTGGATATCAATACCGGATATGGACATTTCTTTTTCGGCTATTAACATGCCAATAACCAGTTAACCATTAGAAATTCAAAACGTAAATACGCCAAGTAAACAGTATTTTTACAGCTCTTCTCCCATAGCTCTTCTCTCGTTTGTAAATTAAACGCCGTCATCCGACGGCGTATTTTTTTGTGATTTCGTGAAATTCTTGTTTACTGATAGGTTGCAATGTTGCATTGTTATCCAAAAGTGTTTACCGTCAGAACCTATAAGACTTGAAATGCTATTGTGATCAGAACAAGTCTGCTATATTTTTCTATTAAATATTTGTTACGTGGCCATGAGCACACCTCCTGAATTACCGCAACGTAAGTCCGTTCAGACGGACAAGCTTGGCGAGCAGATCGGTCATCGCGCCAGACGCAAGCAACTTGCGAGAGCGCAGGACGAGCGGCCGCTCTGGTTTGGCTTTGGTATGTTTGGATTGGTAGGCTGGTCTGTGGCGATACCTACTGTAATGGGTATCGCCATCGGTATCTGGCTTGACCGGGAATGGCCGGGCAAACATTCGTGGACACTGACATTTCTTTTCATAGGTATTGCGCTGGGTTGTCTGAATGCCTGGTATTGGATCAAACAGGAAAGCAGGCGGAAATAAAAAGATTCGGACTGTCAAGGGCTCTGGCATTGTGTGTCGGCCCGGATTAGGCTTTTATCGATTATTATGGATTCGATTGTGATCGGAGCACATTAACATGCATGATTTGTCATTCCTATTTTTGATGTTTTTATTTGGTTTGATACTTGGAGGAATGTATTTCTCAGGTCTCTGGTTTACTGTACAGCGTATTCATAATGGCAAGCATCCGGTTGCCTGGTTGATCGCCAGTATGGCGGTGCGCATGGCGCTGTTGCTGTCTGCATTTTATGCCATTCTAAGCTATGGAAACTGGACTCACTTGTTAGCGGTGTTGGCTGGATTTATAGTGTTACGTATGTTTTACACCCGTAGAATGCGTTCTCAAATTACTGCATCGGCACAGTTTCCGCCCGTGTAAAAGGAGAAACGGTTATGACGATCAATCCTGATACTGTTGTTTTTTGGCAATGGGGTGAAGTGTCGTTAAATGCGACGATAATTTTTACCTGGGCGATAATGGCGTTACTGACGCTGATATCATGGCTTGTGACACGCAACTTGTCTACAGGAACAGATATTTCACGGTGGCAGAATTTGCTTGAAGTTGTGGTCATGGGCATTCACGACCAAATCAAGGAAGTTAGCCAGCAACAGCCGGGCAAGTATCTGCCGTTTGTGGGCACTTTGTTTTTATTTATTGCCACGGCCAATTTGTTGAACGTTGTGCCTGGCTATATGGCACCGACCGGCTCGCTTTCAACAACAACAGCACTGGCTATTTGTGTTTTTGTCGCTGTCCCGCTTTATGGTGTTGCTTCTGAAGGGCCTATGAGCTATCTTGCGCGTTATATTAAGCCAACGGTTCTGATGCTGCCTTTCAATATTATTGGCGAGATTTCACGTACAATTGCCCTGGCTGTCCGTCTGTACGGCAATATTATGAGCGGTACGGTCATTGTGGCGATTCTGTTGAGTCTTACACCGTATTTTTTTCCGGTTGTCATGCAATTACTTGGTTTGCTGACCGGTATGGTTCAGGCGTATATTTTTGCTGTCCTGGCAATGGTTTACATTGCTTCTGCGACGTCGGTGCATAAATCGGATGACGGTCAGATCAGAAACCAGTAAACACCAGAGGAAATCAAAATGGACACTATCTCACTTATCGGTATGATCTCGATTTTTACCGCGGGTATCACGATTGCAATCGGTTCGCTTGGTCCTGCATTTGGTGAAGCACGCGCGGTAGTACAGGCATTGAGTTCGATCGCCCAGCAACCCGACGAAGCAGCAACTATTACCCGCACCTTATTTGTGGGATTGGCCATGATTGAATCCACAGCAATTTATTGTTTTGTGGTGTCGATGATTCTGATTTTTGCCAATCCCTTCTGGGACTATGTGACGGCGACAGCCGGAGGCTGATCAATGGGCATAGACTGGATAACGGTCTCGGCGCAGATTGTCAATTTTTTGATACTGGTCTGGTTGCTAAAGCGTTTTTTGTATCAGCCGGTTATGCGGGCTATGGCGCGTCGTGAGCAACGCATCATCGCGCAATTGAATGAAGCGCAGGTGCGCGAACAGAACGCTGACGAAACAATGCAACAGTACCATGAGAAATCCAGCGCCCTGGAACGCGAACAGGACAGGATTTTAGCCAAAGCCCATGAGCAGGCGGCGCAACAGAAAAAGCAACTCATAGACGAAGCACGCAAGGAAGTCGCAGAAATCCGTGAACACTGGTTAAGGCAAGCGCATCAGGAAAAAGAAGAATTCCTCGGCAATTTGCGCCATCAGGTTGCCAATTCAATCCAAAAAATTGCGCATTCGGCTTTAAAAGAACTGGGAGATGCAGAACTTGAAAAACAAATAATCCATTCATTTATTGATCAATTGGCAACACTTGATCAGCAATCCCGCATTTTGCTGCTGAAAGCGTTTAAAGATGCTTCTGAGCCCGTACATGTGACGAGTACTTTTGTGTTGGATGCGGCGATGCGTAACACAATTAAACATGCAATTCATGAGCACCTGTTTAAAGGCGCTGTGATTGAATATACGCAATCAGCTGAGTTGTTGTGTGGCATAGCGGTGACTGTCGGTTCAGGGCGGCTGGGATGGAATCTGGCGGACTATCTGAATCAACTGAATCAGCGCGTTGAGGATGCGTTTGCGCCGGCTGCTTCCGTTGCATTAAATGAAAAACCGGAGAAATAGTATGTGTTAACGCAGCTGCTTGATGAAACATTAGCGAAATTAAATAACGCGATTGATCGGAATAAACCTGAATTGCGCGCGCGTGAAATAGGCAGGATCGTTCATGTTGGCGGTGGTATTGCGCGGATAAAAGGATTATCCAGTATTACTTCCGAGGAACTGGTTCGTTTTCCGGGTGATGTGTTAGGCGTGGCGATTAATCTCGAGCCGCAAGAAGTCGGTGTGATTCTGCTTGGCGACAGCGATAAATTGATGGCCGGTGCCGACGTCAGCGCGACCGGTCGTGAGGCGGATACGCCGGTAGGGGAGGGTCTGTTAGGCCGGGTGATTGATGCGACAGGGCGTGTGCTGGATCGTGGCAAGCCTTTAAATTTCAAGGAGCGGCGGCCCGTGGAACGGCCTGCGCCAGCAATTATAGAACGCGCTTCGGTGACTGTGCCGTTGGAAACCGGCATTAAAACAATCGATGCGCTCATTCCGATAGGCCGCGGTCAGCGTGAATTGATTGTCGGCGACCGGCAGACGGGGAAGACTTCCGTCGCAGTGGATACGATTATCAATCAACGCAACAAGGATGTCATCTGTGTCTATTGTGCGATCGGACAACGGGGCACCGCGGTGGCCCGTGTAGTCAATACGTTGCGGCAGTATCGGGCGCTGGAGAATACCATCGTCGTCGTGGCCTCCGATGAAGATCCGCCGGGACTGCGTTATATCACGCCTTATGCCGCGACCACGATGGCTGAATACTTTTCCGAACAGGGAAAAGATGTGCTCATCGTATATGACGATCTGACTCGGCATGCACGCGCTTATCGGGAATTATCCTTGTTGTTGCGGCGTCCGCCGGGGCGTGAAGCCTATCCGGGCGATATTTTTTATCTTCATGCCCGGTTGCTGGAGCGAGCGACGCATCTGCACGAGAAAATGGGCGGCGGTTCGTTAACGGCATTGCCGATTATCGAAACCCAGGCGCAAGATATTTCAGCATACATTCCTACCAATCTGATTTCCATAACCGATGGTCAGATCTATCTTTCGCCGACTTTGTTTCACAAAGGATTATTACCCGCTATCGATGTTGGCAAATCGATTTCCCGCGTGGGCGGTAAAACGCAATATCCGGCATTCCGGGATGTGGCGGGAGATTTGCGATTGTCGTATGCGCAATTTGAAGAACTGGAAACATTCGCCCGTTTTGCTACCCGGCTGGATGAGGAAACACGCGCAACCATAGAACACGGGCGGCGTGTGCGCGAGATTCTGAAACAGGATGAGCACCAGCCGCTACGCGGCAGTCAGCAAATGGCTGTATTGAAGGCGGTTAACGCAGGGTTGTTTGACCCTCTTGAGCTGGAAAGCGTTGGCGAAGCCGAGGCGACGATACAAAAACGCATTCTAGAAGAATTGCCGGAGCTCTGCACGCAAATGGAGACGGGGAAAAAACTGACGCATGCACAGTGGGAGCAGGTTTTGGACGTTGCGCGAAAAGCATTGACGATTGAGAAATAAAGATAGCGATGGAATCCCTGGAGCAATTACAGAAGCAGCTCGACAGTCTGGAGGAATTGCGGACTATCGTTAAAACCATGAAGGCGTTGTCCGCCGCCAGTGTCAGGCAGTATGAACAGGCGGTTAAAGCTTTGGCAGGATACTATAGGACAGTGGAGCGCGGATTGCATGTGGTGTTAAAGAATTCGCAGGTGTTGTCTGATGCAGCACATCATGCGCATCGATCCATACATTTGAGACAGCATAAACACCCGCTGCGTCTGGCCGCCATCGTATTTGGTTCCGATCACGGTTTGTGCGGCCGGTTCAATGAGGATATTACGCACTATACTCTGGAACGCATGCAGTCAACACCCGCCGATCCGGCGCATCATCTGCTGCTTGCCGTGGGTGCGCGTGTGGCGGGCAATCTCGAACACGAAGGTCAAATCGTTGAGGATGTTTTTCTGGTGCCCGGATCGGCCACCCAGATTACACTGACCGTGCAGCAGATTTTGCTCAAAATAGACGAGTGGCGGGAACAGCTTGGCGTACATTATGTTTATCTGTTTTATAACCGGCATTCGGGCAGCAAAGGATACCGTCCGACGGGGTTTGAATTATTGCCCGTCAATCTGCACCGTTTTCACCGGCTGGAAGAAGAAGTCTGGCCGTCGCGCAGTTTGCCGACTTTCAGCATGGATCATGAACAGTTGTTTGCCCGTTTGCTGCGGCAATATCTTTTTGTTACGTTGTTTCGCGCCTGCGCGGAATCTCAAGCCAGCGAGCATACCAGCCGGTTATCCGCGATGCAGTCTGCGCAGCGTAATCTGGACGACCGGCTTGAAGAAGTGACCCTGACTTATCGCCGGGCCCGCCAGACTGTAATTACCGCGGAATTGTTGGATCTGGTTTCGGGGTTTGAAGCGATCACACACAGTAAATCATGACTACCGGTTGCGCAGGGCGTAATTCCGACTATTGCACGGGTTTTAAAAATAACGGAACGATTAAAATCTGAGGTCAAATGATGTTGCTCAGGTCCAGTCCGTCATTATATTAATTATCTGACCAAAAACGTTAATATTCTTGCGGTAGGATGTAAATGCAGCGGCGTATAATAGCGGTAACACGATGAGAGCGGTGCTGTAGAAATTAATCAGCAGTCTGACAGGTTAAAAAAAACAGTTGAGGTGTGCCATGTTAAATCCCAGAGCGGTCAAATCCGTTGAAGATGCCCGGCAGATTGTCAATGCGCGTAATCGGACGCATGTCAAAATCGGTATTTTCGATATCGATGGCGTCATGCGGGGGAAATATCTCAGCAAGGACAAGTTTTTGGCATCGCTTGAGAACGGGTTGGCTTTTTGCGATGTGGTGCTCGGTTGGGATTCGAAAGATCAGCTCTATGACAATACCGCCTATACGGGCTGGCATACCGGTTATCCCGATGCGCCGGTGCGCGTGGTCGTCGAGAGTTGCCGCGAAATTCCGTTTGATGACAACATGCTGCTGTTCATCTGTGAATTTGACGCGGAAGCCGCACAAATCTGTCCGCGCAATGTGCTCAAACGGGTCATCGGCAAAGCACAGGAAATGGGGTTTGATGCGTTTGCCGCGCTGGAATACGAATTTTTCATGTTCAACGAAACGCCCGAAAGTGTGCGCGAGAAAAACTTCAGAAACCTGCAGCCAATGACGCAGGGTTGGTTCGGCTATTCGGTGCTGCGCAATTCGGTGCATGCCGATTTGTTTGACCAGATTCTGCATTTGAGCGAGGCGATGGATTTTCCGATTGAGGGATTGCATGACGAAACCGGGCCGGGCGTGCTGGAAGCGGCGATAGCAGTCGATCACGCCGAACAGGCGGCAGACAAAGGCGCACTGTTCAAAACGTTCATGAAAGTGCTGGCGCAACGCAACAACCTGATGGCGACGTTCATGGCCAAATGGTCGCTGGATTATCCCGGCCAGAGCGGGCATATTCATTTATCGTTGCGTAACCGCAGCGATGGCCGTTCTGCGTTTTACGATCCCGCGCAGAAATACAACATGAGCAAAACCCAACGCCACTTTCTTGCCGGACAGCAGCGTTTGATGCCTGAGTTGTTATGCATGATTGCGCCGACGGTGAACAGTTACACTCGGTTGATTCCGGGTGCATGGGCGCCGACTGGCGCGACCTGCGGCGTTGAAAACCGTACCACGGCGTTGCGCGTGATTCCCGGCAGTGACAAATCGCAACGCATTGAATACCGCGTGGGTGCGGCTGACGGCAATCCTTATCTCACATTGGCCGCAGCGCTGGCGTCCGGTTTATATGGCATAGTGCATGAATGGGAACCGGAGCCGTTTATCAAAGGCAGCGCTTACCAGCATCAGCCACCCGCGCATTTAATGCTGCCAGCGACGCTGTGGGATGCGGCGCAACGGTTGAGACATTCCGAGGCAGCGCGAGCGCTGTTTGGCGATGCGTTTGTCGACCATTTTGTCGCCACGCGCGAATGGGAAGAACGCCAGTTCCGCAAGCATATTACCGAGTGGGAAATGGAACGGTATTTTGAGATCATATAGTGTTGACAATTTGAACCCAAAACCATGACAGTCATACAAAAAACAATTAGCCCGATAGACGGTTCTGTTTATGTGGAACGTCCGCTGGCTGACAATCAACAAATCCAGGCCGCATTAGCCAGAGCCGGTCAGGCACAGACAGTTTGGCGCAATACGCCACTGGCCGAACGCAAGGCCATTTGCAGCCGTGCGGTTGAAGCGTTTGTTGCCAATAAAGCGGTAATTGCCGAAGAATTGTGCTGGCAGATGGGTCGACCGATCCGCTACGCTGCAAACGAAGTCCGCAGTTTCGCCGATCGCGCGCGCTACATGATTTCAATTGCCGATGAAACGCTGACGCCGGTTCAGGTCGGCGACAAACCCGGTTTTATCCGCTACATTGATCGTGAACCGGTCGGCGTGGTGCTGGTCATCGCGCCGTGGAATTATCCGCTGCATACGCCGATTAACTCAATTATTCCGGCATTGCTGGCAGGCAACGCGGTGTTGCTCAAACATTCTGCGCAAGTGCCGTTATGCGCCGAACGAATTTTCGATGCGTTCAAACAGGCCGGGATTCCTGAAGGCGTATTTCAATATCTGCATCTATCGCATGAAGCCACTGAAACAATCATTCAATCGGGTAGGATCAATTTTATTGCATTTACCGGTTCGGTATCGGTCGGCGCAAGAATCGAGCAACTTGGCGCCGGTCGGTTTATCGGCATCGGGCTGGAACTGGGCGGCAAAGACCCGAGCTATATCCGCGCCGATGCCAATCTGGACGATGCCGTGGAGAATACCGTCGATGGTGCGTTTTTCAATTCCGGGCAATCGTGTTGCGGTGTTGAACGCATTTATGTGCATGAAACGGTTTACGATGAATTTGTCGAGCGATTCGTTGCGCTGACCAAACAATACCGGCTTGGAAGACCGGACGATCCCGAAACGACACTTGGGCCATTGGTCAACGCCAAAGCGGCAGACTTTGTCCGAAAGCAGATTCAGGAAGCCGTATCGCAAGGCGCGATGGCGCATATTAATCCGGCGGATTTTGCGCTGGATCAGGAAGATTCACCTTATATGGCCCCGCAAGTACTTACGGAAGTTAACCACAATATGCGCGTGATGACCGAGGAAAGCTTCGGGCCGGTCGTGGGAATCATGAAAGTTGCTTCCGATGAAGAAGCGGTGAAACTAATGAACGACAGCGAGTACGGACTGACGGCCTCGATTTTTTCTCAGGATATTGAAACAGCGGTTGCCTTGGGCAATCGGATCGAAACCGGCACGTTTTTCGTCAACCGCTGCGATTATCTCGACCCCGAACTGGCGTGGACGGGTGTGAAAAACACCGGGCGCGGCTGCACCTTGTCGAAACTGGGTTTTAATGCATTTACCCGGCCAAAATCCTACCATATCCGAATCGTACCGTAAGAGGGGCGTATGACAGAATCATTGAGCTTGATGGCCAACTGGAATTATCCGTGCGCCATTCGTGTCGGCAAAGGACGTATTCAGGAATTACCCGATAGTTGTAAACAGTTGGGCATGAACGCACCGTTGCTGATTACCGACCCCGGTTTGGCGGTGCTGCCAATGGTTCAGGACATCGTCGATCATTGCCATGCAGCCGGTTTGCATTGCGGCATATTCAGCGCTATCCAGGGCAATCCCACCGGTCGGAATGTCAGCGACGGCGTTGCCGTATATCGCGCAGGCAAGCATGACGGCGTGATTGCATTGGGTGGTGGTTCGGCGCTGGATGCAGGCAAGGCAGTAGCGCTGATGGTCGGGCAGGAGCGCCCGTTATGGAATTTTGAAGACCGGGGTGATAACTGGTTGCGTGTGAACGAAGCGGGTATGGCGACTGTGATTGCGGTTCCCACCACAGCCGGAACCGGTTCAGAAGTCGGCCGCGCTTCGGTGATTACCGACACCGAACAACAGGTTAAAAAAATCATTTTTCATCCGAACATGTTGCCCGCGCGCGTGATTCTTGACCCGGAACTGACGGTATCGTTGCCTCCCAAGATCACCGCCGCGACCGGCATGGATGCGCTGTCGCATAATCTGGAAGCGTATTGCGCACCGTTTTATCACCCGATGGCCGACGGCATTGCGATGGAAGGCATTCGGCTGGTGAAAGACTATTTGCCGCGGGCATTTGAAAATGGACAGGATATGGATGCCCGTACGCAAATGCTGACGGCTTCGTTGATGGGTGCAACGGCGTTCCAAAAAGGGCTTGGCGGCATGCATGCTATCGCGCACTCGCTCGGTGCGGTTTACGATGCGCATCACGGCCTGCTCAATGCGATTCTAATGCCGTATATTCTCAATGCCAACCGGGTTGTGTTAGAAGATCGTATTGAACGGTTGAGCTGGTTCCTGTCGCTTGAGGATACATCGTTTGATGGATTTCTGCGCTGGATATTGACACTGCGCAGCCAGCTCGGGATTCCACATGGTTTGTCGGCCATCGGCATCGATACGGCGCAGGCGGCGCGCATTGGTGAAATGTCAGCCGCCGATCCGTCTGCCAGTGGCAACCCCATTGCGTTTACCGCAGAACGCTATTCAGAAATCTTTGTCGAAGCGGTCAATGGACAAATTTAACCAGACTAATTCTACTTTGTCAGATTACTCAAAAGCGACTTTTCGTCTGGCAGAAGATTTTTTAGCGCTGAGCCGTCGCCGGTGTCGCTTATGAATAATATCAGCCAGATCCTCGGTAGTAAGTTGTCTTTGCGGCAGCATGTGCGCTAATGCGGTCACCAGGTCATTGAAGGATAACATCGGCCATTGCTTGCGCCCAAGCATCTTTTGCTTGACTAAGAATAGCGTTGCCAGCATGACCAGCGCCATGTGATGATGCCATGCATCCCACCGGCGTACTTGATAATCGTCCATGCCGCATTCGCTTTTCGCTTCATGAAAGCAATGTTCAATGAAGAAACGCTGCGTCTGTACTTGCGCCAGTTCCTGTAACGGTGTTTCAAGTGACGCATTGGATAAGCAATAATGCGATATTTCGCTAGCGCCGGCTTCCCGCCTAGCCAGCAAGTGCCAGCGATGCGCTTGTTTCTCGCTACCATCCCATACCCATACCAACGCATGAAGATATTCCGCTTCCAGTATACCTTTCTCACCTTCACGCAGTTTAATACGCCGCCATACTGTATCCGGCTGCTCAGATACCCATTGATCAACACGTATCGCTTCAGATTGTGCCTTCAGGTGTTTCGGTTGCCTGCCACGGCCATTCCAGGCAGGAATGCATGGCATCGGGTCTTCAAGATAAACCATCTGCCGACAGTGAACATCAGCAACAAATGCGCAACCAAGCTTATCAACACCTCGCAAGAAAGCAGGATCCTTGCCATAACCACCATCAATGCCGACATAACCAAAACGCACTCCGCGTTGTTTGGCTGTTTCGATCATCGATAGTGCAATCTCGCATTTGCTGTGATAATACCGGCATGCCTCAGGTATTGCCGCCTTCTTGCAACGATTTGAATCGCTCACCCAATGTTCCGGTAAATACAGGCGCACATCAATCAAACTGGCCATGCTGTTTTGGCACAAACTGGCAAATACTCCGACCTGGCAATTGTCTACCTTGCCAAGTCGGCCATTCCATTGTCGGGAAACACCCGCTGATGATTCTCCTTTCTTCGCAAAAGCGCTTTCATCGATAATCAAAACAGCAGCAGAACCACCCAACAACGCATCCGTTTCACTCGCAATCTGCTCGCCAAACCCGTTCCAGTCAATCGCCCTTGATGTTAGCATATGCTGCATAGCCTGGTGATCAACTTCGTTGACTTCGCCCATTCGCAGCATATTCGCTCGTTCTGACTGGAAAAGTCCGCGCAAATAACCGTAGAACGTTGCTGTGACATCACGCGTCGAGGATACAAAAAATGATGAAAATGACGATAAATGCGCGCTAAGCGCTTCTGGAAGCCCCTGAAGGGCAAATTGGAGTGACCGTTTAGTATTTTCACGACATGATCGTGATTAATAGTTATTAAACAATATGTTATTATATATCAACTTGATACGCTGTTGGGATCATTTGAATCTGACAAAGTAGAACTAAACACTATGAAAATCGGTATCTTGCAATGCGACCATGTGCGCGAAGAACTGCAATCGGAATTCGGTGACTATCCGCAGATGATCACGGCACTGTTCGCCAACGTTGCACCGGACTATCAATTCAGGTTGTACGATGTTCAGGCATTGGAATATCCGCAGCATTTGGATGAATGCGACGCGTATATCTCCACTGGCAGCCGTCATAGCGTCTACGACAATTTGCCGTGGATTGCCCGACTGGAAGATTTTATCCGCGAACTGGATCAGGCCAGGAAAAAATATTTCGGCATCTGTTTCGGCCACCAGATCATGATTCAGGCGCTTGGTGGTGAAGTCAGAAAATCCGACAAAGGTTGGGGAGTTGGCGTCACCGTGAATCAGGTGCACCAAACCGGATATACAAAGTCCTGGATGGAACCCGTCAAACCCAATCTCAATCTGATCGCGAGCCATCAGGATCAAGTGTTAACACTGCCAAAGAATGTGAACATCGATGTTCTGGCGGGCAGCGCCTTCTGTCCGTACTACCTACTCGCGCATGGTGATCATTTCCTGAGCGTCCAGGGGCATCCGGAATTCAAGAAAGATTATTCGTCCACGCTGATGGACGTGCGCCGCAACATCATTCCGGCCGAACGGCTCGAGCAGGGAAAAGCGTCACTAGCCACACCGCTTGATGATCAGCTATTTGCACGCTGGGTGGTTAAATTTTTTAACGCATAGGCTACGTTTACGTCCACAAATTTTAAACTTACGATAGACCGGTAATCAGTTTTAGGTTGACACAGAATTACGAACACCCTCTGTTGTGCGGTGCTGCGTTCAACGACGGCTCCAACGATGTGCGGTGTGCTGTGCGCCACTACTACGTGCCGGGCTTTCGTGACGACGATGTTGGGTTCCGTGTTGTTTTGTCCCCATGTCTCTGACCGATGAAATCTCTGGACGATGAAACGCTGATATGAGTGAAGCCAAACCGCAGTAGATGCCGGTTTTCAGTAAAACTTATGATTTGCTGGTATGATTGTTGCAAGTAACCCGGCATTTTCCTAAATTTTTGGTAAATCCTCTGGCTACCATTGAAATGGAAGCAACCTTGTTGAGACTATTGCTCGTTAAGTATTTTTAAGGTTTTTACATATCACCAACCCCTTCAACACCAACGCCACCATCACCGGAACATGTGGTGTAGTAAATAGTATCCGGTTTTCTTCCTCGGTCAGGCCGTTGTTCAAACCCGCAATACCGGCCTGTTCCAGTTCTTCAACCATGGCAGGGTAGTTGATTTCAGTCCGGGCTTGATGGCGTACATAATTGAGGAACGACATGTATCCTTTGCTTTCTGATTGATAGTCAACGGTCAATTCATTGGGCTGACGGCCTTCGATCGCATCGATAATCACGCGCGCGCAACCACCCATACCACCGAGCAGATAAACCGGTTGTTTCTGGCATATCGTCAGCAGCACTTCTTCGAGCAATCCGGGTATCCCGCCAGCGTAGCCCCGGATCTGGCCACCGAGTATGATTCTCGCTTTGATATCATCCGCCATGCGTTCACGCATGGCTGTCAGGCTGCGGTACCACCTGTAGCGGTGTTCGGATGTGTCGGGTGGTGTGAAGATTTTTTGTTGTTGTGTACCCAGATTCAGATCTGCCGGTGGGTCGATGAATTTGAAAACGCTTTTCAAATAATACTGCGCGAGAATGGCCGGGGAATAGTTCAAGTGAATCGGCCAGGCGACATAGTTGGTCAGGCGGCGGCTGGCTGTTTCGGCTTTTTCTTCGGGTGTCGGCATCACCGGTTGTTTCTGCTGTTGACTGTCATATGTCCAGACCAGTTCCAGCAGTTTCTCGGTAAAACCGCCGGGGCGCAGATCGCCGCCGTAAGATAGATGCGCGCCTTGGGACAACAGGTGGCGGGCGATTTCGATCATGGCGTTATCCAAATGATTGTTGTTCATGCCCAGCGCTTCCAAATCGGGGCTATCTGAAATCGAAATACCGATGTTTAAGCCTTCCAATAGCGCTTCATTTTCAGTTTTTCCGGATAACCCTGCGCAACTGGTCGGTGTGGTGAAATGGACGTTAGGTGCGGCCTGTGTAAGCAATTGGCGCTCTTCCATGCCTAGCGGTGGATCGGGATAAATCAGGTGAAGATCCGTTGCCGTTTTATTGTTCGTTTGCTTTGCCATGACGGTCAGCATTTCCGGCGGGGATGGGCAAGGCTCCAAATGATTGGGAATCAAACCGATTTTCTTGAGGTCATTCAGATGCGCGCGGAACCAGCAGAACCGCAACATTTCATTGAGCGCCAGCGCGACGGCTTGTGCGCACCAATTGTTTTGTTGAGGATTGGCGTCAAAATCCTGCACGGCGATGCGAATCACCGGCGTGTTGCCGAGATAAGGAAAGCTGCGCTCTTCGCGGTTGCGCACAGCATGCACAACAACCAACGGACAGCCCTTGCTTTTGGCCCAGAGCACTTCACGCCGGCACCAGGTGCGTGAGGCATAGTGATCAGTCAGCAAGACGACCAGTACACTGCGCTCGATATTGTCTTCGATTTCGGAACGAAAATCGAAGCCCGGTGCAATGTCGTTGGTGTCGAAAAAGGTCTGCACCGCGCTGGTGGTCTCGATGTGGTCGCGCAGTGTTTCCGCAAGTCCCTCGCCATCGGCTTTGGCATGGCTTAAAAACAACATGACCGGTGTTGGACTGAGGCGATTGTTGATGGATTCAATATTTGCCGGTCCTGTCAGCAATAAGCGGCAGAGTTCGTGTGTCAGCGTCAATGTCAGTTGTGCAAGTTGTTCGGGCTGTCTGGATTCAGTATACCGGTGCAGACGGATGAAGTTGGTTGTGGTAATGACCGGGTTGAAATTAAACGCATTGGGTGTCAGCGATACCGGGTAAATCCGGTGCTGTTGATTGCTGGCTTGAACGGCTTGCGCCAGTGCGGTCAGTCCTTCGTTCCATTCCGGGCTGATGACCATGCGGTCATCCACCAGAACCACCAAAATGGTATGCCGACTTTGATTGAGAATATCGGGTTCGGGCGGTGTGCGATGAAAAAAAACCGGAATGCCCATGCCGCGTTCAAGCGGTTGTTCAATGGAGCGGCAAAAGGCTGAATAAACGGATTCTGCAAGCGTGTCGATGGGGTCAGGGTTTGCTTCCGTTGTGTTGCTTGAATCCTGCCCTGGTGCTTTAACCCACAACACCCGGATCGTTAGCGTGGGCAGATAATTATTGCGATTGTTCATGATATACACCGGCGATGCGCGCCAATATTTCAATATATTCCAGCATGCTCTGGCGGTTTTCTTCCAGCGCCTGATAAAAAGACTCGCGTTCCGGCCAGCGGGATTCATCAATAATGATAATGGTTTTGCCGCCGAATTCCTTGCGTTGCTCTTCTTTTTGTCGGTCTTCAAAATCGCTCAATGCCGTATGCCATTGAGTCAAAAAAGGCCGCAACCCGTTGTTGAGAATATTAATGGCAATCGGACCAACCGATTCCGGCCCGTTGGCGGCGCCCGGACCTTCTGCTCGCAGTACGGCGCGTGTTGTTTCAAACAATGAATACAAGGAGTCGAGCGCTTCGCGCGCCGAGCCCATACCCGGTTCGAGCTTGACACCGGCAACACGGGTAGCCAGTTCAACGTACAATGACCAGGCCACTTTTTGTTGCGCTTCGGTCACGACAATATTCGCGCCACCGAGACCAAACGGCAAATTAACATTAAGCGATTGAATCTTGAAACCCATGCCTACTCCTTCTCAAGGACGCCTCTAAATGTGTTTGATAGACTCAAATTAAAGATAGCACAAAACCTGGGATGGATTAAACTGTTTGTCATTGCCTGACCGCAATGCGCTGATGATTTTTAACACTTTGAATCGACACAATCATGGCTTTTGACAGGGCAACAACTGCCTGGAAAAAAATAATTTCCACGTCAAGGTTTGTCGTGGTATGTTTGGCGACGACGGGCAATAACTGCTGAATTCTGGAGAATGGCATGAAGCAAACGCTTACAAAAGGAACCGATCGACAACACAGTTTCCATGCACGTCATTTGCACAGTACCAAATCCGCCGTCAGTCAGGCTTTTGTTGATAATCGCAAATCCAGGGTCAGCCAGATACACATGCTGGCGGTTATGGAGAATGCGCCGCGAGCCATCGCACAACGCCGCTTTATCGAACACATTCACAGTAGTCCGCGCATGAACGCGCAACGGCAATATATGGCCGCGATTTTTCATGTTCCGGCTCAGCGCAGGATCAATGACGCACAGATTGCGCAAGGGATATTCAAGCCGGCTCAGCCGGCCACCGCACCTGCCCAGAAACAAGACAATACCGGCCTGCCGTGTCATTTGAAGCAGGGTATTGAGCGGTTATCCGGTCTATCGCTGGATGGCGTCAAAGTTCATTACAACTCGGACAAGCCTGCACAACTCAATGCGCATGCGTATACCCGGGGAGCAGATATTCACGTTGCAGCGGGACAGGAAAAGCATTTGCCGCATGAGGCCTGGCATGTCGTCCAGCAGGCGCAGGGACGCGTGACGCCGACATTGCAGACCAGGGGAGTAACGATTAACGATAATGCGGATCTGGAACGCGAAGCCGATACAATGGGCGCGAAAGCCCTGCAGATGAAACATGCGATTCAACCTGCAACTACCGCTGCTGCGCAAGTCTCAAAATCACACCGGAATCCGGAAAGTGCAGCCAGCACCCTGACGATAATCCAGCCCAAATGGGTGATTCAGTTGGGCAAGGGAAAGAAAACAACCCGGGATTATCTGGATGATTACGAGGATTGGGAAAGTGCGCAAACGGATCCTTATCACGAGTACCTCGACGAGCACTCAAATACCGTTCTGGCGGATTACGTGTATGAATGGTCTCAAACGCTCGACGAAGCCTACAATAACATGGAGTGGCTGAGTCAATTTCCCGGCGCTCTGACCGGATCGATGTCCGTGATCAACCAGATGGGTACCAGAAATTTTGATTTGTACTGTGACCTGCTTGATTATGGACTGACGATCAATGAAATCGGGGCGCTCGCAGGTTTCGGTTCAACGCTGCATGCGATGGCGATGGGGTGTTCGGTCGCCGAAATGAATACTATCGCCAGTGTTGTAACCGACAAACTGCTTCAGTTACGGTTGAGTCAGAAAATGGGTTCGGGCTTGCAACCCATTACGGTGTATCAACTCTGTCAACAAGGCGGTTTTGCCAACTGTTACCGCAAGGTTGCTGACGCTGCAATTCCGGGCGCGGCAATGGATGCCGCGATTAATACCGTAACACCCCGGCATTATGTCAATCTGTTGAACGTCGGCACGCTGACAGCACAGGAAACCAATGCTGCCACGGGTTTCGGGCTTGCTGCGATGCCCGCGCTTGCTGTGATTTCGGACGCCCAGGTACGCACACTCTGTACAAAGTTTAATACGCCCCGGAAAAAGCAACAGATCGCCCAGACACTGGATATCCCTACGCTGAACGCCTATGCTAACGGTGCGATTGGCGCGGGAAAAATGGGCAAACTGCTTTTCGCCGCCAACGCCCTGGAAGTGACCGCTGCCGTTGCGGTCCTCGGTCAACCGTTTTATGCTGCGTTACTGAATGACTTCAGCCCCACGCAGATTCACGGCATGCGCAATTGCTTCGGCGGCGCGACTATTCAGACCTATACCGAGACAATCTATCGCCTGGGGCCGCAATTTGCTTTCTATCATAATCTGCTCGCCAACGGCGGACTGCCCGCCACGACGGTGCACGCCGTTCGTGGTTTTTCCCGTGCGGGGATTAATCAATTAATCAACCTCAATGGCGGAGAAATCCTTGCCATCGGAAATGTTATCACCAATTTGTATCAACAAATGCGGATGGCGGAGAAGCTCACAGGCGGGCTTGGCGCCAATACCCTTCATGCCTTGAGCCAGACGCCGAATTTTGCAAACCACATCGACTGGTTGATTCAACCAGACTGTGACGGCGCCTCAGTCGAAACAGGTGTGGGCAATCTGAATGCGGCGGCATATGTCCAGTTACTCAATGTCGCCGGTATTAGCGTGCAGCTCACCAACGATCTATCGGTTTTCGGCGTTGCTTCCGTACCCACACTTGCCGGTCAGAACGTGCAGACCCTCGGTATTATCAATGCCAAGTTTAACTCCGATGACAAGAAGAATGCGATTCTCGGCCTGCTCACTATCGGTGACATTTGCGCCTATGCCGCAGGCCATATCGGGCAGGGCCATATGAGCAAGTTGTTAAAAGCCGCCAATGGTGGCAACATCACAAACGCTGTCGGCACGCTCGGACAGGAAAAATACCGGCACGCACTTGTAGCGATGCTGCCGGACAATATCGCGCAGTGTTTCAATGCGCTCAACATTCTGCAACCTGTAACCATTCAACAGGCAATGCAAGGATTTGTTGCCGGCGGGCTGTCTTCAGGCCAAACCGCAAATCTGACCAACCGCCTCCTCACCGGCGGTCATGCGCTGGATGACGGCGGTTTCACCGGTTTGATGACCAATAACCTGCAATACCTCATCAACTGGAAAGACAAACGTGATTTTATCAGAAAATACTCCGATCAATGGCAACGGCATCCTGGCAGTATTGTAACGCGCTCGGGAGAAGCGCAGGCCGGGCTTGAAACGAACAATATTCTGACCGTGCAGGAAAAGCAGGCATTGGCCAAGGCATTGATCACCCCTGCGGCATCGAAAGGGCGCGGTGCGCTGCGAAACTTTGTGCTGGGTTTGAACGGCGTGGGACATGGCAGCCGCATGAACTATATCAGTATCCTCAGTAAGTTTGGCCGCGATCACCTGCGTGACTATCAATACCGTGAGCAGAACATCGCATATCACCAGGACAACGTCTGGCATACGGTCAATTGTCAGGTACAGATCAATGGCAATCCTGCTGCGGTTACGGTTGATGTGGTAGACAATCGCCGCAATCACATTGTTTCCGGTCATACTTTCAAGTATTACAACATGCAGGACAACAATATAGACCGTAGTAATACCAGCAGCATGTTTAACGAAGGAACCGGAATCAACGAAGTCAGCAACCTGATCGATCAGCATGTGCCCCTGGCCGCCGCCGGTATGAATTTTACCCAGCAACCCCAAAATATACTGAGTGGAAATAATATCGGAATCCGCAGATCGGGAGGGCGCTTCTACCTCACGCGTTTTTACCTTCCACAAGACAATTGCACTGACCAGGAAATCACACGTATCAAGCCCTTCATGACCTGATCATGACCTATGCGGCAACATGATCCGATGCGTCATGGCAGTCTGGTATTTTTTCTGGACGTATTCAGAATGCGTGGGCAGCTGTTGTTGAGCCCCGTTTCGGCTAAATGCACTAAAGATTCTTTAACACCTTTTGTCTTTAGTAATTGTCACCCTTTTTCAATACAAAGCTCATGCCGGGCTGAAATAAAATCCTCAACCTGTTCGGGGGACATTGGTTTGCTATAGAAGAACCCTTGTGCAAAGTTGCAGCCATGTTTTTTCAGGAAATCCAGTTGCTCCCGTGTTTCAACGCCTTCCGCGACAATTTTCATGCTCAGGCTTTGACCCAATGCAATAATTGCCTTTGAAATGGCAACATCATTGGTATCGTAGGGTAGATCGGAAATAAAGCTGCGGTCGATTTTCAGTGTGTTGATAGGATAACGTTTAAGATAGCTCATGGATGAATAACCCGTGCCGAAGTCGTCAATTGATATCGAGAACCCCAGATTATTGAGCGCTTCCAGTTTATCGAAAGTCTCCTTGGAATGATCCATCAAAATGCTTTCGGTTAATTCGAGATTTAATAAATGATAGGGCCATTCAGCCGTTTGTGCGATTTCGACTATGCGTTCAACAATGTCGTGCTTTAATAATTGCCGTCCCGACAGATTTACACTGATTGTACCCTCGAATCCGAAGTTTTCCCGCCAGTGTTTACCCTGTAAGCAGGCTTCATAAAAAACATGTTCGCCGATGGGTATGATGAGCCCGGTTTCTTCGGCAATCGGGATAAAGTCTGCGGGCTGTACAATTCCGAGTTCGGGGTTGTTCCAGCGCACCAGTACTTCGAATCCTACTATTTTGTTTGTGCCAATTTGTATAAGCGGTTGATACAGCAAAAATATTTCTTTAAGTTCCAGAGCGCGCCGTAATGCGTTTTCCAGTGTGAAACGTTTCATGCTCTTATGATCCATGTCCGGTTTATACATCAGGAAATGATTTTTACCGCGATTCTTGGCGCTATACATCGCATTATCCGCATTCCGGAGTAATGTCGGTATGTCGGAGGCATCGGCGGGACAGAAACTTGCGCCTATACTTGCGCCAATAAATACTTCCTGTCCCTGCAACATAAATGGCTGAGAAAGTAATTTGATCATTCTGTTGGCGATATATTCGACCTGCGAGATATCATCGGTATGATCAAGTATCATCGCGAATTCGTCGCCGCCTATACGGCACAAAGCATCACTGCCGCGTAGTTCCTTGCCGAGCCGTTCGGCTACGGCCTTTAATAACTCATCGCCAACATGGTGACCAAGCGTATCATTTACATTTTTAAAATCATCAAGATCAATGAGTATGACGCAGCAACTGGTGTTATGTCTCAGCGTCGAAATCACGACATTCTCCAGTCTTTCTTTAAAAAAGTGACGATTGGGCAAATGTGTGACGTTATCGTAGAAAGCCAGTTGCTGCAGGCGATCTTCAGCCTCCCTGCGGCGAACGAGTTCGGCGTCAAGCTTCACCTGATGAGACTGGATTTTGTTCAGCATGGTGTTAAAACCGGATGCCAGTTCTCCCAGTTCATCCTTGTTGTCGAGATGAAACCGTAAGGAATAATTATCCGTACTGGATATCAGCCGCATCGATTTTGTAAGCCCTACGATGGGACTGATTAAATAGGTCTGCAAATGCCTGAGCATCAAAATGCCGAGCGTGCTCGACAACAATAGTGAGAACAGGGTAAACAGTAGGAATTTGGCAAGCTGGCCGTATATTTTGTCCAATGACGCGCTGATCTGTATCAGTCCCACTTCCCGATTGTTCAGGACAATTGGATAGTCAATGTACACTTCTGAAAAATATCTTTCAAGCGTTGATGTTATATCAGTATTAGAAGCAACGGTATTCTGGGTATATGAGATGAATTCTATTCCGTACTGGTCCAGTACTGTTACATACTCGATATAGGGCGGTAAAGCAGCAAACAACGCTTTGGCGGTTTTAATATCGTTAAACAATATTGCCGGCGCCAGGCTTTCGCCCAGTATGTGGGCTTGATTCTTTACATCCTCTGAAAGACTATTTCTGCTGCTGAAAAACATCACTGTAATAATACTTAACACCAGGATAAACATGGCAACACTCATTGATGCAATGTTTATTATCAGTAGTTTTTTTCCAATACTGGAGTTGCGTAGTAATGACATGTTTTGACAGATTTATTTATATACCTTTCTTGCCAGGTTCAGCAATTTTGAACTGAGTTGCAATCCGGCCTGCTGAGCGGATTGCAAATTAATTTCAAAAACAATGCGTTGATTCTGAATATTCATCCCGATAATTATTCCTTTTTCCGTCCAGCCGGGAATATCCGTTACAGTCAAGACCGGATGATTCTGTGTCATCGTTAAAATAGCTGGAATTTGCGCTATGTCTTCTTCGGAAAGAAATATGACCTGGCACTGCGCTACACCCTGGTTACGGGTGATTTTCTGAATCACAATTTTTTTATCGTCTTGCGTCACTTTGGAAGCAAACTGTTGAAGTTCTTCGCGCAAACGGTCAGAATGCATCGTACAAATCGTCAATGTGTTTTCTGAATATTCCGGCCACCGTGTAAAAACCGTAAAGTTATAGATAAATGCCGCTTTCATAGCATATTCGGGAAAAGATTTCTGTTGCCCAACAGAGTCGGCTGTCCAGCCTAAAAACAAAGACAGGAATAACAGCAAGCAGTATATAGACTTCCCGTCACTTAAATTCATACGTCAATTGCAGCCAATAATTTCGGCTATCCTGTGCGATTGTCGAAAGTGGCGTATTGTAATCAGGCGCCACATGAACATAATTCGTATTGAATAAATTACGAATTGTGAAGGAAATATCCAGATTGGGTATCAGGCGGTTAGTACTCAGCGTGGCATTTGCAATCGCAAAGCCGCCAATGGTGTTGCCCAAATGTGTTTTGCGGCGTGAAACCACCTGAACCTCAACGCCTGTGCGAAATAAGTCTCCATAAACGGGTGCAGTGAAGTTGAATTTACCTAAATGACGCGGAGAATTGATCGCCCAGTTGCCTGCGCCATCTTCGGAATCCTGAAAGGCATAACTGGCGCGGATACGCATGTTATTACGCCAATGGTGCTCGGCTTCTATTTCCAGACCTCTGGCGCGTGCACCATTGGTATTCAGGTACTGTACAAAATCGGAACTATACGGGGTGCTCTGAATGGGTTTTACAGTCGTTTGATGATAAAACGATGCAAGTATCCTGGATTGATTGCTCCAGCGCCGCTCCAATACCAACTCAGCCGCATTGACATGTTCGATCTTTAAATTCGGATTGGGTAAGAGAAATTCACCGTCGGTATAAAATTTTTCAAATGCGGTCGGCGTTCGGTGCGCGCGACTATAGGACAAGCGGACAAAGTGTTCCGGCAGGGGTTCGTAGATTAATGCAAAACGGGGGGATACCGCATTGCCATCATCCGTGAAATAATCGTTTCTTACACCTAGATTGAGCCAAAGATTATTGCGTAAGGTAAATTCATTCTGGGCGTATACGCTTACCGTTTGGCGGCCATGGTCTGAAGATGCGGCGGGAGTGATGATTTTGCGTTGAAAATCATCGCGGAAGGCGACGCCAAAAATTATTTTATGGAAATCGAACCAGTTGCCAGAGAATTTCGCTTCGGTGCCCCATCGCCGGCCAATGGATTCATCCGCCCAGTATTCGCCGCTATACAGGGAATTCCCATGATAGCGATAATCGCTGAAGTCTGTCAGTAATGACAGTTTAAGGTGGTCGCTGAGATCAATATGATATTGGCCTGCAACAAATTTGTTGGTGTCCGTATAAAAATAGTGGGTATTGAAATCAGCGCCATAGGGTGCGGTCGGTATATCCTTATGACGGCGGGAGTGACCGGCTTCGAAAAGCCAGTTTCTTCCTTGCAATTTGGCAAAAAACCGCTGGTTATTCTGTCCGTCCTGGCGACGCGCTATACCGTTATTATTGAGCGGATCACCGTTATCAAATTCGGGAAAATAAAAATTCTGTCCTCGGCTTGTCAAACCCGATGCGGATAGCAGTAAATCCACATCATTGGAAAATTGTTTACCAAATGTCAATCTGGTTTTGCCGGTCAGAAAACTGCCAGCTGACACCGCCGCCTGAGCGCCGTTAAAATCGGCGCCTTTCTTGGTGATGATATTGACGATACCGAAAAAAGCATTATTTCCGTAAGCTACAGAACCCGGTCCGGGCACATATTCAACGCGTTCAATGAGTTCGGTATCGATCAGGCCGCTATGATCGAAATAAGCCTGGTTATATACGTTGTCATTGGCTTGCATGCCGTCGATGAGCAACATGATGCGGCCGCTGTATTCCCCGGGACTGCTGAAACCACGCCCGCCTAAAAAATCATAGGCGCGATCATAGGTAATATTGAGTCCCCGCATGCTGTTTAGAATTTCACCCAACGTGCGGTAACCGTAAGCCTTGATATCATCTGCGGTGACAATGCTGACAGCGGAGGGCGCATCGCTGACCTGGCGGGCAATTTTTGATGCGGTAATCAGTTCAAAGTTTAGGAGTTCTTCCAGTGACGCACCGGCTAAATCGTGTTTTTTATCGTCCGCCAGAGCATTTGAACTGATCAGGAAAAAAATAATCCAAAGAATACAGCCAATATAGCGGTATAACCGATGAGTTGCAGTGCTGTATTTCCTGCTCAGTTTAATATAAATCCGGTTTTTATTCATTAACCAGCAATGACTTATTTACGCAAAAATTGTAGCAGGCGGACGAGAGGGTCAATGCATGAATAATTTGATCAGTAGAAACTGGAAAAAATGATTCAGTGTTTCCGTCAACCATTTTTAATGGCCATGAATGTAGAGCATCCTCAATATCGTGCTGTAAATCGTCAGGATTGTTATGCCATCATCAAGCAAATTCAAACCGGAATCTGGTGTCGGATTACAATCCGGTATCCGCTGAGCACGTCAAGCTATAATCGTTCTACAAAGACAAATTTAGGATGCTTTACGATTTCACGGGATCATACGTGAAGTGACGCTTGAATAAACGTTCTATAAAGCAGGAAAAATATTGCTTTTTCCGATATTTAAATCGCTTTTCGTCATGCTCCGGCTTATGAAACGATAAGGGTTTGCATTAAATCGCTGGCGCGTTAACAGTCTGAGAAAAAATAGCCGGCGGCGATCGATAAAGCTTATAGAATTGCCACGAATTTTGTGTTTGCGTAATTCTGGTTAAAAAAGGTGGTCAGTAATGCCCGATGCAGAAAAGCAATGGCTTAACCTGAATATTGCGCCAGTACGCTTGTTTTAAATTGAACGCACATGCTCCCTTAGCCGCAGAATAACTGCGTCTGCGGTCGCGAGCACGCTCAATTCAAAACAATTCTGCGTTTAAATTCCAGCAACTGGTGCAATATTCAGGTTAACAAACAGGATTTGCTTCAAAGTGTAAAATAATACGAAAACATTTTAAGCAAGCCCTTTTTGCCATGTAAGGGTTTTCTGGCGATATCGACAAACAGTTTTTAGCGTTAATCAAATAGACAATCAATAGGGCATATAAGAATGTTGCGTTGGACTCAAACATTATTGACGGGCTTGTTTTTATGGATTCTGACCCAAGCTGCTTTTGCGAATCAATTCGATCAATCGCATGCCGCATGGAACAAATTACTGCGTGATCATGTTGTCATGATTAATCAAGGCCGGGCGAGTCAAACCGATTACGCCGGGTTTTTGCAAAACAGACAGGCGTTGCAACAATACTTGAAACAATTGTCGGCCGTGAATGAAAAAAAATTTATACGCTGGAGCAAAGCAGAGCAACTGGCATTTTTGATCAATGCGTATAATGCCTTTACCATAGAACTGATTCTGACGCGTTATCCTAAGCTTGACTCGATTAAGGATCTGGGATCATTCCTCAGCAGTCCCTGGAAAAAAGAATTTGTACCCTTGCTTGGGAAACTCCGTTCACTCGATGATATTGAGCATGGCATGATCCGAAACCCCGGCGATTATAACGAGCCACGCATTCATTTTGCAGTGAATTGCGCGTCCATCGGTTGTCCGGCGCTGTTAAATGAAGCGTTTACCGGGGAAAAACTGGAGCAGCAACTCGAAGCCGTCACCAAGGCGTTTCTTGAAGACCGGTCGCGTAACCGTTTTAACCCATCGACCGGACGTCTTGAAGTCTCGAAAATATTCGACTGGTACAGCAAGGATTTTGAAAGTGGCTGGGGCGGATGGCGTTCATTGAAACAGTTTTTGACGCATTATGCAGATAGCCTGACCGATAATGAGCAGGAGAAACGGACAGTTGCCGCCGGTAATTTCAGGGTGCGTTATCTTGATTACGACTGGAAATTAAATGACAAGAAATAGGCATGCTTAAAACAATCGACCATACACTGGTCAACCTGATTTTATTCTCAGCCGGTATAATCGGACTGGTTTTACTGTCTGCCGGAACCCTCAATGCTGGTTCGCAACGGCTGATATTAACGGGCTCAAGTACCGTCGCGCCACTGATCAGTGAAATTGCGCGGCGTTTTGAATCACAGTTTCCCGGTGTGCGCATAGACGTGCAGACCGGCGGTTCATCACGCGGCATCAATGATGTGCGCAAGGGCATTGCCGATATCGGTATGGTATCGCGCGCACTGAAACCGGATGAGGATGATCTGCGCGCTTTTACGATCGCGCTGGACGGCATCAGTTTGATTGTCCATGCGAGTAATCCTGTTGCGTCACTCAGTACGTTGCAGATTGCCGCTATTTTTACCGGAAACATTACTCGCTGGAGTGACGTCGGCGGAACGGATGCGCGCATCACGGTCGTGAACAAGGCGGAAGGGCGTTCTACTCTGGAGCTTTTTCTAAATTATTTTCAACTTAAAAACAGTATGGTCAAGCCGCATATCATTATCGGCGACAATGCGCAGGGCATTAAAACGGTAACAGGCAACCGCAATGCGATCGGTTATGTGTCTATCGGCGCTGCGGAATATGAAGTGCGGCGCGGTGTTCCGGTCCGCTTGCTGGCGCTCGATGGCGTTGACGCTTCGGTAGCCAATGTGCATAACGGGGTTTTTCCATTATCGCGCCCACTTAATCTCGTTACTGCAACAACGCCGTCGAATCTGGCACAGCAATTTATCATGTTTGCACAATCATCACAGGTGCACGATTTGATCAAGGCGCAGTATTTTGTTCCGGTTGATGCACATTGATAAATTGCTTGTCGGGGTTTTACGTACAGGTGCAGCAGTCGCTGCACTGGTCATGCTGCTGATTCTTTCTTTTCTGTTATTTGAATCCTGGCCTGTTTTAACCAAACTGTCTTTACTGCGTTTCGTTACCGATGTGTCCTGGCACCCGCTTGAAGACGCCTACAATTTAATGCCGATGCTATCTGGTACGCTGCTGGCAAGCATGGGTGCATTGATGTTGGCAGTGCCTTTGGGAATGGCTTCGGCTTTGTTTATCGTTTTTTTTGCACCAAAGCATCTATCGTTACTCTATAAGCGGCTCATAGAACTGCTGGCCGGGATTCCATCGGTGGTCTTCGGATTCTGGGGGTTGACGACGCTGGTGCCTTTGATCAATGAATGGCATCCACCCGGGGCAAGCTTGCTCGCGGGCGTGCTGGTGCTAACACTGATGATCCTGCCCATGATTACGCTCACTGCATATACGGCGCTTGCGGCTGTACCGGATGAGTTATTCCGTAATGCAGCCGCGCTGGGGCTATCCCGCTGGGGTATGATTAGTGGCATAGCACTGCCTGCAGCACGTACGGGTATTACCACTGGAATTATTCTTGCCGCAGCGCGTGCGCTTGGTGAAACCATGGCCGTGTTGATGGTTGCCGGAAATGTGGTGCAGTATCCTGAATCAATTTTTGATCCCATTCGCACTTTAGCGGCAAATATTGCGCTTGAGATGGCGTATGCCATGGGCGATCACCGCGCCGTTCTGTTTGTCTCTGGGCTGCTGCTGATGCTGCTGGTGATGGTGCTGTCAGCGATTGCAGGATTACTGGAAAAACACCGCCATGCCTGAAATGGTTCGCAGTCTTATCGGGCAAAAGATGCGTGACTGCGGAGTACAGGCGCTGGTTTATCTGGCGGTGTTGCTGGTCAGTGCAGTGTTCATATGGATATTGGCTGATCTTGTACGCGGCGGTATTGCACATCTTTCCTGGGAGTTCCTGACCGAATCACCGCGCGATGCCGGGCGTTCTGGGGGCATAGCCTCGATTCTGGTGTCTACGGTGCTGATTTTGCTGGTGGCTATTGTTACCGCAGTGCCGCTGGCATGGGCAACGGCGGTATTGCTGGCGGAATTTGTGCCGGTAAACAGCAGGTTCGGCAAGTTCGTTCGTTTCAGTTTGTATGTTTTGGCCGGTGTACCGTCGATTGTATTTGGGTTGTTTGGCAATGCGTTCTTCAGTATATATCTGGGCCTTGGGTTTTCCATTCTTTCTGGCGGTTTGACGCTGGCCTGCATGTTGTTGCCGATTCTGACCAGTACCGCCGAAGCGGGTTTGCGCGCGGTTCCGGAAAATTACCGGCTTTCGGCGGCTGCATTGGGCATGACGCGTACCGCTGCATTGATTCACTTGATATTTCCCGCTGCTGCACCGACTCTGGCTGCGGGCCTGCTGATTGGCGTCGGGCGAGCACTGGCTGAAACAGCAGCGTTGCTCTTTACCAGCGGCTATGTCGATCGCATGCCGGGTTCGCTGCTTGACTCCGGGCGTGCATTGGCCTTGCATATTTTCGATTTATCGATGAATGTGCCCGGTGGCGATATGCCTGCGTTTGCATCGGCACTGATTCTTGTGAGTCTGTTATTATGTATCAATATACTGGCCATGAGACTTGCTTATGGTTTGCAACGCAGGAAAATTATGACATGACTGCCAATCAAGATACCTTTACACTCGGGCCGCTCGAGTCCGGCCCGGCTTGTTGCGTGCCGCAAGCGGTGATTCAGGTAAAAAACCTGTCATTGCAGTATGACGGCAAAATGGCGCTGGATAATGTCACGCTGGACATCTATAAAGGTTGTATTACTGCATTAATCGGTCCGTCCGGTTGCGGGAAAACAAGTTTTTTATCGGCAATCAATCGCCTGACAGACCTGATTCCGGGTTGCGGCGTTAGCGGTCAGATTCTGGTCAACAATCGCGATATTCATCATACCAGCAGTCAGGTACAAGTCTTACGCCGTCAAATCGGTATGGTATTTCAGAAACCAACACCTTTTCCTTTATCCATTCGTCGCAATATCGCATTACCGCTTAACGAACACGGTATCACTCAAAAAGCCGAGGTGTCTGCTGTCACTGAACAAGTATTGCGCGATGTCGGTTTATGGGATGAAGTGCATGATCGTCTGGATGTATCGGCGCTCAGTCTGTCCGGTGGGCAACAGCAGCGGCTTTGTATTGCACGCGCATTGGCGTTGAAGCCTGAAATTCTGCTCATGGACGAACCATGCAGCGCACTCGATCCCATCGCTTCGGGTGTTGTTGAGGACTTGATCAGCCGTTTGCAAGGGCGATATACGATTGTCATCGTAACCCATAATCTTGCGCAGGCCAGACGTATCGCCAACTATGCGGCATTCTTCTGGGTCAAGGAACGCGCCGGTCAACTGGTTGAATTTGGTCGCTGTCAGCATATTTTTGAATCCCCAACTCATGAACTGACGGCGGCATATGTCAACGGGAGCAGGGGATAATCCGGTGCAATGATCAATATCCTGGCAGTTGATTTTTACACATGGTTGATGCCGATGAACACAGTTTGGGTTATTTTGTCTGACATGCCTGATTGAGTCAGGATAATGTAGTGACCTAAAACGCAAATCACTCAGTAATGTGAGGAAACAATGCAGTCTGGTTTTTAATGATTATTACGATACACATAGTGGGAATTTAATGGTCAATTTCAATAATAGAGACATAGAAAAACGTTCGGGCAATTCAGGTAATCATGATGGAAATATTGTGAGATTGATTGTCTGCAGCAATCTGGATGAGAACAGGGCTGCTACCCCAGGATTGCTTGATTACATGTATCCGGGTCATTCTGTTTTGTCGAAAAACAAGGCGGCATTCCACATTGAACCCATGTATTATTTTTTCTCTTCCCGAAAACGGCGTTACATCATTGCTGAATTCGCGATGAACGGCAAAGACAATTTTCAGTCATTAGCTTTTGCGGCATCGGTTGCGGATGTGGTCATTGTATTGGTTGATGCGAACAAGGACTTGCTTGAGCAGACACGTCAACATAGTCATGTGCTTGCAACACTGGGTGTGCGTCATATAGTGCTGATCATTTGCACAACCGGTCGTGATGGTATCGATAAAACACGATTTAACGCCATTTCCTCCGATTATCGGCGATTAATAACGGACAGTGGTTTTGGCGGTGTTCAGGTGATATCGATACCGTTAATGTGTGTTGATCATGTATTTTGTACGGATGATACTTTGTCATGGTATACAGGCCCTGGTTTGAATGAGTCTGTGGATGCTGTTGATGTCAATAAAGATCAGGTGCAAGGTGATTTTCGCATGCCCGTGTTCTGGAAAAAACAATCTGGTGCGCAAAATCGTGTGTATTGCGGTCAGGTTGCTTCAGGTATGATTCGTCCCGGTGATAATGTGCGTGTTTTGCCTTCAGGCATGCAAACAACGGTTAAAGCGGTATTGAACAATGATGCTGAAATGGAGGAAGCGCATGTTGGCGATCTTATAACACTGGAATTGAATGATGCCGTAGATATGAATCCAGGTGATGTCCTGGCTACGGGCACTCCGCCTGAAGTCGCCGATCAGTTCGAGGCTGATCTGTTGTGGATCAGTCATGCCGAAATGATTCCAGGACGGCAGTATGTGTTGAAGCAGGCCAACAGGGAAGTGACAGCTACGATTACAAAGATCAAATATCAAACGGATATTCAGTCAGGTGCGCACCTGGCTTCAAAGACATTAGGGATCGGCAAGTTTGGCCGCGTCATACTCTCTACGGGTTCGCCATTGGTGTTTGAGCGCCATGGGGAAAACCGCAGCTTGAATCAGTTTTTTTTGATCGATCGATTGACTTCGGGCGCGGTTGGTGCAGGTATGATCGATTTCGCCTTGCGCAGGGCCAGCAATATTCACTGGCAGGCTTTGGAACTGAACAAAATCACGCGAGCAAAACAAAAAAAACAGCAGCCCAAGTGTATCTGGTTTACCGGTCTTTCAGGGTCGGGTAAGTCGACAATTGCCAATTTATTGGAAAAACGCTTGCATCAGGAAGATAAGCATACTTATCTGCTGGACGGGGATAATGTCCGTCATGGCTTAAACCGGGATCTGGGCTTTACCGAAGCGGATCGTGTAGAAAATATCCGTCGTGTTTCCGAAGTGGCCAAATTGATGGTCGATGCGGGACTGATCGTACTGGTCAGTTTTATTTCCCCGTTTCGGAGTGAACGCAGCATGGCACGGGAGCTTTTTAACGATGGTGAGTTTATTGAGGTTTTTGTGGATACTGAACTGGAGGAATGCGAACGCCGTGATGTTAAAGGGCTTTATGCAAAAGCACGAAGCGGTGCTTTAACAAATTTCACAGGTATTGACAGTCCATATGAACCGCCTGAAAAACCCGAAGTCCATATCTGGACATCCAAACTGAAACCGGAAGCGGGTATTGAACTGATCATGAATTTGCTTAGATAGTACAGGGCACCTCTAAAAATTCAGAGTTTTAAACAAGACGAGGCGAGAACAAAAAATGTTGACGCAGCATATGATTGATATGTAAGGAGATATTTTTTTTGAACAACAAAGTATTGTGACAAAATATGGATTTTTAGAGATGCCCTAAAGTTTAAAACGGCGAGATGGCTTTAATTGTGAGCCTGCGTATGAATAAAAATTATAGTGTCGGCGCCATAGTTGCATGCATTATTTCTGCGCTGAGTTGTCAGATCCAGGCTGAATCAAAAAACGGATTCAGCCTGGATGGCGCGCTGATTCCAGTTGATGAAATTCATTTCGGGGGGCCGCCGAAAGACGGCATTCCTGCATTGGATAATCCTGAATTTGTGCCAGCGGGCAGGGCGAATTTTTTGCAGCCGAATGATCGTGTGCTTGCGCTGAGACGTAATGGTGTTGCCAAAGCCTATCCGCTGCGAATTCTCAATTGGCATGAGATCGTCAACGACCGTTTTGGCGATGAAGCGATTACGATTGTGTATTGTCCGTTATGTGGTTCAGGCACCGCGTCCAGGGCAAAAATCGGCGATCAATTATTGACATTCGGCGTATCCGGCCTGCTTTACAACAGCGATGTACTAATGTATGACCGGCAAACGCAATCGCTCTGGTCGCAGATTCAGGCGCAGGCGGTAACGGGGCCAATGAAGGGTGCACGTTTGACGGGTGTATCTGTGATACATACCACCTGGAAAGATTGGTTTTTCCGCCATCCAGATACGCTGGTTTTGAGTTTGGAGACTGGATATCAGCGTAATTATGACGCCAATCCATACCAGGGCTACGATCAGGATAACAGTATCATGTTTCCGGTACGTTTCCGCTCGGAAGGCTATCATCCCAAGGAACCGGTGTTGGGTCTTGTGCTCGATGGTAGTGCCAAAGCTTATCCATTTATTGAACTGGAAAAAACAGTCAGTGAGACATCCAACGATGCACCCGTTGAAATCGCCGATGAACTGGCCGGGTATTCCATACGCGTGCGCTATGACGCAACGCATCGCTCAGTTGAAGTATTTGATGAAAAGGGCGAGGCGATACCGGGTGTGACGCTGTTCTGGTTCGCCTGGTATGCGTTTCATCCGGAAACGGCGGTTTACCGGTTTGAAAAATCAAATTGAAATGAACCTCCGGTGTTTCGGGAGGCCGTCTAACCAACAACTAAAATCCCGATTCATCGTGCCGGAAACTTCCCGTAACACGTTTTCAGGACTGACTACTTATCGATTATAATGCCGAGCGCGCCAATTTCAATGATGTCGCCTGGATTTGCAAAGTTTAATCGTAAGCCCAGATTAACCGATCCGGCGGGAAGATAATCCTTGACGATAGAATAATAACAATCTCCATTGGCGCTGATTAAATCAGCTTGGTCATCATGGCGAACAATCGCTTCTCCAGGTAGCATGTATTCTGTTAGACGGACTTGGCTAATATAAGTCCCTTCATAGGGCGCTTGATAACACAAATAAATGCCTTTAATCTCTCCACGCCACATAAAAGGTATGTCTTGACTAATCCACTGTTGATCGCCAGTTGTGTCGGACGTTATTGTTAAATGAGTCTGTGCGACAGAAGGCATCTCCAGAGCAAGACGATCATCGCCTGTTACCCAACCGGTATTTCCAAGAATAAGCCATTTTTCTTCCGCCTTGGCGCCAAACGAAATCGCCATCATGCTGATTGCCAGTACAATAAAAATATTTTTATTCATAATAAAGTCTCCAGAATTATTGAACGTAAAACAATTGTCCAGTTTACTGTGTTCAATATTTGACAAAGTACTGAAAAAGCGCTGAGATTTGTACTTAATCAATCAAATCACTATGCAGATGTTGATGGAAAATTGCGGTAAAAAAGATAATTTGTTGATAAGCTAATCGGGCAAACAATAAACGGTTTGAAGGAAAGCGAATGATAGAATTATTAGCATGGATTTTTCTGGTATTTTCATTTATGTCGATGATTTATCACCGCTATATGAACGCAAACCATGATCAGGTTTATGCTTATATCAGAAAAAAATATGGCAAAGACGGTGACGATATGAAGTTCCCGTCAAAAGATGACCATGCCAGGGATGCAAGAAAGTATGGTTATTACACAATATTTTTTGCTAGTCTGTTGATAATCATGAATCTGGTTCGATAGTTTCCTTATCTCAGCTTCTCAGAAGCGACTGTCACCGTTAATGCAATACTACGCGGATTAATGCCATGCACCTCTCGGCATAGAGCGCAGGTCGTTCAGTTGATTCACCGGAGTTTTATTGTGCCATTACCCGGATCAGAATTCATAACATTATGAATCTTTGTGCGTTTCTTTCCAAGCAATGGCGCGGTAATTGAAGCCGTTGCGAATTGTCGGTTTGATGATATCAAAAAATGGTGAGATGTCGAAGTCGCGGGGGGTAAAGAGGCTATGGTGACGGATGTAGTAAGTTTCGGCATAGCATTCTGCACACTCCGGGTCATCCAGCCACTCGCGTTTGATTTCCGGCAGTATGGGATAGGATACAGACTGAAAAGCCTGTGCGATAAGTGTTGAACAGATTGCGCGAGTCGGGTCGCCGCTGCCCAGTGCTAGCAGTCGCCGGCGCAAACGCGTCGGGACGGGTGCAAGTGGAAAAAGATAGCGCGCGAGATCGAAAACATTTTTCAGATCGTAATGGTGGCCGATACGGTTAACGACAAAATCGACGACGCGTTTGCGGTCTTGTTCCTCCAAACCTACAGGACGGCAGATGCGCGTATTTAAATGCGCGTAATGCGCGAGCGTAATTGCGCGTACACCGTCTTTCAAATCGGCTTCGACCAGGACCAGCGGCATTTGCCAGGACTCGCGAGACGACAGTGCGTCCTGCCCGACATAGATTGCGGCATGCGACCAGGTTGACTGGGTCAGGTATTTAATGGGTACGCTCAAGCGTGTGTTGCCGTCAACCAGTAGAACATCGCCAGGCTGTAGTGTGGCATTGAGCATTTCCTGACTGACTGCTGCGATATGGGTTGTTTTCTTGAGCGGCGCTGTCAAATAGCTTGCCAGCAGATTGCCTGCAAACTGCGTTACCCAGCCCATTCTTGTAGGCTTCCCTTTGCGATTCTTTTCGTTCGTAAAATGTATGCAGCTAAACTGTAATTCATTTTCTCAAAATAGTTTTATGCTTGCCATTGGCATTGAGCAAATTAACAGCAATGAGACAATGATTCTATCATTTTATTGTATGTTAAGCAGATCTGCCTGGAGTGTCGGTAGCGCTGATTTCGTTAAACAGGTTTACGGATTGTCACGTACAGAGCGGTATCGATCCTCTGCATAGAGGCGTAATATAAATTTTCCAGACGGTGTTTGACGCATGGTGCTGATGATGTGTTGCAATTCCATGGGAAATTCTTCAAATGTCGGGATGGCGCCTTGTTCAAACTGATCACCGCCATAATTGGCCGGTAACACCAGTGGCGCACCGCTGACCGCAAACGCAAAATCAGCCAGTGTCAATCGCTCGCCAAAGAGATATTTTCTGCCATCGGCAAGCAACTGATCGACTTCCTGAAAGATTGTCCTGATGGTCTTCATTGATTCGTCGGCGGATGCTTTACTCAGTTTCTGTGACTTCCATATCAGGTTTTTTGGAATGCGGTAACAGTGCTTGACGAAGAAACGTTCAAACCATGGACTGCCCAGGGTCAGCGGCCGAATCATGATGGCCTTGTGGGGCAGCAGATTGGTGTAGGCCCATTTGACGACAGCGCCGCCCAGATCGGAATTATAACGTTTCCAGCTGATTTCCAGTTCGCTCGCATAGTTTTCCGGTATCAATTTGAATTCCGGTGCTGTATGTGCATCAAAGTGATCAATAACGGCACGTGCGCTGGTTAGTTTTGTTTCGCCGTCCCTGCATAGTACAAGGCTTTTGCCGCCCATCAATTTGTTGAACAAAAAATAAAAGGGTGCTGAATGACGGCTTTCCTTGAAATCAATTCCATAATAAAAAAGAATCCATCGATTCAGTTCAGCGTCTGCGCTGGGAGAAAATGAAAGAACTTTAACCGGTTTCTGATTATTTGACATGATGTATTTGTTAAAACTTTGCCTTGTTTGGAATTTTGGATTTCTATAGACACGTCTTTTAATTAATTGTCGAATTCAATTTCGAGGTTGACCGGGAAAGGCTCTTCAACAACCATACTGGATACGCGTCGCAGCGTGTCTTGTTTCAGCACTGCTTTTACGATACCCGGAATCTGGGTCAAATTGATATACTGGCCAAAGCAGGTATGTAGTCCGAAGCCAAAGTGCATATAATTATGGGCCGGACGGTCAAGTCTGAATTCCTTGGGTTTTTCAATTTTTCGCCGATCCATCATGGCCGACTGGGTGGCGGCCAGCACCCTGGCGCCTTTCGGTATTTTTGTTGATCTTAATGTCCCTCTTGCAACGACGTAATCCTCTGCGCAAATGCGTTGAATGCCGGCTGCAAATGGATTCATACGCAGACTTTCCTGAACGAACTGAATCATTTTTTCATCGTCATCGGCGCGTGCGGCCTGTTGAGCCTGCACAAGTAATTCGGGATTGTCAAACAGGTGATTGAGTGTTACTGCGGCACATTTCGATGTGGTCGGTATCGCGCCGATAATCAGGCCAATCAAATTGTTCCGGATATCGGTATCCGACATGCCGGGCATCCCGGCTTGCTGCAGTTTCAGGCAGCGGCCGAGAACATCGTCTTTCTCCGTCGGGTTTGTTTTTCTTTCTGCAATCGTTTGATCCAGATAGTTGCGCGTTTGTTCTGCGGCCTTGAGCGCTTTTTCTTCAACTTCGGGATCGTCCGGGTAAAACAGATACTGGAACATAATTGTTGCGGCATCTGAAAATTCAGTTTCGTTCCAGCCGGGCGTGCCGAAGTATTCGCCCATCAGGCGGGTCGGCACAACACGCGTCAATTGCTGAATCACGTCCATTCTGCCGGTTGTGTTTTTAAGAATTTCTGCACTTGTTTTGTCGACAAAGGGCTTGATGATTTCGTCAATGTCTTCCCGGCGTGCAGCAATACGCATGTTGGACACGTCTCGCGTGTACTGGGTGGTATTCTCCATGCCGAGAAAAAAGTTGCTGCCGTTGGTGACCTTGTGCATTTTTTCAGCGTACGGAACCTGGAAGATCCAGTCACGGTTCAATACTTCCGTGACATCTTCAAAGCGGGTAACCACAGCGTTGCCCTTGATTACAACAGTGGGTTTGATGCATCGCAGAATCGCAAAAATCCCGTCAAGATGTTTAAGCGCCCATGCGGTTAATTTATCGTTGAATGTTTTTTCTTTAGCCATAATAAAAATCCCAGTAATGTGGGTTGGACAGGTGTTGCTGTATATTGCGGCCGTTGATTCTTAATGACATTGATCTTAAATGGATCAGGTTGGATCAACAATGCCAGCCGCAATTGCTTTGAGTGCGGTAATGCTGGGGATGAAAAAGTAGTCCCCGCCGCGTGTTTCTACCAGGCGCGGAATATTGCTGACGAAGTGCGGCGGTTTTCCGGACCCCGGTTCGGCGGAAAAAACAACCTTGCTTGGATTCTTGGCATCGTGATTACCCAACAAAACTTCCTTGTCATTGCCTTCCTTGAAGTCATTGGCGTAGTTAATCCATTGTTGCTGGACGAACTCAAACTGTCGCTGGATATCTGCATTTAGCGCCATAAAGATAATCCCATGGTTGCCGTCATCGCGCGTGGAATCTTTAACTTCGCCATAAGGCAACCCGCGTCGCAATATCCGGCGGCGGTTCACCAATGCACCGGGTGTATCGTAAGCGTCCTTGACGCCGAACTCCAGTGAGCCGCGTGGATTGATACGGCGCAGGTGTGCGCTGTATGGGCATTTGGCGCCGTGGATGTCTTCATTGTAAGTAAAATCTGTCAGCATTCTTCTCTTGCCCGCTTCATCTGCCGCAGCATAACGTTGATCCCATTCGATCTTGCTGGCATCATCGGGTGCGTGAACAATGGGTGCGCCGTTGTTACGCCAGCGGCCAGCAAACTTGGCAGCCAGCATTTCCGCGCTGCCGTCAAAACTTTTACTCTGTTCTTCAAGGAATCGGTTGAACGTGCCAACGTTTTCATGGAGTTTTCGGTAAACCATGTAGGTGCCGTTATGCGCAAGTAACCAGGGCTTTGGCGCGGTTTTTGGATATTCCATCGCTTCATCGACATGTCCGAGCAGAAATTCGCCGGTTGCGAGGGGGTGCCAGGTGCCGTCACGCATTAATTTTCCGCGGCCTAAAACACGCGCTGGGACATTGGTCTGGCCTTCGAAAACCGGGTCGCCGATGCCATCGGTATAGCCGAAATGTTCTTTGGAAGTGGGCATGCCGGTGGCATCATACAATACGCTGGCATCCTGATAAGGCAGGTTGTCTTCGCCTTTTTCACCACGGTGCCCGGTTAATAGTACTACGCCGCCTTTGGAGGCTTCGACTTGTTCCAGAATCCATTCATAACGCTTTTTAACCGCGTCAATCGACTGACCGTTAATCGAGATCCAGACATGCACTTTCTCTTTCCAGACTTTGTCCCAGTTTGCGGGGTCGCTGGGGCCGTCGTCACCCAGAATGTCCTTGCGTTTGGACATGCCCATGATGAAGTCATCCGGAAATCCTCTCTGGGAAGCAGTGGGGATTTCGAGAGCCTGCAAACCATCAAAAGTAAACGCAATGTTGGTGGTGGCCTGTGGTACGGCAGATGTTCCCTCTGTATCTTGTTTGTCCCAAGGCACGGCCGATGTTACCTTGGTGGTGATTGCGCCGACAAATTTTCGGCCTTTGTTGCCGTCATCAATACGCAGGAAAAGGTAACGTGCTTTCTGGAAGTTGTATCTGCCGTATGCCTTGATGATATTACCCTGTATGTCTGTTAAATCGAGTTTATGTGTCATGATTAATCACTCTGGTAAAGGTTATTGATAGACAATTCGATGTATTTGGCTAACAGCTAACTGGGTCGCTCAGGGCGTTGATTTTCCGGGCGACCATGTAGGCGATTCCAGATTCTCCGGTTGTGCGCGTTCGATAAAGGCTTTAAACGCCTGTTGTATTTCTGCTGCGCTTTTTCCCTGATGCTCAACGGCAAACCGGGTGAATTCCTGTTTTAAATAAAGTGATTTGAGCTGTTCTTGCAGGGAATCATCGGTCGAGCCATTAAAAAACAGACTGGCATCCAGTTGGCAGCGCTTGATGTAGCTAATAAAACTGGCGCTATCGGTCACGCGATCGAAGGCGACACAATGTTCCCAGATATGGCGGATATCGCGCTGATTGCCTTCATGGTCGACATAAGACCATTTTTCCCACATGCCGACGAGATAATCCTCAAGGTTGCCATAAAAATTGCTGGAAAGAACAAGATATTTGGACTTTAAATGGTCTTTACGGGGCAGTGCTTTTTTTCGTGCCGAATCTGAAAACAGCGATGTAATATCCGAAAAATTGAATACGGCATCATTTGCAGGCAGCGATTCGTAAAATACATCGTCGAGGATGAACAAGCGTGCCAGGTAAGTATTTGGTACTTTGGACAAAGGACTGTTTTCATGAATGGGCAAACGCAGGCATCGTTCGCGGGTGATATCGGCATATGAGGTTTCGTCCACTGCGCCGTTCTTGATTGGGGACAGTACGGTCAATGCTGTCGCATTTCCACTTTTCGTAGCCATGTGAATTTTCCTTGTATGTCAGATTAATCAATCTGCGATTGCAGGTGGCGTTTTCTCACTGCATCTGCGGACAGGCTGACGATGGGTGTGGGTCGCATGTCGCCGAAATGATGTTGCAGATTGTTGAGCAGCTTGTTGTAATCGTTGAGAAAATCCTCTGGCGCTTTGTCGGCAGATGTTGCATTGAAATCGATTAACGCTTTTTTAACTATTTTTGCGGACTTGACATCGTTGGAAGCGGCCATTGGATAGGCGTTATAGTAATGGGCCGTATCGATCTGATTGTGCCGGATATAGTCATGAAAAGGTGTCAGCGGAACGGACTTGGGATAGCGTACATTCCACTTCCAAAACAAATCAAGCCCGGACGGAATTGCAAATGTAAATGAATCAACATATTGATCCCAGCTGCCATTGAAATTACTGAAAAAAAGCATATACGAATAATTCAGTTCTTCTTTGGGCTGACTCGGATCGAGTCGCGGAAAGCTGTCTCGTGGGATAATCACCCAGCGTGCATAATGGATGAGCGATAACGTAATCAGACCTTTAAGCGTGGAAGGGTTGCTCAGTGCTATTTTGAAAATCAGGCGATTAATCCAGACCATGTACCAGCGTATTGGTGTAATCACATTCATGGCATAAGCCTTACCTGCGATATTTGACATAAAAAGCTCCTTCGTCGGTTTAGTTTAAGAATTGCAAATTCTGTTATGCGCTTATTGTTTACTACGCTCGTCTCGAAGACGGTGTTTCAGAGTTTTTATTTCAATGTCAAAGAAGCGCGCTACAGCAGCTTTTGCCGTTCAGATGTTCAAGTATTCGCGCTTTTTATTTTTTTCTTTGATGCAGAGTGTGAAGATTGCCGTTTGCTGTATTAGTTTCAGCATCCATGTCTATGATTGTTGGAAATGGTAATACGTATTGATTTCTTGTGCAACAACTGTTAAGGCTCTGTAGAGAACAACTGCAAAGTTCTTTTTTGTGACAAAATAGTACAGGGCTATTCCACGAACTTATAATATCTAATAGATAGGAGTTATAAAGCATGATGTTAAAAACAAGAATTGGATTAATAACGTTGGGCATATTTTGTTTGATATTGATATCAGCGTGTTCAACAACTCAGAATAAAACGCATTCGTCGAGAACCGCAATAGAGCAATTACTGCATAGTGAAGCTGTTTCAAAAAGCCTGACCCAACAAACGCGGGGTGATCTTCCGATGCCGCCGGGTTCTAAAGTTGCAGTAACTACCGCGGGACTCAGTCTTGATAATCCGTTTGTAGGCGATGTTATTGGTGGTTGGCTAGGTAGTCAGGGGTTTTATATAGAAAGTCCAGAAAATGCGCAGTATCGCGTCCACATTGTGGTTAATTCGCTTGGTACGGAGTTTGATGAGACATTTTTTGGCATTCCACCCGTCAGCGGTTCTTTTATACCGATCTCGATACCGGAGTTGTCTTTTTATAAATCCCAAAATCAAGTGGGTTACACAAATTTCTATTTGAATATATTCGAACAACCGTCCGGCCGACTTGTGCATACATCACCACCTTATATGGCCGAAACTTTCTATAATGATTATACAGTTTTGTTGTTATTTAAATTTAACAGAACTGATTTGCGCCATCCACCCAAGTCCAGGTCACTGAGCAGATTGGTTGAATAATGTGTATTTCCACTTTCTCAAGATTAACTTTGAGAAAGTGTAAGCTATAGTTCAACAAGATCTTCCAGAAAGCGATCCAGGATTTTTTTTTCAACATGCGGCATGACAACAATATGCGCATGGGAAACAGATTGTCCATCGCATTCAATTGCCATTGTTGCAAGAGTATAGCGGTGGACGATCTTGTCTGATGGCTTTCTGAAATAAACAATCGATGAGCGATTGTTGGCGCGTACGGGCTCAAGATTGCTGTAGTGTGTTTTCATTTCGTTGAGCAGATAATCTGTATTGTCCAGCATTTTCCGGGTATCCGCGGCCTGACGGGAAAAATCTTTTTCCGAACTGAAAAAATGAAATTCGGCGGGTTTTACCGAATCGCGTGAGCAGGTAATGGTGCCGGGTAGCTGTAAAAGATATTGGGGATCATGAATTTTCTCAAATTGCGTTTCAAACGTCTCAAAAATGGATCGGGTTGTAATAAACAATCCTGCCGGAGCGGGCAAGCCAAAAAATTTGTGGCAAGACACGGCGATAGAATGATATCGCACGGACTGACCGGATGATCGGGTATGTAACAAATCTTCCGCAAAAGGCGTATGCGGCAGATAGCCGCCAAACAGGGCGGCATCAAGATGAAGATAGGAATCACGCCCTGCAAGCTTGCTTTGTATGCCGTCAATTGGGTCAATTGCACCTTTAAAAGTCGTGCCTATCGTCGCAACAACCAGCGCAGGATGATCAGGATTGGCTTTCAGCTTGCGCTCGAGATCGTTGATATCCATGCTGCCGTCAGCCTCGGTATCGACATCAACCCATTCCAGATTCATTAAGTTGGAGAGAATCTGAATCGAATAATGTGCTTCCCGGGTGAAATAGATTTTGGGCATGACTCCAGTTCGGTTGTTCAGCAGGGTGCGGCCGATATAGATGCCATGCATGTTGCTGTCGGTTCCGCTGTTGGATAAAAATCCCCAGACTTGATTCCGCTTAAAGCCGTAAATCGCACTAAACCGCTCAATTAATTCTTTTTCCAGATCATGTGTGTTAAATGAGAAGTGACTGTGTTTAAAAGGGTCGCCGACATTATTAAAATTAAATTGATTAAGCCCTGCGGAATTCAATTTTTTCCGCCAGTCAAAAAATGCGGCGGGAGGAAAGTTCATATTAACGGGGTAACCCAGCATCAAGGCTCTCTTCTGAATAAGGGTTTGTAATCCTTTAAGATCGGAGATCGCAAGGTGATCGGGCAATGCGCTGAGCAGCGGCTGGCCGGAGAATAGATTGGGAGAGCAGGTGGCAACCAGTGTGGCTGCACCTGTCATTCCAAGAAACGTTCTGCGTGTTAGCGGCATGAAAATGTGACGGTCGAATTTATAGAATTACAAAAACGGAATAATGCTCGGGCCTGCAAACAGGCCTGAAATGAAGCGCAATCAGAAAACATAATAGTTACGCATCATGCCCATATCCTCATGCTCCAGATTGTGACAGTGATACAGAAACAATCCTGTGTAATCCTGGAAAGGTTTAATGATTTCAATGTCCTCGCCCGGCATGACCAGTACGGTATCTTTCCAGCCGTTTTGGATAAAACCTTTCTTGACGGTGTCGTATGCACTGTTTTCTTTACTGTTTTTGCGTGACAAAATCTGGAATTGTTGGCCATGGAGGTGTATTGGGTGCGGCATGGCGCGCATCATGCCCATCATTCCCATGCCGCGTCCGCCACCCATGCCGCCGTCATGATAGATACGAATTTTCTGAATGGTATTTACCGGGATTTTTTCAATATCCAGGTAATCGTCCATTTTGAATGTTCTGCCATTAAGCTGAAAAGACATATGACGCATGCCGATTGCAATCGGTAACGTCTTTTCAGGATTGGTTAAATCTTTTGCGCTTAAACGCTGTATCGAAACCAGTTTTTCAGGGAGTTGCGGCGAATCACTGACATGTTCAGTAATTTTGAATTTTACAATCGGGAAAGACTTGCCCTGCGGCAATCCACCACCCATGCCACCCATACCGCCCATGCCACCCCGACCCATTCCCATTCCCATTCCACCCATCCTGCCCATCTGCGGACCGCCGCCTTGATAACTCAGATTTTTCAGAGTAAGTTCTGAGCCTGTTTTGCGTCCGCTGAAATCCACCCACAGTTCCGCGCGTTCGGCAGGTGCGAGCATGAGATAAGGCAGTGTCTCAGGTTTTTCAAGCAAGCCGCCGTCAGTGCCAATGACAGTCACAGGCGTGCCGTCTTCCCAGCCGAGTTTATAAATCCGTGAGTTTGAACCGTTCAACAAACGCAGGCGGTACGCACGGGTTTTTACCGGTATCGTGCTGTCAGCCTGGCCGTTGACCAGAATCGTGTCGCCGAGAAACCCGATCATGCGCTGATGCATGCCGTGTAAATAATGCAGTTGATTGCCTTGCGTAAAGCGTCGATCCTGAATGACGAGAGGAATTTCATACTCGTTAGCCGGTAAATCGAGTTTTTTTTCCGCATCATCGCGCACGGTAATCAACCCGGCTAGGCCTTGATAGACCTGGGTGGCGGTCATTTCGTGGGTGTGCGAATGATACCAGTAGGTTGCTGCGGGATTGTCGACCTCAAATTCATAGACATAGCGCTCCCCTTTGAGAATTTCATACATGGGATGGCCGTCCATTTTCTGGGGAACATGCAAACCATGCCAATGCGTAATGACAGGTTCGGTCAATGTGTTGTAGAAGAAAATCCGGACTTTCTGGCCACGCTCAAAATTAAGAATGGGGCCCAGATAGCCGGGCAGTGTTTTTATACTGTTTGGCGGACCTTTTAACAATTTTCCCGTATATCGGAATACATGTGTTTGAGGGCCGGGCAATATCGGCACTTCCGCAGTTTCGGCATACAACTCCAGTTCCACATCCGGTTTGAAATTTTTGTCTGGCGCTTTATTGATGTGCCTGTCTGTCGACAGGCTTATACCGGGAAAAGTTGAAGTCATGGCGCCTGCAGCAGAGTATTGTAAAAATTTACGTCGCGTTATTTCGGGATATGACATGGCATGTAACTCCTTTAAGTCGCGTATCCATTTGTCACCGCTTACTAATAATGATATTCGAACGATACGGGTTAATTAAAGCATTTTAATAGGGATTTTAAAATAGGAAACACCGTTATCTTCCGGTGGCGGTGTTTCTCCCGCTCGAATATTTGTCTGTATTGAAGGCAATAGCAAAACAGGCGCTTCAAGCGTTGCATCCCTTTCATTGCGCAGTTCAATGAACGCTTCTTCGGTAACGCCTTTATGGACATGAATATTATGTTCAAGCTCCTGAGCGACGGTCGATTCCCAAACAGGTTCGCGATTATTGGGCGGATAGTCGTGACACATGAACAATCGTGTCTGTGGCGGAAAAGACAGTATTTTTTGGATGGAACGGTAGAGCTTTTGCGCGTCACCGCCCGGAAAGTCGGCGCGTGCGGTGCCTACATCCGGCATAAACAGCGTATCGCCGACAAAAATTGCATCGTCAAACTGATATGCCATATCGGCTGGTGTATGTCCGGGCACCAAAAGCGCTTTGGCGGTTAATTTGCCGACCTGAAAAAATTCTTCATCAGCGAATAAATGATCAAAATGATGCCCGTCCGGCATAAACTCATCGCCCAGATTGAACACCTTTTTAAAAGTTTCCTGCACGACGGGAATTTTTTCCCCAATTGCAATCTTGCCGCCAACTTTGCTTCTCAAATAATAAGCGGATGACAAGTGATCGGCGTGGGCATGCGTTTCGAGTATCCATTCCACGGTAAGCTGTTGACGCTGTATAAATTCGATTAAAGCATCTGCGGACGTTGTACGAATTCGGCCGGATTTTGGGTCATAGTCCAGAACCGGGTCTATGATCGCGCAGCTTCCGGTCATATCATCGTATACGGTATAACTGATGGTCCAGGTAGCGGGATCAAAAAAAGCATTGATATTAGGTGGCATTAAACACTCCATCGTTAATGTGTTAGTCAAATATAAAATACTTGCAAATAATATATCAATATATATAATATTATGCAATATTTTATTTAAATCTACTATGACTGTTTGGAGAGGCGGAATTAGTGGAGGAGGTAAAGATCGGTGCTGCGGATTTCTGATATTTCATCTGAGCAAATGAACTGCAGGTATTTTAGGTTGCGCCGGAGCGTGCACAGGAACGCTCGGTGGTAACATGCGGTTTCTATATGTCGCGATGCTGAATTCAGTGTTAGCCTGGCTTTAAGAATAGGCGTAAATAAATTTTTTCAAGAAAATTTCTTTGTGAATGAGTGAAAAATGATGAGTGGTATTGATTTAATGTTACCTGACATGAAAACCGTACGTACTTCTGCATCTAAGGCGTGTGCAATCTTGAAAGCGCTGGCTAATGAAGACAGGCTGCTTATTTTATGTCAGCTAAACCAGGGCGCCAGAAATGTGGGTGAGCTGGAAAAATCGCTCGATATCCGCCAGCCCACTCTCTCTCAGCAACTTACGGTATTGCGCGAAGAAGGACTTGTAACAACCGAGCGCAAGGGAAAGTATATCTATTATAGTCTGGCTAGCGAGGAAGCCATGCGCATTATGCAGACTTTATTTGAGCTTTATTGTGACCAGCAAGTATTAAAAAAATAACAATGCGGCAATATGGCTTAATTGATTTTTAGAAGGAGTGAATTATGAGCATCAATTTTACCCAGCTTGATGAGAAATTGTCGGTAACCGGTCAAATCAGCATCGATGACTTGACTGAAATCGCTGAATCAGGTTTTAAGTCGATTATCTGCAACCGGCCTGATTTTGAAGGCGGTGAGAGTCAACCGACGAGTGAACAGCTGGAGACTCAAGCCAAAGCGCTGGGCATTACGTTTGCCTACTTGCCGGTGCAGGTGGGTGTCATCCCTGAAAAGCGGGGTAATGCGTTTCGTAAATTAACGGCTGAACTGCCAGGGCCGGTGCTTGCGTTTTGTAATTCCGGGAGACGCGCTTCGGCATTGCATGCCATGTCAAAGTCCGATTCCGAAGTTGCCAAAATGCATCAAGCAACTGTCGATGCCTGCAACTGGGGTAATGCGTTTGACGTTGTGGTAGTCGGCGGCGGTTCGGCGGGTATCGGTATAACGGCGAGCTTGCTCAAGCGCCGCCAATCGCTTCGTATTGCCATTATCGAACCTCATGATAAGCATTATTATCAGCCAGCCTGGACATTAGTTGGGGGCGGCGCGTATGACGCGAACAAAACGGTTCGCAGGATGTCGGAGGTTATGCCTGACAATGCAGAGTGGATCCATGCGGCTGCAGCGGGATTTGATCCGGACAAGAATCTTGTTCTTCTGGAAGACGGACGTAAGATAGGTTACCGCCAGCTTGTTGTCTGTCCGGGTATACGGCTGGCATGGGAAAAAATAGAAGGCGTGGAGGAAACGCTGGGAAAAAATGGTGTTACCTCCAATTATCGTTTTGATCTGGCGCCGTATACCTGGTCGCTGGTACAGGAACTCAAGCAGGGAAAAGCGTTGTTTACCCAGCCGCCAATGCCGATCAAATGTGCGGGCGCTCCCCAGAAAGCCATGTATCTGGCATGCGATCACTGGATGAAAACCGGCAGTCTGGATGACATTTCGGTTGAATTTGACACCGCAGGCGCAGTTTTGTTTGGTGTGGCCGATTTTGTGCCCGCGTTGATGCGGTATGTCGAGCACTATCATGCCAGGCTCAACTTCAACTCAAATCTCGTCAAGGTAGACGGAAGTAGTAAAACAGCTTATTTTGAAATCAAAGACGATGACGGCAGTGTGCGTCTTGAAGAAAAGCAATTTGATATGTTGCATGTGACACCGCCGCAAATGGCGCCGGATTTTTTGCGTAACAGTCCATTGGCGGATGCGGCCGGTTTCTGCAAGGTCAATGAGAAAACATTGCAGCACCCGGACTATCCTAATATTTTCGCACTCGGCGATGCCTGTTCCTCGCCGAATGCAAAAACGGCCGCTGCCATCAGAAAACAGATTGTCGTGGTTGCCGAGAACCTGCTGGCGGACAAGGAAGATGAGGAATTGCCGGTGGTATACGATGGATACGGTGCTTGCCCGTTGACGGTTGAAAATGGCAAAGTTGTTTTGGCTGAATTCGGTTTTGGCGGGAAACTGCTGCCGACATTTCCATTAAAGCCCGCTGTGCCTAGAAAATTATACTGGTTCTTTAAAACAACGGTTTTTCCCTGGTTATACTGGAATGGTATGCTGAAAGGAAATGAATGGTTGGCGCATCCACGTAAAAAACATTGAGTGACGAATTATGGAGCCGATATTAATGAGTTGCCTGCTGGGATCGATTACCGGCATCGTGCTTGGACTGACAGGCGCGGGTGGCGCTATTCTGGCTGTACCTTTGCTGATATTCGGCTTGCACATGAACATGTCTGAAGCGGTTCCAATTGCTTTGCTGGCAGTGTGTCTCTCGGCAACAGTAGGCGCCTTGATCGGGTTGAAGCAAAAAAAAGTGCGCTACCGGGCTGCCGGTGTCGTTGCGCTAACCGGTTCGATCGCCGCTCCCCTTGGGCTTTGGTCGTCCCAGCAGTTGCCCCATGAACCGTTAATCCTGCTCTTCGCGCTGGTGCTGGCCTATGTGGCGATCAGCATGCTGCGTAAAGGCAGGCAAGGAGATTATGACAATCAGACCGATGTAATGCGCCACCATCCTTCGCCCGAGATCCCGTGTATGGTTGGAAATACCAATGGCCGCTTGATCTGGACCTGGCCCTGTGCGCGTGCGTTGGCCATGTCGGGTGCGCTGGCCGGTTTCCTGTCCGGCTTACTTGGTGTGGGTGGTGGCTTTGTCGTTGTGCCTGCGCTCAAGAAAGTGACCTACCTGCAAATGCAGTCGATATTGGCAACATCGCTGGCAGTTATTGCGTTGGTTTCAGCAGTTGGTGCTTCCTCCGCCGTTTTTCTGGGTACCATGAACTGGTCGATTGCTGCGCCGTTTGCTGTGGGTGCATTGGCAGGCATGATGATTGGTTTTCTGCTTTCGGCACGGTTTTCCGGCCCCAGGCTGCAGCAGGGTTTTGCCTGGATGGCGATTTTTGTTGCGATAGGCTTGGTTCTTAAATTGCTTGTTTAAACAATATCAGCATTTCTCAGTTCGATAATATTTATCGCATCCTGAAAAAAACGGGTTGCGATAGACGGTGGATTCCCGGTCGGCTCCGATTGCGGACGCCGCGAATAGTTCATACTCCGTTACCATGCTTTCTTGTTCTCAAAATTTTTTCCTTACATATCAATCATATACTGCGTCAGGATTTTTTTATTCTCGCTCCACTCTTTTGGAATGATGAATTCTTGAAGTCGTTCCGGAAAAATAGCTGTTCAAACGGGTGTTATTTTACCCGTCTGGGTATTCGATATAAGTTACTTATAAATAGATAGTTACGCTGTATTTAATGCATTTTAAAAATATTATGGGTTATAAATAACCCGGAAACAGGTTCACTCCGGTTTTTTTGGATGCATAAAAACAGTGACTTAAATCATAAAGCAGCGGGCATGCTTTTTGCGTCTTATAAAGTATGAACGCAGGCTTTATAGCCGAAACAGAGCGTTCAAGATATTTTCGAGCAAAATCATTTTCGTTTACTGTGGGAGAGAATAATGCCTAGTTATTTACATCCGGGTGTTTACATCGAGGAGATACCCAGTGGTTCCAGAGCGATAGAAGGTGTATCAACATCGACTGCCGCATTTGTTGGTTCGCCATTTAGAGGTCCGGCGAATACACCTACATTAATTGGCACGTGGGAGGAATATGTTTCCCAGTTTGGTGATTATACGCAATCTTCAGGCGTGCAGGATGTGAATGACCATATGGCGCTGGCGGTGCGTGCGTTTTATCAGAATGGCGGCAAAGCGGCTTATATCTGCCGCGTTCTCGATAGTGACCCGGCGCCGGATACTGCATCGGTTGTGTTAGTCGATTCGACACCGGTAGATGTGCTGACTGTTAACGCATCCAGTGAGGGTGATTGGGGTGAAGCGCTGCGGGTTGCAATCGCTGTTGATGGTTCGAATTTTGATTTGCATGTTGGAATTGAGGATAGTAGTGGTTTTGTGGAAATATCTTCCGAAGTGTTTCGCGGACTCAGTATGGATCCAGCCGATGACAATTTTGTCGAAAAAGTCGTCAATGGCAGTTCCAGTTTGATCCAGGTGACTGTTGAAGAAGGAGTGACAGCGCTGCCTGTAGCCAATTCACAGGATGCAGACGGCAATTTTACGAGCTTCAGTACCCTGGTCGGCGGCTCCGAGGCCGGGCCGACTGCGGACGATTATCTGAATTTTTACAATAACGTGCTGCGCAAGTTTCGCGATGTTTCCATTATGGTTCTGCCGGGACAGCGATGGCCGGACGATGGCAGCAGTAATGATTTCATCACCAACACCATCACCCATTGTGAAGCGACCATGAGCCGGGTGGTCATTGTTGATCCGCCTGCCGATACCGAACTGGAAACGAGTAATGATGTTTCTTCATTGAGCTTGCCTACATCCACCTATTCTGTGCTTTATTACCCCTGGGTGGCGGTGAGCAACCCGCTTTATCATGTCGATTCCAATCCAACCGCAAGCAAGACCTTAAACATTCCGCCTTCATCAATTGCAGCGGCGATGTGGGCCAAAATAGACAGTAAACGCGGCGTCTGGAAAGCGCCTGCAGGTGTGGAAACGCGTATCAATGTCAGTGGACTGCAATATAACGTCGAGGATTTGGAACAGGATGGACTGAATCCGGCCGGTGTCAATTGCATTCGAAATCGCCCCGGCTTCGGACCGGTATTTTGGGGATCAAGAACGCTGGCGACAAGGGCAGATCCGGAATGGCGTTATGTTCCCGTGCGCCGGACCGCCATTTATATTGAACAAAGTATTTACAACGGGATTCAGTGGGCGGTGTTCGAGCCGAATGATCACCCGCTTTGGGGTTCGCTGCGCGCCAATATCGGTTCGTTTATGGATGGATTGTTTCGTGCAGGCGCGTTTCAGGGGGCAACAGCGAAGGACGCCTATTTTGTCCGTTGCGGGTTGGGCGACACGATGACGCAGGGCGATATTGATCGTGGACAAGTGATTGTGATTGTGGGTTTTGCGCCGTTGAAACCGGCAGAATTTGTCATTGTACGTATTCAGCAGAAAGTAGGCGAGCAATAACATTCGAATATTTTAAGCGAGAAGAGGAGGTTTTTTATGGCTGCACCAATGTTTCCGGCCAATGCGCACCGCTACGATCCCTATCGTACTTTTATGTTTCAGGTAATTGTTGACGGTGCGCCTGTTGCCGGCCTCAGAAAAATGAGTGTGCTCAAGAAATCGACAGAAGCGGTCAAGTGGCGTTCAGCAGGCGATGCGGCGCATGAACGTGTAATGCCGGGGGGTACAAGTTATGAGCCGATCACACTTGAACAGGGTTTGACCCATGATCCGATTTTCGAGAACTGGGCGAATCTGGTTAACAATATTCAGGGCAACGCGGCGATGTCACTGGTGAATTACCGTAAGGATATTGTTTTGAATGTACTGAATCTGCAAGGGGCGTTGGCGATTTCCTACCGGGTTTACGGCGCTTGGGTATCGGAGTTTCAGGCATTACCGGAATTTGATGCCGGGACCATGAATACCGTGGGTATACAGACGCTGACATTGCAGCATAATGGTTGGGAACGTGACGCCAGCGTGACTGAACCCACTGAATCGTAATGTCGATTCGATAATTCAAGGCACAGCACGATGCAACTTCCCGGTGGAATTCTGGTTAACACTACGCTCAGGCGCGATTTCACGTTTCGTGAGTTCACGGGCGGGTTCGAACTCATGCTAAACGCGCAAACGTACCCGGAATTGAATCATGTTGAGCGCGTGACACAGGTATTGTGTAACGCACTGGCCAGTATCGGGGGACAGCAAGTGAGCGAGGAACTGATCAGCGGCTTGAGTGTTGGAGACCGTCAGTTTCTGATGCGTCAATTGGCTGTGCACATGGATGATCGACCAGTATGGCTGACGGCTGTGTGTCATCACTGTGCGGAAAAATTCGATGTGTCTTTTCGGCAATCCGAGTTGCCGGTCAAGCCTGCGGGTGAAGGCTATCCGAGCAGAGATATTGAAGTGAGTCTGGGAATGATCTCCGTTTCCGTACCAACAGGCAATGATCAGCGCGCTATTTCCGGCATAACAGATCATCAGAAAGCATTGCGAACACTCATTGCGCGGTTGGTAAAAATAAAAGGGCGCAGGCCAGGATTAAAACCGGAAAACTTGACAGCAGAAGACATTGAGAAAATCGAATCAACGTCAGAAGCGATGTCGCCTGAAATTGCAACCGAGGTGCTGGCGGTTTGCCCGCACTGTGAAGCGCAGAATCGTTTGACAGCTACACCCTACAGCTGTTTTGAAAAATCGCCTGACACATTATTCAATGAAGTGCATGCGATAGCCATGCACTATCATTGGCGTGAACAGGATATACTGGATCTGCCGCGTGCACGCCGACAGAAATATTTGCAACTGATAGATCGTAGCCGCGGCATGGCCGCTCATAGTCACGTTAAGCAGGAAGGTCATAATGGGCGGCTTTTTTAAAAACATTATTAATGACAGCCGAAACGGCAGGTCTTTTGTTACGCATGAGACTGTTTCGTCTTTTGCCGGAATGGAACCTGAACATCCGCATCAGCATAATTCTGCGGATTTTACCGGGTTAGGAAATGCTGCGATTGAATCCGGGATCATGTCCGGAAAAACGACACTATCAAACAGCGTTCAGCCGCAAAATCAGGCGCAAATTTCAGAGTTTGCAGAGACCGGAGGAGCGGTCGGCGTAAAAAAAATTCAGCCTGTTGTCAATCGGACTGCAAGCGACGTGGCAGCGTCGGCGGTCCATCATGCGCACCAGACGCGAGTACCGGAACAGTCGGCTAGCGGATTCGAACGTACCGATGAGCATGAACGCAGGCTGGGTTTGGGTGGCGCGCCATTTGATTACCGGACAGAAGCACGCAACGATAGTACGCAGCCTATGCCGGTAACTGCACAACAGTTGATTTCAGATGATTGTTTTGCCAGTGAAAAAGATCTGGATAGCCCACCAATTGACGATTTACAGAATAGTGATCCATTATTGGAACCGGTGCGCAAACCGGTACAAAACATCGTGGAGCATGTTGCATTAGATCAACCTGTTTTTACCGAGCCTGACTTACGTACGCAAGGCATTGGGATTGATTTCGATTCCGGATCAGAACTGAATCCCGGAAACGCAGGTTTGGAAGACGCGTTAAAACCGCGGAATGAGGCGGTAATTAAACAGGCGGTTGAACAGAGTGACCACAATGCGTCAAAGCATCCAACGGTTGTGGTGAACAATGAGACGCGTATTGAATCGCATGCACTCAAGTCATCAGTTGTTGAGAATCACAAAGATGCCTATCCACAGGTCAGAATAGGTGTGGTGAATGTGATTGTCGAAGGACCAAAGTCAACGCAAGGAAAGCAGGCAACAGTGTCGAACTCGCGTCGCGACGATCAAACCAGCCGTCATTATTTGCGGAGCTTGTAGACTATGCCGATTCCTGAGTCGTCTTTATCGATTATCTGCAATGCGATCGGGGATTTTGTGCGTAGCGGTGTCAACGCAGCGACCAATAATATTACCGTCAGTATCGCTGCACCAGCAGAAGTCGCTGATGACGACGATCAACATCGAATTAACCTGTTTTTCTATCGGTTTGAGCCCTCGGGTTTTCAGCCTGTAACGCGTCCCGATGAATTCTGGCGTATGCGCCTGTTTTGCCTGATTACCACTTTTGGCATTGATGAGGATGATATTCCGGCAGGTGAAAATGATTTACGCATGCTCGGAGAAATAATGCGGATTTTTCATGAGCAACCGGTTTTGTCTGCAGTCAATATCGGGGACGTCAGTGTACGCCTGCAGGTTGTTTTTTCGCCAATGACTGACGAACAGATTAATCAAATCTGGTCGACGCAAAGCGATACTGTTTACAGGCCGTCAGTGATTTATGAACTTGCCCTGATGCCCATTATTCCATCAGAACTGCGGGCCGAGCCACCGATTGTCGGGAGTCTGGGCCATCAGGTTTTTGCCGGTCGCGTGCAACGTTTTGCCTCTTTTTCTGGAAATGTGTCCGGTCCGCGCGTGCCGTTTCATCGTGTCAACATTGCCAATCCACAATGGGCGCCCCAGATTTGCTGGCTCTATCAGGATGCATGCGTGCATACGCTAAGTTTCGGTGTGGGCAGTCCAGAGTTTGCCGGTTTTTCCCCGGATCTGTGGATTGCGGGCGACAGCAGTGAGACCGTTGATTTGATTTGGGAAGTATGGGATTCAAACGGTTGGCGTCCGGCAGGCGCGCCACTCACGGTCAACCCGTTTAACGATGCAATTGACCCGCAGAATATACCTGAATCGGTCCCCGGTGTTTTTCCGGAAACATTACCGTTGCCGCTGCCGGTGGAAATTCCTGTCGGTGAGCAGGCCGCACAGGGATTAATTTACGCAACCCGCAGTGTTACCGTGATTCCGGGGCATCCGGCTATTGAAATCCGCAGTAATCCTTTGCTCATCAGTGTATACAGGACGGTGTAGGATGAAAGCAGCCGTTGAAAATATCTCACCCGTTAACCTTCAGGCTGAATGGGAGCGTGTCGAAGTGCTGGCGCACTGTTTATTGTTATCGCGCTCCGGGCAACAGCCGCGCGATGACGTGTTGAAACGTCTGGAAAAACTTCAACTACAGGTTGACCGGTTAAGACAATCGAAAAACAGTCCCTGGACAAAATTGCCAATCAACAGCCTGACGCCGCTGGGTATGGATGTGCTCGCCTGCATCGTGGCGAGTGAAGCACAACCAAAAACCGGCTGGTTGTACCAGGAGCTGCAACCGGCAAATCCACAGCCTTTTGTGACAGTTGCATTGTTGCAGCAGCTGCTTGCACTGGACTACACTGAGCTGCATCATGCCCGGCAACTGACGGCAACCAGCGGCGAGTTTCGGCGGTTGGATTTAATCGAAGCCGATCAGGACAGTTCATTTGCGCCGCTGCGCCCTGGAAAAAAAACCCTGGCGTTGCTGATGGACTTACCACAAATCGAAGAAGTGCCGCCTGGCGCTTATCCGGTCCGGCAACGCGCATCCTGGGATGATCTTGTGCTGCCGCCGGATCGTGAGCGGGTTTTGCGTGAATACCTGATGTGGTTGCGGCACCGTGAAACCGTGGTCGATCGCTGGGGCGGTCATGCAGTCGGTGGCCCGGTGGCGCTGTTCAGCGGATCGTCGGGAACCGGCAAGACTTTCGCGGCAACAGTGATCGCCAACGAAATGGGTTGGCCATTATATCGCGTGGATCTGGCGCGGCTGGTCAGTAAGTATATCGGCGAGACGGAAAAGAATATCGGCAAATTGTTCGATGCCGCACATGGCCGGGAAATGGTGCTGCAATTTGATGAAGTCGATGCGTTGATGAGCAAGCGTGGTGAGATCAAGGAAGCACGCGACCGTTATGCGAACATGGAAGTGAGCTATCTGCTGGCGCGTATTGAAGATCACCATGGACCGTGTATTTTGACGACAAATCTGCGCAACCAGATCGATAAAGCGTTTTCGCGCCGTTTCCAGATTGTCGTGGAGTTTCCACGGCCGGACCGGACAGCGCGCACGTCGTTATGGCAGCGCATGATTCCGCCGCATGCGCCACGGGCTGACGATCTCGATATTGAGTTTCTGGCCCAAGCGGTCAATCTGACCGGCGGCAATATCCGCAACGCCGGTTTGCATGCCGCTTATCTTGCGGCGGAGGATGAAAAACCGATTTCACTGGCGCATGCGGCAATTGCCGTTTACCGCGAGCTTGCCAAAGACCGTCCGCAGTTGAATAAAAACGATCTGGGGCCACTGGCAAACTATTTGCCTGAAGCGATTTATAGCAGCGAGGCCGTGTAGAATGGGTAAATGTGTTTATAGCATTGAACAGTTAAATCTGAGGTTGCCGCCGGGATACGAGAGACGGGCTGATGCAATCGCTCGCGACGTGGCAAGACAATTGGCGCGGTTGCCAGTGGCGCAATCATTCGAACTGAAGACATTGGCGGTTCCGAAAGTGAACATCTTCAATGGTGAAACGGATCAGGTGATCGCACGGCGCATTGCGCAATCGATTCATGCGCAACTGCATGTTTCTGGCGTTTCCGGTCAGCGTAATCCATTGAATCAGAATAACCGGCAAAACGTGCAAAGCAAACAGAGGGGGCAGAATCGTGGCATTGATTAATTTAACACGCGGCATTTTGATTGAATACGGGTTGTCGATACCGCCGCTGGTATTGCAGTTTGAATTTAATCCGCAAACGCTGTCACGCACACGGTCGATCAGTGTCGTGACTGGCAATGCGCCGGGCACGCGTGGCGGTTATGATTTTGCATTGCCCAATGAAACACCGCGCGTGGCACAGGGCGTTACGATCGAACCCGAACAGTTCAGCATGCAGATCCTGATCGACGCAACCGATCGCATGAGCGATCCTTCGTCGCCGGGACACGGACCGGCAGTCGCGTTTGGCATTGAACCGGAACTCGATACGCTGCGCAGTATGGTCGAGCCCAAAACACAGGGACCCGGTGGTGTACAGATGCTGTCGAGTCTCGGACTGGGCGGCAACAAGGCTTTTCAGCGCGATGAGCATCCGTCCGTTTTGTTGCTGGTATGGGGTACGCATGTGTTGCCGGTATTTTTAACCAGCGTGCAGGTGGAAGAAGTGGCGCATCTGCCGACGTTGATGCCTTACCGGGCGAATGTAACGCTCAGTTTTCAGGTTATTGAAAGCAATAACCCATTTTATCAGGTTGAAAAAGTGCGTCAGATGGCGGGTGCGGCGGTCAATCTGGCCAGCGGGGTTTCGGTATCGTTTTCGGCCTCTTTTGGCGCTTCATTCTAGCAGTCTAACAAGTAGAGGATTGATAGTCAGATGCTTTTAAAAAAATCACGGTACAGAAATACCGGACTGTTTCAACTGTCAGCGGATGGTGGCGACGTGTTTCCAGGATTGCGCGCGCGCGAAATCGGTCCCGCTGTGGGCATGATCGAACATGAAATTCAGGCCGGTAACCGGCTCGATCAACTGGCGCGTCACTACTATAACGATGATCGTCAATGGTGGCGTATCGTGGACGCCAATCCTGAATTTTTGTATGCCGGAAACATGCTGGATGAAACAATGCAGGGATCAATTTTATTGATTCCTAAATTGAAGGAATAGGTTGGTGCATGGGACTTCTGGATCTGCTCAGTGATAAAAAGCTGCAACCGGCTGAATGTATCGTCAAGCTGGACAACCAGGAAATTGACGATATGTATCCGGCGCTGGTTGAAGTGGTGGTCGATGCGGATCGCAGCCGGGCAACGACGGCAACACTGGTTTTTGAAACCCGCCGTCTGGAAGACGGTCTCTGGACGGTGCAGGATGACGACCGGTTTAAACCCTGGATTGCTGTCAGGATTGAAGCCGTGTTCGGCGATGAAACAGAAGAAGTAATGCGGGGTTTCGTCAAGGAGGTTCGGGCGGAATACCCGCAGGAACGGGGTTCGGCAAAAGTTACGGTATCCTGCCAAGATCATTCGCTGCAGATGGACCGCGAGCATATTGAGCAGCGTTGGGGGGAAGACGCGCCAACGACCGATGGCGCGATTGCTGTTGAAATAGCCGGCCGGAACGATTTAGGCATACTGGAGCAACCCGGTGAAGGCCAGACAGTGCAGGATTTATTGCAAAATACCACGGATATCAAATTCCTGCAGCGTCGTGCACAAACAAACGGTTACGAGATTATTTTTCAGGAAGGAAAGCTGCATTTCGGCGATATGCGGCTCGATGCCGAGACGCAACCGACAATTATGGTGTATGCCGGACCGGATACCAACTGCATCAGTTTTAACATTCGGGATGATGGCCATAAACCGGACAAAGTGGCGTATCAGGTTGCCGCGGAAGTCGGCACGAGTGAGTCGCCGGTTGAAGTCACGCCGAATTTGCGGGTGCTGGGTAATGATGCGGCTGACAGCAGTGGGGCAGGTTTAAATGATTTTGTCTGGCGGCCGCAACGGCAGGGTGTCAGCGATGCAACGCAGATGCAGGCGATTGCCCAGCAGATGGCCAACGAACAATCGATGAAAATCAATGTGGACGGCGAACTGGATGGTAGCTTGTACGGCCATGTATTGCGCATCGGAGAGCCTGTTGGCGTCGATGGCGTGGGGGAACGCTATAGCGGTACTTATTATGTCGATGCGGCGACACATCGCTTTGATGTCAACGGATATAAGGTTTCTTTCCGGCTGCTGCGCAATGCCTACGGCGATGATTTAAGTGAGTCAAGCAATCCGCTTGCAGGAGTATTGTGAACCTAAATTCCACAGTTGATCGCTTTGAATTATTGGAATTGATATGAAAATATACAGTTTATGTTCCGTAAAAGTTTTGGTGCTTAGGGCGCTGTCGCTATGATGTTTATAGTACGCTGTTCTTTATCTCTGACTGTGTTGCAATGCGTTGCCATAACCCGTTATGACGCCTCATTGCGCCTTGTCAGAAATCAACAACAACGCACGCTAAACACCATTCAACTGAGGAGTTTAGTTTAATGGAACAACTGCTTCATCAAATTGCACAGCAATCGCAGCAGCGCTATTACGGCAAATACCGGGGCTTTGTGGTTGATAATCAGGACCCGGAGAAACGCGGCCGGTTGAAAGTCAGAGTGCCTTCGGTGCTGGGTGATCAGGATACCGGCTGGGCGTTGCCGTGTATGCCGTTTGGCGGGCTGACCAACCAGGGACTTTTTATGATTCCCGAAGTGGATGCGCAGATTTGGGTTGAGTTTGAAGAAGGCAATGTGGATCGCCCGATCTGGGTCGGCGTTTTCTGGCAGCAGGAAAGCGATACGCCCGAGGAAGCCGCGCTGGATGAGCCGACGACGCGTATTATCCGCACGCCATCCGGTCATGTTTTACAGTTCGATGATGCCAGTGGAGAAGAGCAATTCCGGCTGGCGCACCCGTCCGGCACGGAAATGACCATTGATCCGCAAGGCACCGTTAAAACCGAAGATGCTGCGGGTAATACGCTAACACTCGATGCTGAAAGCAACAAGATCATCGTGGAAGACGCCAATGGCAACAAAATAACAATGGACAGCAGCGGCACCGAAATCAAGGACAGTAATGGCAACACCATACAAATGGCTGCCAGTGGCATTACCGTGGAAGGAACGCAGGTTGTGATTAAAGGTACAACCGTCGACGTGGCGGGACAGGGTGGAGAACCATTGATCAAGGCGCAGACATTTTTATCTCTGTTCAACGCCCATACGCATGTGTGCACCGCGCCCGGTTCCCCGTCTGGGCCGCCGGTGCCACCGTTAACGCCGGTTGTGTTGACGACGAAAACCAAGGCGCTCTGATGTGGATTTAAGTGACGGAAACGGCAGGGGATTGAACGATACAGGATTGGACGATTATGGCGACTCGACTGAATAATCCGGATTATATGAAGTTCCCGATGCAAATCGGGGAAAACGGTGCGGCTACGAGCAACCGTCAGCACCATGTCCGCGAACAAATCGAACAGGTGCTGTTCACCGATGCGGGGGAGCGCTGGTATCGCCCTGAATTCGGCGCAGGCGTGCGTGCACTGGTATTCGAACCGAACAGCCCGGCAATATGGGAGATTACCAAAAAAAGGCTGTCCGCGTCCCTTAATGAAGCGCTGGCGGGAGAAGTCGCGCCGGCAAGTCTGGAAGTGAACGTGACCGGCGAAGGCGAAAAACTGTTCATTACCATCGCGTACACACTGGCGACGCTGAATCATTCAGAGCAGTTGGAATTTGTTGTCGGAGGGGATCAGTAAATGGCAGAGCAACCGTCATCCGAGTTATATTTCGCCGATGGCTGCAGCGACTGCGGCTATCGCCAGGTAAAACTGCCGGATCCACTGCCCAAAGTCGGTGATGACTTCGATTGGCTGGTGCGCGATTACGACGGTTTTCGCTTGTTTATGCTGGAGGAACTGGCGGCGCGTTTTCCGGAGCGCCGGCGCTGGACACCGGCCGATATGGAAGTGGTGATTGTAGAAACCATGTCGGTCGTTTTGGATCAACTGTCCGATATGCTCGATCGTGTACAGACCGAAGCGTTTCTTGAAACGGCGCGGCGTCCTGAATCGGTGCGGCGGTTGCTGGAAATGATTGGTTATGATGCCGTCAATCTGGCCGGTTCCGAAGCAAAAATTCCCGATGCTACTGGCGCTGCGAGTGAGGATGAAGCGACGCGAAGAGCGCGTTTGCAGACATTTTATCTGGCGTTACAGCAGTATCGTTCGGATTATCAGGACGCCATTGATGAAATGACGCCCGCACAACAGGCGAATTTCCAGGTATTTATCGATAATCCTGCGGGCGCGCCTTTGGTTGCACTTGATGCGGTTCAGCTTTTTCTTGATAACGCACCCGAGTTTGTCATGCGTGCGCGTAACGACGCCTTGCACAATTATTGGACACTGTACCCATATGCGATGGAGAAAGCGCGCGCATCAGGACCGCGCGCCATCCATACACAAAAGCGGATGGTGACCGAGGGCGATTATGCGGAAAGACTGGAAGACCATCCGCTGGTGCTGCGCGCACATGCGTATAGCCGTTGGACAGGGTCGTGGAACACCATTTATGCGGCGATGGTAATGATAGAAAATATAACGCTGGATGTGCCGCTGACAGCAGGAAGTGTGGGCGGTGTCAGCAATCTCGCGCTGTTGCAGACAGGTATCGATCAATTCAATCAGCAACATGAACTGGGTGACGTCGATTGGGCCATAGAACCGACGCCGCGTATTGTTTTGCGTCCATATCTTGACGCCTACAGAATGGCGGCACAGGAAGTTTTTCTGCAGGATGCGCGGTTTGCCGGTATTAATATTTCACTTTCCGTGCGGGTGGCCAATAATTATTTTCAGTCGGAAATTCGACATGCCATTATCCGGGCGCTTAGCACGGCGCTGGGTGGATTTTTTGCACCGGGCAGACTGGCTTTCGGCGAGGATCTGCATGCCGGCGATATTATTGAAACCGTGATGAAAATCGATGGTGTGGAAGCGGTATGCCTGAACCGTTTCAAGCGTGTCGGGAAACGTTATCCAAACCAGGCCGATGCAGGCCGTATTCGTCTGGACGGTCTGGAGATCGCTACGTGTAACAATGATACCCAAAATCCGGGACTGGGTATTTTGCGTGTGGTGCTGCATGGAGGCCAACGCGGATGAATTCGCTGACGGATAAAAAGGATTTGACACGCTGGAACCGTTCAGGGCTGAGCCGATTCCGTTATGTAGATGGCAATGCCATTACTTTCCTGGAAACGTTGCGTCTGGCGCAGCGCGATGCCTTCACGACGGGCGTAAAATTAAAATGGAAAGCGCTGGAGACCGCAATTCCACAATCGGTTGATGAAACACCTGAAGAACGGCAGGCGCGCTGGCTGCAGCAATATTATGCCGAACGTCACGATTACGGATGGGAGATATTGCGCAGCTATGCCAGAGCGGCGCATATACTCGGTGAATATGTGGATGCCTACGCCAACGAGTCATTTATCCGTACCGCAACGCAGTGGCAGAATATACGCCGTCTGGTTGAAATGCTCGACTACCATCCGGCCCCGCCCGCATCGGCGGAAACACCGATTGTGTTATTCGCCAAAACGGACAAGTCAGGCACCGTTGAAGCCGGTTTTGCATTTAAGAACAGTCCGGACGATGGCAGCAAGCCGTCCGTTTTTGAAACGTTGAGCGATCTGGACGTTGACGAACAACTCAATGAAATACGAATCGAGGACTGGAATAAATCTCAGATCGATTTTATTTATGATGACAGCACCAATTCCGCCGTTTTTCCCTTAAGCGAGCCGGTTGAGAATGTGTCGGTCGGTACTCTGGGCGTATTGCTGGTTGATACCGGTCTGCAGACAAAAGGACTGGCAGTAAAGGTCACCGAGATAGCGGACCAGCAAATAAAGTTGCAGGGTGAAGACAGACCTGCCGGTTTTCCGCATGCGATTAAACGGTATCAGGTCAGGCTGTTGTTGAAGCCGGATTTTAAACAAACGCCGAAAATCAACGGCGATGATGTTGTCATCCTGAAGCCTGATCATGGATTGAGTACGAAGGCCGTTGTCGCCTGGAAAGAAGGCTATACCTGGATAGCGGCATTTGTAGAGGAAGTCCAGAATGATCGTGTGCGTTTGTCGCGCTCAGCACCCGCATCCGGTACTGAACTGTATCTGACGGCTTTTTCTGAAGCGCGTGATATGACTGTGGGTGGCAGCGCTGTGCGACGCGTTATCTTGCCATTAGTGGATTATCGGGAGCAGTGGGGACTGTTTGATGCGGATCTACAAAAGATTAACAGTTATTCGACCCATAACGAGAGTGGTCAGCCTGTTTATACCTATAAAAATGGCAGCAGTTATGACCTTGTTTATTATGTTCCAAAAGACAATGCATCAACCGCAGCAAAAATTGTAGCCACTGTTTTAACGAGCAAACCGCAAAACATTTTGCTCGAAGGCGATCCCGGCGATCTTGCAACGGGCGACTGGATGATTTTACAGGATGGCAGCGACATTACTGCAGCCCGGATTGATGCATTGACCGAAAATGAAAAAGACTATCAACTCAAGCTTTCCAGTGGATCGTTTAGCGGCAGTGAAACGCTGTTCGGCAATTTTGAGGTTGAACTGCGTCCGTTGAATTATGCCATGAACGAAGTGCCGGCATTTCTGTTGCAGCCGCAATACCGGTCTGATAGTCATTGTTTTTTGCCTGTGGCGCTGGAAGATTTTCCCGAACTGTTAACGATTGGCAGGTCGCTGATAGTCGAAGGGCGCAGCAGCGCGATGGAAGTGACCGTCAAGGATGTCGATGAATTAAACCGCCGGATCAAGATTGAACCGGCGATACCCGGCAGCGAACTGACCGGAAGCGGGATGACGGATGACTATACCCGTTACTCCACAAAAATTTACGGCAATGTTGTTCAATCCGGTCATGGGGAAACACGCAAAGAAAAAATACTGGGCTCCGGTGATGCAACGCAGACAAACCAGCAGTTTGATTTTGATGTCGAGAATGTCAGTTTTGTCACCGACCCGAATTTTACCAATGGTGTACGCGCCGCGATTTCGGTTCGGGTGGATAGCCGGACCTGGAAACAGGTTTCTACACTCAATGACTCCGAGCCGGAGGATATGCATTATGTCGTGAGGATGAATGAGAACGGCACCTTGCAGATAGAATTTGGCGACGGTATTCATGGCCGCCGGTTACCGACAGGCAGTAATAATGTACGTATTGTCTACCGGGTAGGCGGGGGACTATCAGGCAATCTGGCCCCGTACAGTTTTAAAAAAATAGTCAAACCCAATTCGATTGTCGATTCAATACGCCAACCGATACCGTCCAGTGGTGGCAACGATATGGAGTCGGGCGAATCGATGCGGGATAATGCGCCGGGTAGTATTTTAACGCTTGAGCGCGCGGTGTCACTTGCTGATTTTACACATCTGGCGACGCGCTATAGCGGCGTGTGGCAAGCGCGCGCATACCAGCGGCAGGGATCTGTACAAAAAAACCGGATCAACATCGCGATCGTTCCTGCAGGCGGCGGTGAACTCGGTGGACTTGGCGATGCATTAACGGCCTATTTTGATAGTCATTCGCTGCCCGGCGTCACGGTTAATGTTTTGCCGTTCGAATCGATCATTCTCGATCTCAAAATCACGATTCGTGTAAAAACGGATGAATTCGACCAGGACATTGTGACCGAAGATGTTCTGCAAGCGCTAAAAACAGCTTTCTCATTGAAAAATTCAAAACTGGGCTGTCCGCTTTATCTCAGCGCAGTGTTTAAAGTCGTTGAAGGAGTGACCGGGGTTGCAAACAGCCAGTGTGAAATCAATCCCGACGGGTTTTTCAATGCGGCGGGCAATCCGGTAATGCCAAGACAAGTAACCGAGGGTGTTGATGGCGCAATCAAACGCGTTTCCGTACATGACCAACAGGTGATTTACCTGGACAGCGAGGTGTCGGTAATCGATCTTACAACGCAGGCTTTTAGTTTATAGAGTTGAACGATGGTTGACAAAGCGTATGACAAAATACTTTATCGAATTGTCCCGGCGGTTTACCGCAATCGGGATAATTCGCAGTATGGCGGCAGTGGGGATCTGAAGAAATATTTCACCGGCAATGCGGTGTTGCTCAATCAACTGCACGCGACGCTGGATCAATTGCTTGCCGATAATTTCCCGGATAATCCGCTGGATAATTCACTGGCGTGTCAGGACTGGCTGTTACCCTATTTTGCAGATTTGCTGGATGTGCGGCTGGTTTCTCCGCTGGTAAAAGGCCGCCGCGATGAAATTGCCAAAGCCATCCGCTGGCGGCAGAGAAAAGGGACGCTGCGCGTCGTTGAAGAAGTGGCCGAATCGATTGCGCAACTCGAAGTGGTATTGCACGAAGGCTGGAAGCATGTCGCCATGACGCCGCGAATTGACGCGCCGCTTATTCCGGAAACGCTTTATGGTTTCAGTAAAACCGTGCCTGTGGAACCGCCGTCAATTGCGTCCCGTCATCCCGATTTGCCGGTCGTTACACCGGATTTTCGTTGTACATCCGGCGCCGTTTCATCCAACACCAGTAATCCGGCTGCGCAGCAAAGTGAAATCGATGGCGACGCCCGGGTATGGCGTCAGGTGAGTTTTCATGGCGCGCCATGCAACCCTGGCAGCTATGAAGATGTTTCCCGCCGCACCGTGGATTTTCGTTGTGGAAACTGGCGGCACGGTCATTTTCATCCGGATCGTATTTTGCTCTATACCGTTCCGCCGGCCGGTTCTTTTCCTGCAAACATACAGACCGTGAACTGGTCGGAAGAACCCGGCGAAGCGTTTTTGAAACGTATTGATGTGATAACCGAGGGAAATACCACAGTCTATCGTAATAAGACATTCGGTCGGGACAATTTCAGTCCGGTCAATATTCGCAGGACGATCCAGCTTGGACAGGTTGCCGATGGTGTTGGTGATCCCGATTTTCATATCTGGCGCTTTGAAGGCGTCAATATACTCAATACGTTAGTGCTGGATTCTGGACGGGTGGAGTTGGTGAAGTGCGCTGCACGCAAGGTTGAAGTGCACAGTATCGACAAAGTGTCTGCCGTGATTACGGCCAAAGACTGTTTGTTTAGACAGGTTCAGGCTGCACGCGGGCTGGTTAAGCTGGAGTATTGCACGGTTCTGGAGTCGACCTTGAGCGAGCATCTTTTTGCCAGCGATTGCATTTTTCTGGGACTGGTTCACAGGCATCACCTGCCCGATCTGACTCCGCCGGTACGACACTGCGTCCGGTATTCACGTATCGCCAAGGATCAGGATGAAGGCGATATGCGATTGATTCATACCACGCGTGCTTTACCGGTGATGTTTTCAACGAAATTTGGTGAACGGGGTTGCGGGGTATTGCATCCAGCGACTCCAGAAGCCATCGTGCACGGCGCGGAAGACGGCACCGAAATGGGCGCCTATCACAGCGATTATTTAAGTCTACTGGCTGATGCAGTTATTGAAAAACTCAACGATTATTTGCCGCTGGGTAAGGAAGCCGTGGTCATCCCTGATACGCGTCTGCTGGATATACCTGAGTAGACGCAACGAGTATTAACAAATCATTTTGTTATTTACGGAATTTTGATTATGAAAACACAACTGTCACGAAACAGCTTTGATGCCAAAAAGCGTTATTCCGGCATTTATCAGCAAATGGGCAGAATGCTCACCGATGCCGACTGGAACGAACTGACCGATCTTAGCAAAAGCAGGCTGGCCGATGCATTAACCGACATAATCGGCAGTGGTACGCCGCGCGACCGGGGTCTGGTCAGGATTGCCGAAAATCCCGATGGCAGCAAAAGCTACACATTGCAGTGGGGGTATTGCTATGTGGACGGCATTATTGCGCAGGTGCGCCCTGATCCTGCCGCAACGTTGACCGATCCAACCGGCGTTGCATTTGAATATGAGCATCAGGCGGATTTTCCGGGTGCGCCGGCGCTACCCGCAGGGGATTATCAGCTCTATGTCGATGTCTGGGAACGTACGGTTATTGCACTGGAAGATCAACAATTGCTCGATCCCGGCCTGCATGGTGCAGATACCTGTACCCGTACACAAACCATGGCGCAGGTGAAATGGTGTGAAACCGAAGTAACACCAGAAAATGCCGCGCACAATCCACCGGTTGGCGAAGCGAAGCTGACACTGGAATTGCGCCAGGGCAGTACCGAGCCGGACCCCTGCGATCCCTGCGCAGAGGAGATTGCGCTACAGGACAAATTGGGAAATTACCTGTTTCGCGTTGAAGTGCATGATGTCCAATATAATGCAAGTGGTCAGCCTGAACGCGTTATCCTGAAATGGTCGTCTGAAAACGGTGCAGAGCAGTATGCTATTGGCGTTGAACCGACAGGTTTCGGTTCGGATAACTGGGTGTATGAATTTTTTGACGGGTTTCTTGATCCCGATGCAATTACGCCGGAAACCTATGACAGCGAAAAGCATCTGGGAAAACACCTGGCGACGGGTTTTACCCCGGTACGCGGTGAATTAACCAAAGGCTACCCGGATTCGGTACCGTCGGATTATACCGCTGTGCGCCGGTGGGACGGGTACTGCGCGCTTGAAAAAATAGCAGGCAACTGGACTCTGGTCGCTGGCGCGGATCGTGGCGTGGACTTGTCCACCGGTTCGAGTAGCGACGCGCATGGTCATGTCACTGAAGGCAGCACGGTGATAATCAATCACGATGTGATGACGTTGACTGTCGAAATTGCCGACTTGCCGGTTCTGGCCGGTGACTTTTGGTATGCGGTTGTGCGGCAGGCCGTTAATGTGGCCGGAGATGTACTGTTGATTGATGAAGAACCCCGCGGCATTGTGCATCATTACATGACGCTTGGCAGTGTTATCGGCGGTGAGTTTGTTGCGTATGACAGTGATCAGTGCAAACGCTTTGAATTTCCGCCGCTGACCGATATTCTGGCAACAGATGTTTGTTACGACGGCAGCCAATGTGACAGTCTGTCAACCGCAAAAACAGTGCAGGATGCGATCGATCAGTTGTGCCATTCGCGCGATCTGCGCTGGCATAACAAACATCTGCATGGCTGGGGGATAGTCTGTGGATTGATCGCGCGCTGCGGACCCGATACGCATATTGATCCTGATGACGAAGACGGCGTAGCGGAACGGCGGGAAGTCAAGATAACTTCCGGCTATGCCATTACCTGTGAAGGCGATGATATCGTTCTTGAATCCGAACGGATTATTGATCTGATACAGCGTATCGAGGCGCTGGAAGAACAGGGGACCCAAGTGCTAAAAGAGGGTAACGGCACGGTCTGCCTGCGTCTGGAACGTGATGCTAACGGTCAGCCACAGGTTGTCGTTGAACCTTACGATTCAGAAAAGCATGCCGATAAATCCATACTGGACGGTACCTTGCTGATGGATTTCTATCAGAAATGTATCGTGGATCTGGTGGAAGCGATTGTGTCCGAATTCAAGTTTCTGAACACCGACGAACTGAATGAAGTTGAAGGTGGTACAAATGGGCCGGTTTCGATTGAACGCAGAAAGCTGACGAGTTTTATCAACTTGATCGTTCAATTGTTCAATCAGGAGAATGGATCTTATGTGTTTCTGTCCCGTAAAGAGCATTTGATATTACGTGACATTTACCTGAATTTAAGAAGTCTTTTGCAAAGTAAAACATTCTGCGCAATGTTTCAGGGGCAGGATTTTCCCGATTATCCGTTTGAGAAGACCGGGATGACGACCTACTTTGGCAAAAACCTGCATACCCGTATCCAATTGCATCCATCCGGAGACCGGGTGTATTCCTATGGCGGCACCGATAATACCATCAATGTCTATAGTGTTGAGAAACAGGAACTGATACAGGTACTGGAAATGCCGTCCGCCGAGGGCGCCGAAGTGTCTGCAATCACCTTTTCACAGGATGGCGCATTGCTGTATGCCGCTGCCAGCGTGCGCGGCATCGATTCGGTATTCGGAATAGCCCGCGTCAATGACAACCATGCCTGGGAAGAAATGACGATTCTTTGCGACATAGAAATTACCGGCATGCAAATGTCGCAAAAGGATAGCGGACTGATTTATGCGGTTGGTTATGGCAAGGGGCTTTTTTATCTGCGCCCCGAAGTGCTGATGGACCAGGAAAAACCGCGGCCAGAGCCCGTCTACGCATTTAACGCAGTCGGTCATTTGGCCATTGATAGCCAAGCGGCGCTTGCCTATTGCACGGGTGTGTCAAAAGACATTGATCCGGATCGCTACGACCGGGTATTTATTTGCAACCTCAATATCGACGGCCAGCAGACACAGAATCCGCAAGAACTGCCTTTGACGGATGAAAGCGGCCAGACATTGTCTGGCACTGATGGTTTAACCGTAAGCCAGAAAAGTGGTCGTGGATCGGGACGGTTGTATGTCGTTGTCGATGGCCCCAACGGCGCCGATAACAAACGGCTTTTGACCTATAATTTACCGGTTGGTGATAACAACCAGCCTGTCTCAACGCTGGATATCGAGAATACAACCGTCAGTCTTGCCTATCATCAGGAATCGAAACAGGTATTACTGGCGATGGAAGATGGCTATCGTATCCAGACAGTCGATGAAAATGGCAAGAAAAGCAATGTGTTCCGTGTGCCGGTCCAAATCCAGCCGACAGATGTGCGGGTCGATTCAGGCAGCGGTCAGATTTATGCCCTGAATTATATCAGCAATACCGTGAGCGTGATTCCGGCCAATGAACTCGATGTGACCGACGCATTTCTGCAGCAACTCGCACAATACCGTCAGGAAGTGCTGCGCGTATTTTATGCCTTGTTCGGTGGCCTGTTGCAATACCTGAAAGATTGCTTCTGCGATCATTTGCTGGTGAAATGCCCTACCTGTGATGATGAGGACGTGATTTATCTTGCGACCGTCGAGGTGCGCGATAACAAGGTGTATAACATCTGCAATTTTGACAAGCGCAAGTATGTGAAATCGTTTCCAACCATGGAATACTGGTTCTCGATTGTTCCCGTCTGGCCGTTGCTGAAAACGACGGTGGGAAGACTGTGCTGTTCGATTTTGCCGGATTTCTTTGCCAAGCAACAGGATAACGTGATTAAACCCATACCGGCAATCGGTTCTGCACAAACGGTAACAAATCGAGTCAGCGCAAATACTGCAAGAAAAAGCGTGCAGACCTATCAGCGCACCGATATCAGAGCGGGGCTCAGAAACCAGGTTAAAACAACGCAGTTTATCGGTCAATTGGCGACTGATCGTGCTGTTGCGCTGGCTGATACCGGCCGCCGTAAAAATATCGGGGTGCGCAAACAGGCGTTGCTGCAAAGTGATGTCAATGATGCGATCAAGGAATTGAATAACAATCAGGTCGAAGTAGCCGCGATAAAAAAATACGATGCCAATAATGCCGGTGTATATCTGACTGAATTCAACCAGACCCCGCAACGCATTGATCCGGGCAGTAAAGTCACGCTATACCAGAAAGATGGCAAGGTGGCTTTTTATGCCATTGAAAAACAGCCCGCAACTGTTACCGCAACGCTACCCGATAATGTAAAAGCCGAACTGCAGGATTTTGAAAATCGGAAACAGGCTTTGGCCAATTTTGATGCGCTGAATGCCGAGTTGGCAAAAGTAGAAACACGCCGGGCGGATCTGGGTGAACTGAGTGCAGTCCGGACTGAAATTGACACCCTGAAATCGGAAAAACTGGCTGTTCAGGAAGAACTTGCTGCGCTCAAGGTGCAAGTTGAATCCATCCAGTCGGTGCGTAACACGTTGTCAGCAGAACTGGTCGAGTTGAATAAGAATATTCTTGAAGCCGGTAAACAGCAACAAGACCTTCGATTTGCGGTTAATAAGACCAAACCGGTTATGACGCTGCCGCTCGTAACTGCGGAAATCGATACAGATTTACGCAGTCTGGGAATCAGCACTGTAGAAGACCTGGCTGGCGCTGATGCAACCAGACTCACAACCGTGCGCAGTATAAGTTCAGCGACGGCAAAGCGGCTCATTGTGTCTGCGCAAGACTTGATTACCAAAGGCTAAATTATGTTTGCTCTGACTTATCGAACATCCTGTACAGGTTCTCCAGTATCCCGGCCCCGTCCAAAAGACAAAATTTTGCATGCGCCTCAAGCGGCAAGTGTTAAACAAATTCTTGGGGCAAATCGGGCGCAGGCAGCATTAAAAATCGGGCCTCAAAATGACCGGTTCGAGCAGGAAGCTGATCGCATTGCCAATCAGGTTGTGTCAGGCGGCCATGGTGCGGGGGCAGTTCGTCATATTGAGGGTGTCAGTGGTGCGCAACGGATGTGCGAAGACTGTGGGGAAGAATTGCAGCGTAAGCCCATCAATAATGTGTCAAGCGGTGGTGCGAGTGGAGAAGTCAGCAATGCGAGTCCTAAAATGGGTTCGGGACAGAAACTATCGGTGAGTCAACGCAGTTTCTTCGAATCGCGCATGGGCTATGGTTTTGAAAATGTGCGTATTCATACGGATGAACAAGCCGCGCGCTCGGCGGAAGCGATTAATTCTCGTGCTTATACTTTGGGGCGCGATATCGTATTCAATGCAGGCGAGTATCAACCGGGTACCCGTGACAGCGATCGATTGCTGGCGCATGAATTGGTGCATGTTATACAGCAACGCGCTGCAATAACCGCACTCCCAGAAAACCGGGCGCAGTTGAAACAATTATCAACAGATGGGATGATTCAAAGATTCTCATCTTCTTCATCGTCTGACTCGTCAGGGTCTTCGGATGAGAACGATGAAGATAATACGGCGCCATCTACAGGAACAGGATCAGCGTGTAAAGTGGATGTGCGGGCGACGCATATTGGCGGTGTTTTAAGTGGGTTGCCGATTTGGCATTTGTTTATCGTATATACGGATAGCGCCGGTACGGAGTTTTATTATCGCGGCGGTCCCGGCGGCAGTTGCCCCGGTGTCGATGCCGGTGAATATGGAACTATTATTGGCACGCATGGGCGTTATGTGGCGGGTACTGTGGACTGGGATACCTCTGCACCTTCTGTGACTGTGCTCAGCGGTGCAAGTGCTTGTGGTAAAGACAGTTGTTTCGCTTCAGAGTTAAGCCGGATCGATGGAACATGCACACCATATGCACCGACCGGGCCGAACAGTAACACAGTCGTGAGTACGCTGTTGTCCAATTGTAGTGTGCCGCGCAGCAAGCCCGTGGCGATCGCCCCGGGTTGGGGTGATCCGAATCTTTAAGCAAGTTTTATTTTAATTCAATTTTTTTTCGAGAATGGATGCGGTTGAGATTGATTGGAGCGCACTTGAAAGTGTGGAACAGGTTGAACATGTGTTGACGGAAAATCTGAGTAAAGGGTCCCGTGAGACGGATGTTTATCGCTTTGCCAGTCGGCATGGTCTGGAATGTTCGGAGCGCGTACAGTCGGTAATCTACTGTTCGGTGCCGGCATCTGGAAAATGGAAACTGATACGTGAAAAGTGGCTGATGGAATTTCACCTTTGCGGGGATTCTGTCAAGCAGATCAAGGTCAGTAAAGGGTATATCGGGCCATAACCGCAATGTAACGGATGAGAGATGGAAGTTACTGCAGCACATAGGAAGTTAAAACGCCCGGTGGCACGCGGAAAACAGGTTATAACGCGGATAAGCAGCGGCCAGGTCCGGTCTGTCCGAGCGTTGTTGAATAATAATCAAAGACAGCTATCCGGCCGATGTGCAACGCAATCAGACGGCCAACATAAACGTGATGCCGATCGTATGAATGGCCGAATCAGGCAGCAGATGAATGCTTTTGGTGTGTCACAAACCTCCGAGGTTTTAGTGCAGCGACAGGAACAATCCGGGTCGCTTGAGGGAGAAGGGAGAGAAAGAAGAGAAAGTGGCGCGCCGGTGCTTCCTTCGGTTGCGCCTGCGCCTGGCGGTGGTTCCGCGCGTACAAGCCGGTGTTATGCCAATCCTGAATTTCCGGATTTTCGATGCCTGGCTTCTGCGCTGAAGCTTGATATCGATGAGAACCTGTGGGCTAATGCGCATCAGTTTTATCGTGTTGCAACATTATTTCCCGGAGACAATGAGTTGATGTGGAATACTTTTTTGCGGTACGGTCTGGGGGTGAATTTGCTGCAAACCAGCTTCGGGTTTTTGGGTGCGAATGAAACGTTGGGAACGATTTTGTCGTATGGAACAGGTGTTGGTTTGAAGTCATATGATTTTTTAAACAATGGTGTGCTTGAGCTTGATATTCCAATATCAATCGGACAGGGTTTCAAACTGGATTTGCAGCTTGATTTGAATGCCGATCCGAATGATCTTGCTCATGTGCGGCAAGTCGGTGCAGGTATCGGGTTTTCAGGCCATTTTTAGTCTAAAATCATCATAACGGAGAAGCACAATGTGCGGGTGTTTCTCAAGGTTTCTGTATATCCATATTCATCGGTGAAAAGGTCATGCAAAAAAGATGAACATTCAATTATTACAGAAGAAATCCAGGCCGGCGGTGGTATCAAAGAAAAGGCCGTCCGTTCACTTGAATGCCGAACAGCCATTAGCCGTTCAGTCGGTTATTCAGGGCGGAAGAATCCAGTCTAAACTGCGCATAGGGCAGCCTGACGATTGTTATGAACAGGAAGCCGACCGCGTTGCCGAGCAGGTTGTTTCCGGCCGTAAGGCAGGTGCCGCTGTAGCGGGTGCGCCAGCAATCCGGCCTGCCAATGACACGCAATCCATACAGCGGCTGTGTGAAGAATGTGAGGAAGAATTGCAGCTTAAACCGGAAACGAATGAGACTGGTAGCGCGGTTGAGGCGGGGACTATCCAGGCGCCGCCGTCGAGCGCAGGCAGGAAACTGCCGGTTGAGCGGCGTGGATTTTTTGAGTCGCGAATGGGGCATGGATTTGGGGATGTACGGATTCATACGGATGAACATGCTGCCCGGTCGGCTGAAACCATTCATGCACGTGCTTTTACACTGGGACGCGATATTGTGTTTAACAGGGGGCAGTATCGGCCGGGTACTCTGGAAGGCGACAAACTGCTGGCGCATGAACTCACGCACGTGATACAGCAGCGTGGCGGTTTGAATCCGTCTGTGCAGCGCAGCTGTTTTGACGGCAATTGCGAAGACTGTAATGGCGGCATCAAAGACCTGTGGGTAACCGTGTTTTTTGCACGCCGGGCAAACCGCGAAACAATGGAGCATTTGCGCACTGCTATCGATGGCGCGAAGACCATTTTGCGCAACTGCTGTCTCAATATCAAATTCGATTTTAACTGGACGTTAATTCCCGGGGCCGCATCCATTGAAACGGCGAGCCGGCATGCACGTCCTGCAAACGACCCTCTCGGTTTACGTGATGTGCCTGAACCGCAGGAGACAATCGGTGAAGGCGATCTTGTTGCCGGTGCCCGCGGTATTCCTATGCTGGTTGTTGATGAGGTGCGCGGTACGGGCGGCGGCACAACCATTCTGGGTGGACAGGATGATCGCGGGAATGACTATGATGTTGAATATACCGGACCCTCCATGTTTTTCATCGCGGTCAATCAACCCAATCCGAACGGTAATTGTAATCATATTGCCCATGAAATATGGCATATCACAGGCGCGCTGCGTCACGTGGCTGCCGAAGGCGGTATTACTGCGTGCACGAATAATGACGTCTCCGAAACCTATTGCAATGCGGTGCGTGATCTTGCTTAACAAGCCGTTAAAGGTTACGGTTATGATGGTGCATGTCAATTCGACTGGTTAATCTAAGGATATTCATGTGGAAACGGCGTTAACAACGACAACCAAACCTGCAAGTGACAAGAAAAAAGCAAAGGTTGCGTCACGCCGCCAACAAATGGATGCGCAACAAGACGGTACGGTAGTCGATCTTTTGCATGCGTCCCGTAGTATTCAAACTAAACTCGAAATCGGACAACCCGGTGACCGCTTCGAGAAGGAAGCCGACCGGGTTGCCGATCACATTTTGCAAATGCCTGATCCCGATGGTAAGAATCGAACAGTCAAACCGTTCGGTTCTTGTGTGTCAGGTCATGACGATGCCGCCATAGTTCGGAGTAGCAATCACCATGTTCATAAACTGCCTGATATTCAATGCGTGCTAAACGTGCTAAATGAAGAAGAGCAGGAAGAACAGCAAGAGCAGGAAATCGTTTACACGAAGACTGAGGGTAATTATGCTACGCGTCTGACTTCCGAAGTGGCTGCTCAGATTCAGCGTATCCGCCGGGGTGGGGGGCGGTCCTTGCCAGGTGCGGAACGCGCATTTTTCGAACCGCGCTTCGGGAGGGATTTCAGTGGTGTAAGAATTCACACCGGTAGTAAAGCGGCGCAAGTCTCTCGCGCTATACACGCCAGGGCTTTTACCGTAGGCCGGGATGTCGTGTTCGGTGACGGTGAGTATGCACCGTCCACAACGGCCGGACGGCGCTTATTGGGACATGAACTGACCCATGTGGTACAACAGAACGCCTGTGGACTAACAACTGCGCAAACCGTATTAGATGCGGAGATCATTCAACGCGATGTCTTACCCACTCGGCAAATCAGGACCGACATAGAAGAAGGCAAAACCACGCATACCGATCTGTTATCCTGGATACAGATTCTGGGAGAACAAACCGGCCATATCGCTCACGCGGCTGACTTCCCTGGGGCGAGGGCGCTGACCAATATGCCTTCTCCGGTACCGACTCCCGACGCTCAGCCGGTGCCTACCGTTACACGCTGGCCTATTGAAGCGTATTTTTTTCCGGCTCATGTGCAGCATACCGATCAACGCGCCTTGATAATGGGCGGTTTTCACGGAGATGAACGGCCGGGATACGAAATGGTTGAGGCATTTATGACTCAAGTGCGCGGGGGACAAGTACCGCTGGCGTTTCATACGCTTATTATCCCGCGTGTTAATCGTGGCGCCGTAGAAGATAACCTGGCCGGCGTTACTTGGTATGACCGGCGCTGCAATCGTCAATTTGTCGATTTAAATCGCAATTACCGGGTACCCGGTGCGCCGACACCGAGCGCCTCTTCCCGTTGCCCGAATACCCGCCGCGCACCAATCCAACCGGAAACGCAGGGTGTGATTAATATTGTGCGCGATTTTCAACCGCATCGAATATTAACCGGGCATGCCGTTAGCCGTCCCGGTCGCGCCGGGGTTTTTGCCGATCCCAATACACACCCTACGGCAAGCCAGTTAGCATTGGCTATGGCGAACCGATTACCGGGCACTATCCGCCAGGCGAACCGACTGGGCACCCGCTCACCGACAGCGGTATATCCCGGTGATCGCCCTGGCCAAATGCCGAATGATCCTACGTTCGGCAGATGGGCACCAAGCGCCAGCCGACCAGGGTATTTGACTCCAGTGATTACGGTTGAAGCGCCTACTTATGGCAGTCTGGCCGCCACCGGGGCCCGTTCCACCACCAGTTATGTGCAGGCGCTGTCAGGATTCGTCGCTGCTCCAGGGACGTTGGCCGACGCGGATTCGCAAATTGTTCGCGACATCCAGGCGATGACCATAGCCAATCAGCGTTTGTTTTTGACCGGGCGGTTGGCGTCCACAAATGCGATTTATAACAGGATTCAGGCGCGAATTAACAATGCGGTCAGGTTGTTAAACGGGTTGCGTCCCAGGCGTCCCGTTGCGGTGCGGATCGTCTCGGGACGGCGCATGTTTGATACGCGAGTGGGAGGCGCTTCACCGCAGGCGCAAATTGTTTTTGAAAAATTCACGCTTACCGGCAGCCGGGCGAACGGCTGGGATACACTGCCAGACCGGTACTTTGTCGGCGGCAACAGAAGCAGCGGGGTGGATAGAGCGGCATGGTTGGGTGAATCGTCGGCGCGGCGTCTTGAAATAATATTGCGGTTTTCCGCCATTCCCGGTGCTTCACGGCATCATTGGGGTACGGAGGTGGACTTCAATTCCACTACAAATGCCCATTGGGCGCCCTCGCCGGGAGCGGGTCGTCCCGCCGGACGTTTGCATTCTCTCGGTGTGTGGCTGGAACAAAATGCGCCGCGAGTGGGGTTTTTCAGAACTTACACCGCCGGTCGGACCGGCGGCCATGCGCCCGAACCCTGGCATTATTCCTATGAGCCAATCGCGCGTTCCTTGCGGGAAGCGTATAACCGGGAGGTGCGCCTGAGCCAGGATATAGTGGATCCTATAATGGCCGACTGGCAGTCACGGGCCGCTGTTGCGCGGGCAACCTTGCCTGGCGACTTGCGCCCGGCTTTGCTGGCGCTGGATTTATCGCAATTCGTCAACCGGATCGGTCCCGGGCTTTAATTCATCATCGTTTAATCATAAATTTGTAGAACATACCGCAGCACGACAGAGTGTTTTTCAATGGCCTGTTAATGCTGAAAGGCCAGCTGAATGTCAGGAGGGTTTCGAAGTAAAACAATTCTTGTCGATATTGTATTTTTTTATCAATTTTCCGATGGCCCTGCGTTCTTTACCGGCAATGGCGGCCGCTTTTGTGATGTTGCCATCGGTTTTGTTGAGGATTTTTTCAAGATAATCCTGTTCGAAATTTTGAATTACAATGGATTTTGCATCCTGAAATTTTAATTCTGCCGTGTCCGGTTTTTGGAAAATGTGTTTCGCGATTTCATGATCCGGTAAATCATGATTCTTCATATCGATATCTATTACCGGGTCGTCAGTCAACAGAAAGGCGCGCAATAAAACATTTTCTAATTCCCGAACGTTACCTGGCCACAATTGTTTTGTCAGATTCTCGATGGTTTTGGCCGAGAGCTGCCGGAGTGGCAAGTTGTATTGCGCCGCATAATCTGAAATGAGTTTTTCTGCGATTAACGGGATGTCCTGTTTTCTTTCGCGTAATGAAGGAGAGTAGATATTCAGCACATTCAGTCTGAAATAGAGATCTTCACGAAACAGATTGTGATTGATGTTGTCTTGCAAATCAGCATTGGTTGCAGCCAGGATTCTGATATCGGATTGATAAGTGCGGTTTGAGCCAAGCGGTCTGTATTCTTTTGTCTGCAAAAAACGCAACAGTGAAACCTGCGCCTTGGGTGACAGACAATCCACTTCATCCAGAAACAATGTGCCTTCCTTCGCGATGCCGACCAGACCTTCCTGACGGGTTTTTGCATCGGTAAATGCGCCTTTTTCATGTCCGAATAATTCAGCTTCCAGCAAATTATCCTGGATGGCGCCGCAATTGAGCGGGACAAAATTATGATCTCTGCGGTTACTCAGGCAATGGATTGAGTGTGCGATATTTTCTTTTCCCGTGCCCGTTTCGCCTTCAATTAATACCGGCGCGTCGTATAGAGCGATGCGCTTGATCAGTTTTAACATTCTGGTAAAAACCGGGGAGCGGCCTACAAGGTTTAATGCGGAAAAATCATCGAAGACTTTTTGCCCGAATGCCGGGCTGTATTTTTTATGCCTGTTCCGGTAACGTTTTATGCGCAGATCAAGCTCCGGTTCTTCAAAAGGCCAGAATAATAAGTCGTCAAAACTGGAAAAGAAAGTGTCATAACTTTTTGCGGGCCTTGAAAACAAGGCGCACAAATTAGTGGACAGGAAATTACGGTTAATGATTTCGGTTACGGTTTGATAAATATCGTCACTACATGCCTCTGGATCATCGAAGACAAATAAATTGACATCTGTTTGATCGGAGATCAATTTTTGAATCAGACGCTTGTCCCGAATCAGGTTAATCTTGAAACCTGTTTTGAATAAAACAGAATGGAAGGAATTCTGGTGTATGTTTTTATTTCTGAAAGAAATGATATTTAATTTGTCCATTTAATTTCCTTCAACTGACTGTTGCCGTTACGGCATGTAATCAATAAATGCGCATAGACATTAATCGCTGCACTGTACATTGTAGTCATTAAATTCTTTAATGATAGTGAAGTTTGGCGCACCTGAATGACTATGGGTTTATATTCAGGAGGTTGCTGTCATGCCGGGGAATTCAGTCTTCTTGATTATGACTGCGCTAAATAAATCCGGTTCTGTGTCATTGTGAAATAATTCACTGATTGAGAACGTACTTGACACTTAAAACATATCGAGTAACCGCGTTACTGTCAATATTGCGTGCTGTCGCGTACTTGATCTGGATTACTGATTTGATTTTCCCAAAGGTCAGGTGAGCTCAGATCGTTCAACTGTGCCAGGTGTTTTTGCACCAGGATTGATGTTGCCGATAGGCGAACAGCCCAGGACTGGTCTCATCAGATCAAAAAATTGGTTGACGAAGATTATCCCGATGCCAAAAAGATTCGTCTGGTAATGGATAATCTAAATATCCATACAGGGGCATCGTTATATAAAACTTTTGAGCCTGCCGAAGCACGTCGACTTTTAGATAAGCTGGAATTTCACTACACGCCGAAACATGGCAGTTGGTTGAATATGGCAGAGATCGAGTTCAGTTTACTGTCCAGACAATGTATGAGTGATCGCATGGCAGACAGACAATACTTGACTCGGGAAGTTGCTGCATGGGTAAAACGAAGAAACACGAAAAACAGCGAAATGAATTGGCGCTTTACGACGGAAGATGCTCGCATTAAATTAACACATCTTTATCGAGGGTGTTCAAAATTCTGTGTCAGTTTGCCAATCACCTAACGCGCTTCGCTTGTTGACCACTGAAACCGGTGACCGATCGACACAATTCGTGTCGATACGCTAACCAGTTTCAGCGGTGACATAAAAATCTGTATTAAATTCATAAATCCAACGCCGCATCCAAACGACCCTCAAAATATATCGCTAACTGGGATAATGTCAAATTCCAGTTCTGTATCGGCATCGTCCATTTCTTGCTGGCATTTTTAATTCCGACATACAGTAGCTTTAGTAGACTGTTTTCATTCGGAAATCCACCTTTGGTTTTTGTCAGTTTGCGAAATTGGCGATGTACGGCCTCAATGGTGTTGGTTGTATAAATCACACGGCGTATCGGTTCAGGATATTTGAAGTATACCGATAAATTTTCCCATTTGTTGCGCCAGGATTGAATCACGATGGGATACTGTTTTCCCCATTTGGCTTCCAATGCATCAAGCGCATCTTCAGCTGCATCAATGGTCGGCGCTTTGTATACCGGTTTCAGGTCAGCCATGAATGCTTTTTGATTTTTTGACGCCACATATTTCATCGAATTGCGGATTTGATGAATAATGCATAACTGAACCTCGGTTTCTGGAAAAATACTGTTGATTGCCTCAGGAAAACCCACGAGTCCATCAACGGCGGCAATAAGGATATCCTGTACGCCACGGTTATTTAAATCTGTCAGTACGGAAAGCCAAAACCGGGCGCCTTCGCTTTCCGATACATACAACCCTAGTACTTCCTTCTTTCCTTCAATGTTTAAGCCAAGTACGGTATAAACTGCCTTGCTGACATACCGGCCATCGTCTTTCACTTTGTGATGTATGGCATCCAGCCACACGAACGGATAGTGACTATCCAATGGCCGTTGCTGCCATTCCCTAAGCTCCGGAATAAGCTTGTCAGTGACTGCACTGATCGTCGCCGATGAAACGTCAATGCCGTATATCTCGGCAATATGCCCAGAGATATCCTGATAGCTGGAGCCCAACGCAAATAACGATAGAATTTTGCGTTCGATTTCATCGGTAAGATGAGTCTGATGCTTTTTAACCAACTGAGGTTCAAATGTACCGTTGCGGTCTCTGGGTGTTTCCAGTTGAAAACTACCTGATGCTGATTTTACAGTCTTTGGCGTCGTGCCATTCTTCCGGTTCTGTTCATCCCCGGATTTGATATGCTGTTCAAGTTCCGCCGCCAATGCAGCTTCAGTGAGTTGTTTGATCAATGGCGTTAATATGCCATCTTTTCCATTCAAATTCCGCCCCGCTTTCAAGGATTCCAAGGCTTCTTCAAAATCAAATTGCACTGTAGTCTTGTTCATTCGTCACTCCTATAAAATTTAATACTAAAGGAATGACACAGAATTTCTAATACTCCCTCTTTATCCGTCATTTTAAGGTAGATGATGTACTAGGGCATGCAAATATTGCGGCCAAACGGATTTACGACCATCGTAAAACCAGACCGGAGGATAGTCCGATATTCAAGGTTGCATATTGATCTTTAAGTTTATACATAAAAGACTAAAAAATCGAAAACTTAAATTCGTCAGTTTTGCAAAGGTCTCCTCTCAAATATACTTCTTCTTTCTTGTGGTTTATTCTTGTTCTGATCCCTGATCCTAATGTCCACACTTATGTCATATTTTGCAGGCGGTGTTTTCAAATCCATGTTATGAAACACCATATTATCTATAACATCCTTATTAGAATAGTAATACTCAGTTAAACGATCTGAATTGACAAGGTTAGCATCGTCTGCATGATTTTTTCGCCCTCTATTCATCCATTCCGTAAAATGAATCCCTTTAGGGTCATAATTTATTCTGAGACGTTCTGTTAAGTCACTAAGATTCTTTTTTTGGTCTAAATTTCTGTTGCGCCAATCAGCATACCCACCATCCACAGAAATAAGCGCTTTATTATAAACATCTATTGGTATTCCGTGCGTTCTCGCAAATGCGTCTCCAGCCCCACTACCACTATCACGAAGCCTATTTGCCCAATAACGGTTCAAATGAATAAAATCAATAGATGCTTTTTTTTCTGGGGATAGTACATCATAATTTTCTACACCAGTTAGAAACGTTGGGTTTGTTCTTTCTTGTATTTCGGGAACAGGATGGCGAAGAGAAGAAGGTACAGAAAAAACCTGATTTTCTACCTGTTGAGCAGATTGTTTCGCTGCCAATACCCCTTTTCCTCGTACTAGCCAAACCCCAAATGTATTCTTTTCTTTATCATATTGACCTATATCATAAGATAGACCGTTTATTCCCATACTAAATCGCAATGCTTCAGCAGTAGTGCCAGGAGCACCAGGGTCAGTACCGTATCGATGAGCTGGATGAACAGGCTTTCGTTCATTAAATGTCGAATCTGACCAGATGTGCAAATTCCAACGAGGCATGCCATTTTCTCTAGGAGCAACATCCAGTGGTTGAGAATCTATGACATTCTTCCCCATATGCCGTAACTCAGATACTGTGGGCAACCGCCAATCATTAAATCCGCACAGATGTCTATTGTTAGCTTCTTTTACAAAGTTATAGGTGTCACATTGTGACGAACTCCATCCTTTACAATCTGTATCATAATTAACTGATTTGTGCTGGAAACTTAAGCCTGCAGTACCACCATTTTGACTAGAATCGGGATTAAACCAATGATACTTGTTGTGTATAAAATTGAAACCAGGAACAGCAGCCTTTATTTCCCACATCAGTTCAGGATTATTTTCATCTAACACACATTCAGATACTGCAGCTAACGTTATCTCAGAACTTGAAATATCTTTCTTCTGATCTTGTATTCTGGCATCTAATGTATTCCCACTGTTATTTATTGCACAACCAGTAATTAACAGACTAGCTAATGCCACGACAAATACAGAAAACTTCAAATATATATTTGATATCATGGTATCTTCCATTATGCATATAGTTGCATGAAACGCACTGAGCGGGTGCAGAGTAAAGCCCAAACCGGATAATAACAGTAACACACAAAATCCCAAAGAAAACTATGCATTTTATGGAGCTGGGGTGAATGCGTATAGAAGCTACTAATAGCCGGTGAATTAAATCTAGAAAAACTTAAGTCTGATTTAATGAAGCATTTACCAGAGGGAGCAAAACGAGATAATTCCATCAAGGGAATTGATGATGGCGAGTAAAAATAGTGATGGGTAAATGAATGTTCTGGGTGTCTGAAATGAAGTATTTCAGTCTCATTGAGAAAGCTTAGCTAATGCTGCTTGTGCGAGCGCTATAACACCTTTCCATTCCAGTAAGTTTATATACTCACTATCAGAAAGATCAGTGCCATATTTTTCAAATACCATTTGTAACTCATTACAAAGCGACTTAATTGAATCAGCCTCTTCTTTATCCTTCAAAAAAACATCTATAAGGCTTTCAGGGTTGTCTGATAATGCAGTGTCATCAAAAAGGAAATGGATTGAGTAGTCTAATTCATCATGTTCAATCCCTGGAGGACAATTACCATTAACCCAGCAGTTATTTTGGTAATCCCAATTCGATAAATCTTTCAGATAGCCAAGTAACTCAGTTCTCATTTCAGGATATTTCATAAAGGAGAATCCCAACTTTTCCAATTTTGATATTCACTAAGCGGTATATGTGTTTGCTCAGCACTGTCTTTGATTGAACTCTGAATTGGATTTCCATCACGACCTATAACTTGACCATTTCGTCTAACAATTACATGGTCAACTTGCTGACTAGGTAGACTATGTTTCGGGTTACCTTGATCAATACGAACGCCATTTCCTGGATTTTTAGGATCTTGCCACCTTGTGCCGACTCCCTTCTTATTAGCCTTGCTACCCCATTCAGCAGGGAATTTTTCTGTGACGTTTTTCGGAGCTCTCCACTTTACAACGACACTACCCACATCATCCACATTCTTACCGAAGATGGAAGCAATAATTTTATATTCTTCTCTGATAAGAGATGGGATTGCTTCTATCCCTCCGGCTGCTTTGATAGCATTAAACGCACCAATCCCAGTACCAATACCGTAAAATACAGAAGCCCATTCAAATGCAGAATCACGTGTCTTTTCTAACAGAGGAGTATGTTGCCTAACTTTATCCTCTACCAGACCATAATAGAATACAGGCCCTGTGCCAAAAACCCCTTCTAGATAAGCAGCATATGCACTGAAAAACCCATCAGCATTTTCAATTCTTTTCCCTACATCATCCCAGTAAAATACCAATCTCCCTATAGCATTACCAAAACCGTATCTTGGGCTATAACTCTCTGGCTTTTTTCTCGGAAAAATATTTTTTTGGTTCAGAGAAACCTTGGGAGTTTCCTTTTCATTCTCTACAGCAGGGTCTATCCCAACAAAGGTATCAGAAGTACCACCGCATAACGCCTGATACACTTCCGGCGGATAATTGTGTCCTTGTAGGAATTTTCCTGTCTTCCCATTTTCTATACAGCTATTAACGAATTCTTGTGTTGTTATAATTCCAGGTATAGAAGTATTTCCTACCACCTTCACACAATATCTTCGCAAACACTCCTGAACAGAATTCTTAGCAATGTTTACTGTGCTGGTTTTTTCCGCATAAACAGGAACAGAAGCCCCAGACAAAAACAATAGTGACGCTATAAACATCGCTGCTGTAAATGATGATTTAAATGTTGGTCGGCTTATATTTAATAACATGTTCGGCTTGCTGATATGCATCAATCAACCCCGTCCGCTAAACTTCCTTAGACCGTAAAGTCCACCGGACATTCATTGAATAAGTAGAGCTTACTCAGAAATTCATTAAAGCCACCAATCCTGGCAAACAATAAGCTCGTCTTGAGATGAGCTGAGGGCAACATGCAGGTTCAATTCTCCTGAGAATGGAGAAATTTATCACCCAGCACACCATTTTGGTGGTGAATTTTTTGAATCGAAGAAAAACCTGCATCAGTACCAGCAGGTTCATGACCAGAAAGATGGCATTTATCCAAGCAATCGACGTATCGGCACGTTTGGCTCGGATATTGTTAAGGCGGTAGCCGTATTTGCCTTGACCGAACTTGCCTTCAATCGGAATTCTCTCCCGATATTCCTGCCGCCGCTGCGCTTTGAGTTGTTTCAGCTCACTCTGGTTTTCAGTGGTGGCTTTGGGTGGACGTCCCAGTGGTTTGCCCGAGAATCGGATGTTGTGACTCTCCAGATAGCTGCGATTTTCGCGCGATCCATAGAGCCTGTCGGCGATAACGACTTCTGGGTAATAACCGTAACGATTCTTGTAGGCTTCCACCTGTCTCTGAAGATCATGACCCTCATGACAGGCATCCCAATGGAGTTTGTCAACTTGCGCCAGCTTATCGCCGGTCAGGCTGACGCTGATTTTTGCGCCGAATTCCACCGCTTTGCCAAGCTTTCCTCTGACAATGGGCCGCAGATGGGGTTGACTGATGCTGACAATGCGATCGTTGCAGCGCCTGATATTGGCTTTGTACATTTCATATTGCTGGTCATAGAGGTGGGGTAATACCCAGTAACGACATATCAGCCAGTTGAGTAACGGCAAGGGTTGACCGTAGGGGCAGGCAGTCAACATGACTTCGATGTACTTCAAGTTTCTACGCAGGTACTGTAATTGTTGCCGGATTGCCGCACGACGATTCTTGTTGGGAGGCCGCTTTTGTTTGGCAATATTCAAAAAAGCTTTCCTGGCGTTCTGTCGATAGGTGCAAGGCTTCTTTGTGCGTGGCTGAGGACTGTGGGTATACAGTATATCGATGATACGCTCGCTTAGTTCCCGGGCTTCGTTGAGCAAGCCAAGGTCTGTCGGATAACGTATCGCCTGCTCCGCAACAGTCGCATCCAGAATCAATTTGCCGTGGTTCTGTGGCGCATCTGCTTTGTCTTTCTCTGTTTTGTCTGATTCAGCAGCGTTGCTTGAAGGTGCACTGTTGGCACCGTCGTCATCGCTATCTTTAACAACTTGCTTCGCTTTCTTGCGTTCAACCGATTCAATGACCGCCTCATGAAATTCATCAAACACGCCTTGTCCCATACGCTTGCGTACTTCAACCAGTAGTGAAGGCGCAAAGGGCGCTTTCGATTGAAACCCTTTCAGTCCAATGAGATATTGCAGGTAGGGATTTTCCCGAATCTGCTCAACCGTCTCTTCATCGGATACCGATAATTTGTGCTTGATAATGATTGCGCCTATGACAATACGCGCATCCTTGCAGGGACGGCCTGATGTTGCAGATAGTGTTTTGTGGTAGCTCTGCGCTAAATTATCCCATGGTATGCAATCACTGAGTCTTACCCAGCGATTATTGGGATCAAGTATCATTCCTGGTGGTGTATCAAATCCTGGAAGGGTCGGCTGGTTTTGGCTTGTATAACGAATCATAGTGCACGGTTTTTGGTGGTATTTCAACAAATTACGTGCACTATTTTACCAAATTACAGTATATTCATCAATATAATCATGTTGTTATGGTTTATGAGTATGCTCTAAGTAACTGTTTAGTTTTAAACATTGTGCACATTGAACAGTTTTTCATCTTTCAATGCGGCGTAAATGCCCGCTTTTTGACTAAAGATTAATAGCGATAAATCAACGATACCATTTGTGCCGTCATTGTGCAGGTGACAGTCAGACAGAAATTCGATAAAACATCCACGGAGTGTATACGCCAGGGTGCTGTTGTAGCGATCAAAGAAAGAGATTTAGGCATTTTTTTAAATTTCATTATTTAATACTTGTCTTTGATGGACAATAGCCAGAACAATAATCACCTGATCGTTAATTTCATAAATGATGCGATATGAATAAATGGAAATTTCCCTGATATTTTCTTGATTGATTTCCGGTACGATTCTTCCGATTTTGGGAAAAGTATCCAGTTGTTCCATTCTTTCACGCACATCATTCACTACTTTCTTAGCGTAATACAATGAATCCTTTGCAATGTAATCATGAACAGCACGCAAATCAGACGTTGCGGAATCCGTCCAGACTACCACGAATCAATTTCCTGCTTTAGCTGTTCACTTGTTATCGTTTTATTCTGACTTGCTTCTGCTCGACCTTTTCTGATCTTGTCCAGCACATAAAGCCGGTACATGATTTCGTCCATATCAGCATCATCAGGCAATTGATCAATTGTTTTTAATGCTTCCTGTTTGGCTGCGAGCATTTGATTCTCCTTATTTACAATCTATCGACTAATCGGCTTATACCGTATCCGCTTCGGTTTCGCACCTTCTTCACCCAATCGTTTAATCTTGTCGGCTTCGTATTCATGATAGTTACCGTTGAAGAACGTCCATTGCGATTCGCCTTCGGCGGCGAGGATGTGCGTGGCGATGCGGTCGAGGAACCAGCGGTCGTGCGAGATGACCAGCACGCAACCGGCGAATTCGAGCAGTGCGTCTTCAAGCGCGCGCAGGGTTTCCACGTCGAGGTCGTTGGACGGCTCGTCAAGTAATAATACGTTACCGCCTGCAATCAGTGTTTGCGCAAGATGCAGCCGTCCGCGTTCACCGCCGGAAAGCTGGCCGACGACTTTCTGCTGGTCGCCGCCCTTGAAGTTGAAACGGCCGAGATAAGCGCGGGCAGGGGTGGTGTATTTGCCTACCGTGAGCAGGTCGTTACCGCCGGAAATCGCATCGAACACGGTTTTGTCGTTTTCCAGCGAGTCGCGCGCCTGGTCGACATGCGCAATGTTGACGGTCGGGCCGATTTTGACTTCGCCGGAATCGGGTTGCTCCTTGCCGGTAATGAGTTTGAACAGCGTCGATTTGCCCGCGCCGTTGGGGCCGATAATGCCGACAATCGCGCCGGGAGGAATCTGGAAACTCAGGTTATCGATCAGCAACCGGTCGCCGTAGGCTTTGGAGACATCCTTGAATTCGATCACTTCGTTGCCGAGCCGGTCGCCGACGGGAATGAAGATTTCCTGCGTTTCGTTGCGTTTCTGGTATTCCTGTGAACTCAGTTCGTCGAAACGCGCCAGACGGGCTTTCGATTTGGCTTGACGGCCTTTGGGATTCTGCCGCACCCATTCAAGCTCTTTTTTCATCGCTTTCATATGCGCGTCAACCTGTTTGCTTTCCTGTTCCAGCCGCGCTTCTTTCTGTTCGAGCCAGCTTGAATAATTGCCTTTCCACGGAATGCCGTGTCCGCGATCGAGTTCCAGTATCCATTCGGCGGCGTTATCGAGGAAGTAGCGGTCGTGCGTGACCGCGACCACGGTGCCGGGAAAGCGCACCAGAAACTGCTCGAGCCATTCGACCGATTCGGCGTCGAGGTGGTTGGTCGGCTCGTCGAGCAGCAACATGTCGGGTTTTTCCAGCAGTAGTTTGCACAACGCCACGCGGCGTTTTTCACCGCCGGACAGGTTTTTGACCACGGCGTCCCACGGCGGCAGGCGCAAGGCGTCGGCGGCGATTTCCATCTGGTTTTCGGTGTCGCTGCCCGCAGTGGCGAGAATGGCTTCAAGACGCGCCTGTTCTTCGGCCAGGGCGTCGAAATCGGCGTCTTCTTCGGCATAGGCGGCGTAAACCGCATCGAGTTTTTTTTGCGCTTCCATGATTTCGCCCATGCCGGCCTCGACTTCCTGACGCACGGTATGCTCGGGATCGAGTTGCGGCTCCTGCGGTAGATAACCGACGCGGATATCGGACAAGCGTTGCACTTCACCGTCGAATTCTGTATCGACACCGGCCATGATGCGCAGCACGGTGGATTTGCCGGAACCGTTCAGGCCGAGCAGGCCGATTTTGGCGCCGGGAAAGAAACTCAGCGAAATATCTTTGATGATTTGACGTTTCGGTGGAACGATTTTGCTCACGCGGAGCATGGACATGACATATTGGGCCATAGTATTTACTTTTATTGTGTGAAAAGAATGAGTGTCGAGGATTGAATAGAAAGACAGAGTTTAGCGCAGCTTGTCCGTCAATGAAAGTAAACAGGGTGGGGGCTAAATCTTTTGAATGCGTTTGATCGAAACAAATTTATGGTTTTCATCGAACACCAGTTCGAAGATCCCTTGTACGCCATCCGCCTGAACCACGGAGCGCAGGATATTGGCGGGGAAACGGATGGTGCGGCCATCGGTCGTTGTTGCAACGACAGTGCTCGCAGCACCTTCGTAGTAGTACATGAGTTTTTGCGGGGAGATATTGAGAACAACCTGTAACCGTTGATGCATTGCGTCGACAGAATCGTGAGTTCAAGCAGATCTGGGTGCAAACATGATAATCGCCATGCCCGTAATTGCAACTGTTGCGCCAATCAGATCCCATAACGTCGGTTTGATGCCGTCGACTGTCCACAGCCAGAAAATCGCGACAAAAATGTAAACGCCACCATATGCCGCATAAACCCGGCCCGCCGCAGTCGGGTGCAGTGTCAGCAGCCAGGCGAACGCGGCAAGGCTCAGCCCGGCGGGAATCAGCAGCCATGCGCTTTTATTCTGGGTGAGCCAGAGATAGGTCAGGTAGCAACCCAGAATTTCCATAATGGCTGTAATGAAAAAGAGGGTGACGGTTTTAATTGCAAACATCGGTCAGGGTTTGTCAGGATAATCAGCTTGCGGTGGTGCAGTTAGACCCAAACGTTCCTGAAAATACTGATTCAGTAATCGGTTGCCGGGATCATAGTATTTCCGGTATTTTTCAAATTCATCGAGCCGGGCGCCGAATGCCGTGCGTGCTTGCGCCGGGGTTATGCCGCGTGTTTGATTGAATAAAGGAACGCCGCCCAGATTGCTGCAAAATTCATTATAGGCGGTGATGAAATCTTCCCATCCCGGATCGCCGGTAGAAACAGGATCCAAAGTCATAACATTGCCTGCCGATGAATAGGAAAACAAAGAGCTGTCATCCTGAAGAATACGGTACGCCACGTTTAGCATATTACAACGATACCCATGTTGCTGATAATAATCCCGGCAAAATTGAAAATAGGCGGTGAGTATTTCCGGATAATGTTCTTCCGGGAATGCCCAGATGCTGAATGTATATTTGGTCCAGCCGGATTGATGCGGGTAACGGATAATCTGATCTGTCGCGCTCGTTCCGGAGGGATTCTTAAGTATTTTTTCCAGAACCATCTGGACATTGCGGTTGAAAAAATCAACGAGTCTGTAACGCAATGATTTGAAAGGGATGAAATTGGTTAGAATATAACCGACACCGGGCGCCAGGTTTTTCCATGTCCAGTTTCTCAGATTCCATTGCCATGTTCCGGAGATTTTTGTCGAGTCGTTGTATTTACGAAATTCCACGGCAACGTCATTTAGGAACGGGAACAGATAGAGCATCATTGATTCCTGTTCTGAATCCGGCCGGTTGATCAATGGCGGCAAGACCCGAATAAATTCGTCAAGGGTATAGACCTTGTGGTGCAGTGCCATAGGCCGGGCAGGTCTTACTCTAAAAGTGACTTCATAAATAATGCCGAACAACCCGTAACTCGAGCGTGCGACTCGCAGCAGTTCAGGGTCGGATTCGTTGATTTCAATACACTCCCCCTGAGGGGTGACCATTTTAAGCGCTATTGCATAGGAACACACCTGGCCTAATTCTCCGGGCATTGAGGCGTCTTTAGTGCCGCCGCTGGCCGCGCTGCCCAGTGACAGGTTGCCCAGTTCAACATTGACAAAAAACTGCAATCCTTTTTCACGCAAGGCATGCGCGACATCAATATACAATGCACCCGCCTGGACGGTAACGGTATTATTTTCGGTGTTAATCTCCAGAATGTTATCAAAAGCGGTCATGTCAACAATGGTGCCGCCATTGGCCACAGCGCATTGCGTAGTGGAGTGATTGGACCCGATTGCGCGTACCGGCGCCGGATAAGTTCCAGTGTCCTTTAATATTGCGACTAAATCGTCAATCGATTCCGGTTTTACGACCGCACTGGGGTTGGAAACAATCGTTTTACCCCAGTTGGTAAATTGTGTAGGTGTTTGTGTCTGCATCACTATACTTTCTTAGGCCAGGGTGCAAACGCGTTTTTAACCTGGTCGAGAACGGGCGTTAACCCGGGGTGATGACGGCGAAGTACAGTCAGCATGGAGTTGTTTTCAATCCAGTCCAAACCCTCCTGGGTATAAATTTTGGCCCGGTAATCATTGGTGAAAAAGCGGTCGCTTTTCAACCGGCGTGACGCCATCAGAATAAAAACCCTGAAAGCGGTTTCGCTAAAGCCGAATCCTTCGGGTATGTCTTCGGCATAAAGTCCCACCATTAAATCAACCTGATTGATATCATTGTTGTAAATTGTACTGAGTTCTTTTGCCCATTCCGGGTTGCTGGTGATTGCTTCAAAAGAATCCACGCGTCCGCGGCCAACCAGTTCCCGGAACCGGTTATAGCGGGGTACGCCACGCTCCCTGTCGCGTAAAATATCCACCGCAGCCAGATCGAATGCCTCACCGCCCGGTTTGACCAATAGGCGTAAAAAGTTCGGATAATTGTGCAGTGTTAATGCGCCCGGATGTGCAATGCCGAACGAATAAAACAGATTGTCCATACCGATTTCTTCCATCATGGGCCGCGCTTTTTTATCAAAGCCTTCCATGAATGCTTTGCTTGAGATAAGCGAGCCATCGGTATGCGAGTAAAAATCAAACTGGTCAGGCATCAGTGGATGCATGCGATAGACCGATACAAATTCTTCCGTCAAGTAATAGGGCGCGGCGTGGTGCTCTGCTTTTGACCCTGGAATGCCGCTGAGTATTTCTCCATCACCAATGCGGCCGAACATATTTTTGAATTTCCTGCCCAGTATGCCCCACCAGTTGATGTTCATCGCCATCGCAGTAGCCGGATGTGGAAGAATCGCGGGCGTCCATTCGACTGTATGAATTTTGGCGATCAGTGCGGCGTTGATGAGCCGTGCATGATTAAAGAGTTTTTCATCGTCCCATTGCGGGTAGGCTTGTTTGAGATGGTCGCAGATGCTGTTGTGTTCTTTGACAAACAAGGTATGCAGCATGCTTAATCCGAACCACCAGGTGCCGGGGAAAGCCACCAGGTCGATTCCCAGTTCGGGATCGAAAGGCAGGAATCCATCGGCTTCAATATGCATTTTGCCATCCACATGAGCGCGGAGTTTGTCGATAGTTTCCTGATTACTGCCGTATACCTGGGACGCATCCCACCAGTGTGTTTCCGTGTTGATAAATGTTTTGGGCGCGCCGGGATCGTCCGGCCTGCTTGGGTCGGTCAGTGTTTTGTCGACTTTCATGGGCCGTTGATCCTGCGGCCATGGATCGTCAGCTTCAATTGGAATTTCCCATTGGTTGTCGGGTTGATTCCGGCCGTGTGAAAACCAGTCATGCGTCTGGAACTGAATCCATGACGCGGCATTAATATTGAGGATAGTCGCCGGTACGAATTGCTTTCTCGTCAGTAGCGCCTGACTTATTTTTCGGCTGCTGGGATTGTGAATGTTTTGTGTATCCGCTACCGTATCGCTTAATGGTACGTTGCGTCCAAAGCGGGTTCCGGCCATTCCCATTTCAGGGTGTTTGAGATCATTGTAACTGCCATCAATCGTGCGCGAGGTTAAATAGGATTTACTGGCGTCGCTATCGGGTTGAGGAAGTTTGTCGGGATTGCTTAACTGTGCGGTGTCGTGAAGATTTTCTTTTCTTAACTGATTTCGAAACTGAATGAGTTTAAGCAAAGCCAGTGGAACGGGTAATTTATACCAGGGACGATTTGACATTTTAACGACTCCCAGAAGATGTTAATGAATTTATACACTGAGATACGTCAATTCATTTTTTATCCTGACTTGTCCTGACAATCTCAGCAAAGAATAAGCTTTTGTTGCATTTATATTTTCTAATTGGTGTTTGATTATTAATTGTTATGACGCAAAATGCAGGAAGCTCCCAGTTTCGCGAATACGCGATCCATCTGATGATCGCGTTATGTCTCCTAGCATTGGAACAATGCTTCCCTGCAAGACACATTTGGCCATGTCCATAGACAAGCCCACTGAACCTGACATTGTCGAGTGACAGAATACTGGCCTTAATGTGTTGGAGCGTACTCAATGGCCAATGCGATGTCAATGATTTCGACACATCGGTAATTGCACGCATTCAGGTCATTCGCACAAATGCTGGCCTGAATGCTGAGGCCGATTTGTGAATTTTGTTGGCGATAATTCTATATCTGGAAGAAAAAATCCTGTGCTATCGAAATGAATCAATGCTATTTCTTTAAAGCGTGTCCGGCCAGGGTCTTTCCAAGATTCCAGATTGAACCGGGTACTTTATGGGTTTCAGCGATTGTTTGATCAAAAGCATTGAGTATCTTTTGGCAATCTTTATCTGTCAGGTTCAATGGCGGCAGCATTTTGACGACGTTCATGCCGTGACCGGCAACCTGACTCAGGATATGATGCTCCTTGAAGAGTGGAATTGTAACCATTTGACAAAACAAGCCTTTATTGGCTGCTTCCAGCATCGTCCAGGCGGCTTTGAGCGACAGGCTCTGCGGAGCGTGAAATTCTACTGCGATCATTAAACCCTTGCCGCGTGCTTCCTTGAGGAATTCGTATTTGCTGATCATGGCATTGATGCCGTCAATGATAATTTTGCCTTTTTCCGCACTGTTTTCAGTCAGTTTTTCATCTTCTATGACTTGCAAAGTTGCCAGGCCGGCGGCCATCGCCAGGTTGTTTTTGGAAAAAGTCGAGCCATGCACGACCGCGCGGTCCATGCGGTTAAAGACTGAGTCCATGATTTTCTCGGTCATGGCGACGCCGCCAACGGGCACAAAACCGCCAGATAACGCTTTTGCCATTAGAATCATGTCCGGTTTGACATTCCAGTGATTAACCGCCCAGAATTTGCCGGTTCTGCCGATGCCGGTCTGAATCTCATCGGCGACAAACAATGTGCCGTATTTGCGGCAAAGCCGTTCAACTTCAGGCAAATAATTATCGTCGGGTACATTGACACCTTTGCCCTGAATGGGCTCCACTATAAATGCGGCAACGTTTTCTGAACGCAATGCATTTTCCAGTGCTTCTGGATTATTAAATGGAATGGCTTCACAATCTGGTAACAATGCGCCAAAACCTTCACGGAAAATTTTCTCGCCGTTCAGCGACAGCGAGCCGAGTGTCAATCCATGAAAACTGTGTTCGCAGTATAAAATCTGCGGTCTTTTGGTCGTGTACCGGGCAAACTTGATCGCCGCTTCAACCGCTTCCGAGCCTGAGTTTGAAAAGAACATGCGGTTCAGATTATCCGGAACTGTTTGCAGAACTTTTTTAGCAAGCAGACCGCTTAAAAGCGACACATCCATCTGTACCAGATTCGGCAATTCCTGGGTCAATGTGTCCTGCAGTGCCTTGATAACGACCGGATGATTGCGCCCAATTGCAAATACGCCGAAGCCGCTGAGCAAATCAAGATATTCATTGTCTTCATGATCGTACAGGTATTGCCCAATCGCTTTTTTATACGTTCGGTCATAACCGATGGTCTTTAGCACCTTTACCATCTGACTGTTCAGATGCTTTTCATGTAGTGCAAATTTTTCTGATTGATGTTGTTCTAACAGTGCTGAAATACTAAAAGACATATTGAAATTCGCAAAATGATTTGAAACCTAAAACCGCCCGGTGATTGAGTACGATGATTCCGCCCGCTCAGATATCGAAATAAATTTTTAACTATCCGAATTAGATCAATTTTTTAATTATTTTTTCATCGAAATGATTTAGATCATATTCAATGGTTGCCTGCACAATAGTATTAAATTTGGGGTAAAGCAAGCAGAAAAAAAAGATCATACAAAAATATAGTTTATATCCGGTGAAAATTTTGAACGACCTGCTTTAGCAGTGTCAGTTTGCCATGGAAAAAATGTTCTGCGCCCGGGATAACGACAATCGGTAATGATTGCGGTGTTGCCCAGTCGATCACCGTTTTAAACGGTACAATTTCATCCCGGTCGCCCTGAATGATCAGGGTGTGTTCAATATTTTCAGGGATATCGGGTGTGCTGACATACTTTAGCGAAGGAGCGACCAGTACAAGTGATTCGGGTTTTAAATGCGCGGCCGCCTGTATTTGCACGCCACCGCCAAATGAAAAACCTGCGAGCAATAACGGTAAATTACCCGAATGACCGGAAAATTGATTTTGTATAGTCCGGGTGACGGCAATGACATCTTCGACCTCGCCGATGCCGTTGTCAAAAGAACCTTCGCTTTTGTTCACACCGCGAAAATTGAATTTGACCGCGATATATGCGAGTGCGAGCGCACTATTGAACAGGGTGTAGACCACTTTGTTGTCCATTGTGCCGCCGTGCAGCGGATGGGGATGCGCCACAACGGCTATACCGCGTGGTTGCGTTTTGGGTTCCGCCAGGATAGTTTCTATTTTTCCAGCCGGACCGTTGATAAAGAATTTCTGCACAATAAAACCAGACCAGGTTTGACCGGAACTATATTCTTAGACGCTCTACAATGCGGCCATTAACAAGATGTTCCTGGATAATTTCATCGACATCTTCCTTGTCAACATAGGTGTACCAGATTTCTTCGGGGTAAATGACTATGACAGGCCCTTCGTTGCATCGATCAAGACAACCGGCATTATTAATGCGAATCTTGTTTTTCCCGCTTAAATCAAGTTCCTTGATGCGGCTTTTGGCGTAATCACGGACTTCTTGCGCACCCATGTTATTGCAGCAGGCAGCAGTGCCTTCCCGCTGATTAACGCAGAAAAATACATGGTGTTGATAGTAGCTCATTGCGGAAACATAAATTTTTGAAAGACTTGGATTATACGTTTTTAGTACGGCTTTCCCAATACGGAATTTGTTTATTCTATTAAAAAAGCCAGCCAGTTGATATTAAAATTGTTATTAGTATTATGGGCACCTCTAAAAATCCATATTTCGTCACAATACGTCGTTGTTCACAAAAAATATTTCCTTACATATCAACCATATGCTGCGTCAAGATTTTTTGTTCTCGCCTCGTCTTGTTTAAAACTCTGAATTTTTAGAGGTGCCCTTATGGTCTTTAAAAAGAGAGAATTAACATGAAACAGTTGATGCCGGCTTATAAAATCGCTGCTGCTTACCGGTTTAGAGATCAGATATTCACACTGATCGCAGTAAAGGACAAATTTCGGTGTATCCCCGGCATAGCCGGGGGAGTGACTTTGACAGGTTTAGGGGCTGTTCTCAATGAGTGAATTATTTTTGTTGCCCCTGAGTTCACTCATTGAGAACAGCCCCTAGTGTTTTTACACCCATTCTTTTCCGATCAGAAAATCGGTATACAGTTTGTTTTCAACGCTGTCCGCTTCGGGCTTCCAGTCGTAACGCCATTTGACTATTGGCGGCAGCGACATCAGAATGGATTCAGTGCGTCCGCCGGTTTGCAGTCCGAACAGTGTGCCACGGTCCCAGACCAGATTGAACTCGACATAACGGCCACGACGGTATGCCTGGAAATCGCGCTCGCGCTCACCGTAGGGTGTATCCTTGCGTTTTTCCAAAATAGGGCGGTAAGCTGTCAAAAAATTGCTGCCGACACTTTGGGTCAGATTAAAGCATGTTTCCAGATCCGGTTGGTTCCAGTCATCGAAAAACACGCCGCCGATACCGCGCGGTTCATTACGGTGCTTTAAAAAGAAATACTCGTCACACCATTTCTTTAGACGCGGATAGCACTCATCGCCAAATGGCTGCAATGCATCTTTGCAGACCCGATGAAAGTGAATTGCGTCTTCTTCATAGCCATAATATGGTGTCAAATCCATGCCGCCGCCAAACCACCAGACGGGTTCTGCACCTTCCTTGCGGGCCTCGAAATAGCGGACATTCATATGGACTGTCGGCGCGTACGGATTGCGGGGATGCAGAACCAGCGAAACACCCATTGCCTCGAATGACCGCCCCGATAATTCGGGACGCGCAGCAGTTGCCGATGCAGGTAATCCAGGTCCGTAGACATGTGAAAAATTGACGCCGCCGCGTTCCAGTACATTGCCTTCTTCAATGACCGCGCTGGCACCGCCGCCGCCACCTGGACGATCCCACTGGTCGCGCCGGAAGCTGTTGCCGTCAACCTGCTCCAGTCCGGCTACAATGCTGTCTTGTAAACCGGTCAAGTATTCTTTGATTTGTGTTGTGTTTATACTGCTCATTCAATCTCCTGTTTTGCTGACTCGTTCAATCAGGGTTTATTTTCAAGTAGGGTTAACGCACGCCATTTGATACGTGATGACACTATGATCGTGCTATTTACGTTTATAATACTGTATTTGGCTATCCTGCTGCATTGTACTCGTTATATAACATGATTAAAGCATTTCATGCTTGATTTACCTCAAGCGCGAAACGGGATATGGATATCGGGAAGTGTATACGGGTTTTGATTGGTTTAAAAAACACCCCTATAAAGGAATTTTTACGGAATGTCTGGTAATTCATTTGGCAAACTCTTTAGCGTTACTTCTTTTGGCGAATCACATGGTCCAGCCATCGGCTGCGTCATTGACGGCTGTCCGCCCGGTCTGGAAATCAGCGAGCAGGATATACAGTTCGAACTGGATAGGCGTAAGCCAGGAACTTCCCGTCATGTAACGCAGCGCCGTGAATCCGATACCGTTGAAATCCTGTCGGGCGTTTTTGAAGGCAAAACGACGGGGGCATCGATTGGCCTGCTGATTCGCAATGAAGACCAGCGCAGCAAGGATTACAGCAAAATCATGGATGTTTTTCGTCCCGGACATGCTGACTATACCTATTGGCAGAAATACGGTATTCGAGATTACCGCGGCGGTGGCCGATCGTCAGCCCGCGAGACGGCGGTGCGCGTGGCTGCTGGTGCAATTGCCAAGAAGTGGCTCAACGAAAAATTCGGCATCGTCATCCGCGGTTATATGTCACAGCTTGGGCCTGTAGAAATTCCATTCAAACAATGGGCGGATGTCGATCAAAATCCCTTTTTTGTTGCTGACGCCAGTTATGTGGCAAAACTGGAAACCTTCATGGATCAACTGCGCAAATCCGGCGATTCGGTCGGCGCCAAAATCAGCGCAGTCGCCGAAGGCGTGCCGGTAGGGTGGGGCGAACCGGTTTACGACCGCCTGGACGCCGATATCGCCTATGCCATGATGAATATCAACGCGGTCAAAGGCGTCGAAATCGGCGCGGGATTTGCCAGCGTCACCCAGAAGGGCACCGAGCATTCCGATGAAATGACACCGGATGGCTTTCTCAGCAATAATGCGGGCGGCATTCTCGGTGGAATTTCGAGTGGGCAGCCCGTTACCGTCAATGTCGCCATCAAGCCGACTTCGAGCATCCGTCTGGGACGCCGCTCGATTGATAAGAACGGTAATCCGGTTGTCGTGGAAACGCATGGCCGTCACGATCCCTGTGTCGGCATACGCGCCACGCCTATTGTCGAAGCCATGCTGGCGCTGGTGCTGATCGATCATGCGTTGCGCCATCGCGCGCAGAATGCAGATGTCGATTGTAAAACGCCAAAGATAAAAGGAAGCGCTGAAAATGCTCTGTTATCCGACACAAAAAATGTTGCCGGCTTGCCCATGAAAGAGGACCCGGAACCCGAAGAAGATTGAACCGGCCTGATTAAATCAGGAAATATAATGGTATAGTGATGGTTTCATAAGCGTGATCGTTGACTTGAAATTTATAAGGGAGTTACTCGTGGAATTTGGAATAAAAGTAGCAAGTCTGGATAAACAGCGTGGTGCTTGTATGGTTGTGGGTGTTTTTGAGTCAAGAAAATTGACGGATGCTGCAAAAACGCTTGATAGTCTATCCAATGGTTATATAAAAGATATCATCAGTCAGGGTGACATGGAAGGCAAAGCCAATACGACATTGTTGCTACATAAGGTTCCAAATGTGCAGTGTAAGCGCGTACTGCTTGTTGGATTAGGCAAAGAGCAGGAGTTTAAAGACAGTGTGTTTATCAATGTTGTGCAAACAGCATTTCGTGCCTTACAAAATACGGGCACCACGGATTGCGTAATTTATTTGTCGGATGTGCCGGTTCATAAACGCGATGCTGCGTGGAAGGTCATGCAGATTGCGAAGCTTGCAGTAGAAAGTAATTACCGGTTTGACAAACTCAAAAGTAAACCCGATGAAAACAAGAAGACCTTGCGTAAGATCACAATTGGCATTGAGGATCGCGCAGATATGGCCGCCTGTGAAGTGGCGCTTTCCCAGGGTGCAGCCATAGCGCATGGAATGAGCCTGGCTAAAGACTTGGGAAATTTGGCGCCCAATATTTGTACGCCAACATATCTCGCCGATCAAGCCAAGGAACTTGCCAAAACATACAAGTTAAAAGTCACTGTTTTGGACATGAAAGCGATGGAAAAACAAGGAATGGGTGCATTACTGGCTGTTGCGCGTGGTAGCCATCAGCCGGCAAAACTCATCGTTTTGGAATATTATGGCAGGGGCAAGAAAGAAAAGCCAATTGTGCTGGTGGGCAAGGGCGTTACCTTCGATACCGGTGGTATTTCATTGAAACCACCCGCCGAAATGGATGAGATGAAATACGATATGAGTGGCGCAGCAAGTGTGCTCGGTACGCTGAAGGCGGTGGCTGAAATGAGTTTGCCGATCAATGTCGTTGGCATTGTGCCGGCAACCGAAAACATGCCGGGTGGAAACGCAACCAAACCGGGTGATGTGGTTACCAGCATGTCCGGGCAGACCATTGAAGTGTTGAACACCGATGCGGAGGGACGCTTGATTCTATGTGACGCATTAACCTATGCAGAGCGTTTTGAACCGAAAGCGGTAATTGATATTGCCACGCTTACGGGAGCATGTGTTATTGCATTGGGAAATGTTGCAACGGGTTTAATAAGTAATAATGATGCCTTGTCACAGGAATTGCTCAAGGCAGGTGAAGAAACCGGGGATCGTGTTTGGCGATTACCTTTATGGGACGAATATCAGGATTTATTGAAGAGCAATTTTGCGGATATGGCAAATATCGGCGGCCGCGCCGCAGGTACGATTACTGCGGCCTGTTTTTTATCGAGATTTACCCAAAAATACCATTGGGCGCATTTGGATATCGCAGGCACGGCCTGGAAGTCCGGTAAAGAGAAAGGATCCACAGGCAGGCCTGTGCCGCTATTGTCCCGTTTTCTGATTTCACAAGCCAATTCATCCAAGTAGTATTGTTACACGGGCGATAGTGCTGCTGTTGATGACGGAGATCTATTTTTATTCAGGCGCTGCTGACAAGCTACAGGTAGCGTGCAGGTTGTGCGCCAAAGCATTGAGCCATGGCACCCGGATGATGATTTTCTCAGCTGATACAAGCGTGCTGAAAAAACTCGATATATTGCTCTGGACTTTTCAGCCGACCAGTTTTTTGCCACATTGCTGTATTGATGATGAAAAATTGGTCGAATCAACACCAATTATCTTAAGTACCCGAGTGTTAGCGGGAAGTGACTGCGATGTATTGATCAACTTGCACGACCAGTGCCCGCCTGCACTTGAACAGTTCAAGCGGGTTATTGAAATTGCAGGTTTCTCAGCTGAAGATAAATCAGCTGCCCGTGAGCGTTACCGTTTTTATCAGCAGACCGGTTATGAATTACATCATCATAAACTGGCATAATACCTAAAAACATATGGTTCAAAAGTGATCGCTATGATTGATGCTGTTAAAACAGATGTGGATGAAGATAATGAGAAGATTCTAGAGAAATTTAATTTTTTAATCGATAAATATCACCATTATAATCATTCAGTTATTACTACTGCAGATGCGCCTGATGTCGATAAAATACCAGTTTTGACCGAAAGTGTGTCTTTGCGCGCCAAGAACCTGCAATCACAATTTGATGAGTTGTCCCCGTTGCGTTTATTGCTGGATGCTGCGTTGGTTGACGCCAAAATAGATTTGCATCCTGCAGATCGGCAGGCGCTGGTGCATGCACTGGAGAACCGGATTGTTGTCCAGGAAAAGGTTTTGCTGGAATCTCAGGAATAAAAATTCCATTATAATTACAAGCCTTTTATTTTTTTCTAAAACAAAACACCTAATTTTTTCATGGAACTTGCAAAAAGTTTTGATCCTAAGTGTATCGAAGACCGATGGTATTCAGTTTGGGAGTCGGCCGGTTACTTCACACCGGACTATGCCGATAATACCCCGGCCTATTGCATCATGTTGCCACCGCCGAATGTGACCGGAACATTGCATATGGGGCATGCCTTTCAGCACACGTTAATGGATGCTTTAACTCGATACCATCGCATGAAAGGCGATAATACACTCTGGCAACCCGGTACTGATCATGCCGGAATCGCGACTCAAATTGTAGTTGAACGTCAATTGGATCAACAGAACATAGATCGGCGCGATCTGGGCCGGGAAGCATTTCTCGAACGTGTCTGGCAATGGAAGGAAGAATCCGGTTCAACCATAACCCGCCAGATGCGGCGATTAGGGACTTCCTGTGATTGGACACGCGAACGTTTCACCATGGATGCGGCGTTATCCCGTGCTGTTACTGAAGTATTTGTACGTCTGTTCCGTGAAGGGTTGATTTACCGTGGTAAACGACTGGTTAACTGGGACCCTGTCTTGCAGACTGCCGTTTCCGATCTGGAAGTCGTGTCCACAGAAGAAAATGGTACGTTATGGCATATTCGTTATCCGCTTGAACTGGCGGAAGGTGAAGTCTCTGCAAATGAAGCAGTTGTCGTAGCAACCACACGGCCTGAAACCATGCTCGGGGATGTCGCGGTTGCAGTGCATCCGGAAGATACGCGCTATCAGCATTTAATCGGGCGGCATGTCCGTTTGCCGTTATGTGAACGCAGCATTCCGGTTATTGCAGACAGCTATGTTGACCCTGAATTTGGCACCGGTTGTGTCAAAATTACACCTGCGCATGATTTCAACGATTATCAGATGGGGCAGCGTCATCAACTGGTGCCCATCAATATTTTTACGCTGGATGGAAAAATTAACGATCTTGCGCCGACAAAATATCAGGGTATGGATCGTTTTGAAGCCAGAAAAAAAATTATCGCCGATCTTGAAACACAGGGTTACCTGACTGAAACCAAACCGCACAAACTGATGGCCCCGAGAGGTGATCGCACCAATACAATCATCGAACCCATGTTGACCGATCAGTGGTATGTGTCGATGGAAGGCATGGCAAAACGCGGACTGGAAGTGGTGGCAAATGGTGGGGTCAAGTTTACTCCGGATAACTGGGCGCATGTTTACAATCAGTGGCTGGAAAATATCCAGGATTGGTGTATTTCGCGTCAGTTGTGGTGGGGGCATCGAATACCTGCCTGGTACGATGAAGACGGCAATATTACTGTTGCGCATAGTTTGGAAGAAGCGCAGCAGCTTTCCGGGAAAACTGATCTTAAACAGGATGAAGATGTGCTCGATACCTGGTTTTCATCCGCTTTATGGCCTTTTTCAACGTTGGGCTGGCCTGATGATACCCGGGAATTAAATACGTTTCTACCGACTTCGGTTTTGATTACGGGCTTTGATATCATTTTCTTCTGGGTGGCGCGCATGGTGATGATGTCGCTGCATTTCACGGGAAAAGTACCGTTCAGGGAAGTATATATTACCGGCCTGATCCGTGATGCCGAAGGTCAGAAGATGAGCAAGTCCAAAGGCAATGTGCTCGATCCGCTGGATTTGATTGACGGCATTTCATTGGATGACCTGGTTGCCAAGCGAACTACAGGACTCATGAATCCAAAGCAGGCGGAATCCATCGCAAAAAATACCCGCAAACATTTTGCCAGTGGTATTCCTGCTTTTGGTACGGATGCATTACGATTTACCTTTGCCAGTCTGGCTTCCCATGGACGGGACATCAAATTCGATTTGCAACGCTGCGAAGGCTATCGTAATTTTTGCAACAAATTATGGAATGCATCGCGTTATGTGCTGATGAATTGCGAAGGACAGGATACTGGGCTGGATGCGGGTAAGCAATATGATTATTCAGATGCAGACCGCTGGATGATCAGCCGTTTGCAGCTGGCTGAAAGCGTAATCGAGAAATCCTTTACAAATTATCGCTTTGATTTGGCGGCAAGGGAAATTTATGAATTGGTATGGGACGAATACTGCGACTGGTACGTTGAACTGGCGAAGGTGCAGCTAAACAGCAGCAACACGTCCGAACAACGCGCCACACGGCAAACACTTGTGCAGGTGCTTGAAGCGATGTTGCGTTTGGCGCACCCGATTGTTCCTTTTATCACTGAAGAGCTCTGGCAGAAAGTCGCGCCGCTTGCAGGAAGAAGCGGAGAAAGCATTATGTGCCAGCCTTATCCTGTTGCCGATTCAACAAAAATTGATCCGGATTCGATTGAGAAGGTTCAGTTGCTTAAGGACATGGTGAATGCCTGCCGTACGCTTCGCGGTGAAATGAATTTGTCGCCGGCGCAAAAAGTACCATTGCTGGCCGCTGGTGATGCGCAAACACTAACCCTGTATACACCTTATCTGATGGCTTTGGCCAGGTTGTCGGAGATTGAGATTCAGGATGAATTACCGGATGCCGATGCACCGGTTTCCATTGTCGGCGACTACAGACTGATGTTGAAAATTGAAATCGATGTTGAAGCTGAGCGCGAGCGCCTGACAAAAGAAATGGACCGTGTCGCAGCAGAAAAAACAAAGGCTGAGGCCAAGTTGTCCAATCCGAGCTTTGTCGAACGTGCGCCGGCCGCAGTTGTGGCGCAGGAAAAAGACCGGCTGGCAGGTTTTAGTGCGAAGCTTGATAGTCTGAGCGAACAGTTGCACAAATTGCATTAACGGCCTGTTAAATATAAGCGCGCCGTTTTTCTGCGAAAGACTGGTTGTATTCTGATGCATGGCAGCGGTGCAGGTTAAAGGTTGAATGTGGCACCCCTTCAATTTCATGGTGACCTGTTTATGGGCGTCTCTAAAAATTCATAATTCTAAACAAGACTAGGCCAGTTTTTGTTGATAGCAAAAAATTTTGACGCAGCATATGATTGATATGTAAGGAAACATTTTTTGTAAACAACGAAGTATTGTAACGAAGGATGGATTTTTAGAGGTGCCCTTATGAGTTTTGTCAGGCAACTTCTGCTGTTGACACGCATTACACGATCGCATCATATTGCGCGGCGCTATTTTGTAGTCAATGGATTTGACGGTGCGTTGACCATGTTGGGCTTGTTGATCGGGTTTTATGTGAGCGGTCAGGTTGTATTGCCTGTTGTGATCAGCGTATGTCTCGGTGCTGCAATCGCGTTGGGCATGAGCGGCATGACCAGCGCTTATATCAGCGAAGCAGCGGAAAAAAAACGCGAACTGAAACGGCTTGAAAAGGCCATGATAGCGGATCTTGGTGAATCGGCATACGGTCATGCAACCCGATTAATGCCGTTACTCATCGCTTTTATTAATGGTCTGGCGCCATTCTTGATTGCGTTATTCATCATCTTGCCATTGGCCTTGGCGCACTGGCAACCGCAACTTGTTTCCCACCCGCTAGAGATGGCAACGATGGTTGCATTCCTGCTTATATTCTTATTGGGCGTGTTTCTTGGTCGCGTTAACGGACATTTCTGGTTATGGTCAGGGTTGCAAACACTGTTTATCGCAGCCATTACAACCCTGCTGATTTTTGTTTTAAGTCCTGTTTAGATAAATTCAATACCTGTATTTGACAAGCCGACAAGATTGATGTTAGTCGCATTCAGATTGGTTTCGGCGGCAAAAACCACGAGTTCACCTGTGGTTACGTCGTTGTTGTTCAGCAGGTCGACAAAAGGCCGCGCCTGTTGTGTTGTTGGTGGCGACCCAATAACGTTGGTCCACAATTGTGTTACAACTTTTTGAGGGGTGTTTCCACCGGCAAATTTAATTGCTAATTCTGCCAACTCCTCGTAAGTCATACCGTCGTCCAGAAGCTCCAGGCCAATACCGACAAATTTCGGGTTGAGAACATGCTTGCGTCCGAAAGTGGCGCCTAAAAGTTTAGCAACCTGCCCGGCGCTGGTGTCGAGATCATATGCGATACCGATATCAGAGAATTTCAGGCGCTCGATGCTGATTAATGTATCCTGACCATCATCACCGGCTGTGTCTATCACTTCGAAACCATTGCTGGTGCGTGTAATAGTGTAGTCATCGATTGGATTGGAAAATATAGCGGTATCCGATCCGCCCGCGCCGTCAAAAAGATCGTTGCCCTGTAATCCTTCAAATACGTTGACGCCGTCATCTCCACCAAAATGATCATCGGCCGATGAGCCAATCAGTTTCGCAGCACCCGCGACAAACAGCTCGATACTGGTAAATGTGCCGCTTACCGATTCTGTTTCGGTAATAAATTCAATTTCCAGATCGGTTTCTGTGCCTGCATTATCTTCCACGACTGAAAACAGTGCGAGATCATTGGTGGAATTGGCGAAGGTTGCGTCCGCTTCCAGGACTTCCAGCGGGGTAAGCAGTATACCGCCTGAATTACGGGGTTCTGAACCAGAATCGTTCTTCCAGACAGGCTGATCAAATTCAAGTTCGGCAACATAAGTGCCTGCAACGGTGTCAATCCGCACGGTGCCGCCCAAAGCGCCGAAATCGAGCGTGTCAGTACCTTCTCCACCGTCAATTATCATGTTGCCCAGGCCAATTACAAATTGATCGTCACCGGTATCGCCTATGGCGCGATCGTTACCATCGAGTACCAGTACATCGTTGCCGCCGCGCCCCTCGAGCAAATCATCGCCCGCCCCACCGGAAAGCATGTTATCGAGATCATTGCCGCGTATTATGTCGTTTCCGTCTCCGCCAATAATGTTTTCAATGTCGACAAGCGCATCATTTTCCTGGCCGCCAGAAAATAATCTGAGAAGGGCGCTGCCATTGATCAGATCAACTTCAAGATGACCGAAACTGGTGTTTTCGACTTCGCCCTGGTTTGCACCTGGCGTGGCAAAAGCCCAGGTGGCCGTGTCGATACCGCCGCCGCCGTTTATGACATCATTACCCGCGCCGCCATGCAATAGATCGTCGCCGGTATCACCGAACAAACTATCGTTTCCTGCACCCCCATATAGCGCATCCTGGCCATCGCGTCCTTCGATGGTGTCGTCGCCACCGCCACCGATAAAACGTTCTCCGGCATTGCTGCCGCGCAAGAAATCGGAATGCTCATCCGATCCAATGAGTTCCTCAACATTGGTTACTGTGCCGAAGAACCAGTTGCTGCCGTCGGAAGTGTTGACAGTACCGGCTAACAGATCCACGTTTAATCCCGCGAAAATGCTGTTCTGATTGGCAGATAGCGTGTCTTTGTCTTCACCCCCGTCAATTCTGACTTCTCCACTGCGGATAATGAAAATGTCATTGCCTTGACCGCCCAGTGCTTGCACCAGATGGCTGGAACCAGAATCAATTTCAATGCGATCGTCACCTTCTCCGCCGTCGGCTAGGCCATCTTCCTTGATGATAATGGTGTCATCCCCCAGTTCGCCAAAAAGATTAAATGAAGGATTGTTATCGCCGCCACTGTTGCCTCGAATGAAATCATTGCCGCCTGCGCCGTGAACCGTAATTTCTCCCCGGTCACGTAACTCGAAGTGATCATCCTGATCGCCCGCAAAATAAACGTCGAAATTCGATACGTTACCCGAGGCAATAACAGATGGACCGGATTCGTTTTGAAGGCTGCCGTCTGGTGTAGCCAATTCATTGCCTTCCAGCGCATTGAATGCCCGCAGTGTGGATCCGATAGAACCATCCAGCCGCACCAGCCAGCGAACATCAGGTGTTTCTGTTAAATAAAGTGTGTCAAACCCGCCGCCGCCGTCGTAATTGGCGCCGCCTGTGCCGGCATAAACAATATCATCGCCATTACCGCCGCCGACAAACCGCCCGGCAAGCTGGCCGTACAGCGTATCGTTACCATTGCCGCCGTCAATTTCAACATAAGTGCCAGGCCCGCCATACAATGTATCATTAAAATCCGAGCCGACAAAACGTTCAATATTAACGGCGGTGTCGGTTGCGATGACGGTGCTGCCGTCAGCGGACATGCGTTCAATCCGTCCTGTTTCGGCAAAAATTTGAACCGGACCGGACGCCTCTTGTGAACGCGCTTTGGATCTTATTCCGTCATTGATGTATTCACGTTGCAAAACATCAAATAGGTCGGATGCGTAAGTTAACGCATCAAAGTTGCCTTCGCCGCCATCATAAAAATTGGTTGTTCCGGCTACTGTACGCTCCCCGGAAACCAGTGTGTCATTGCCGTCTCCGCCATATAATACGTCGCTTCCGGGGCCACCAATCAGTATGTCCTCACTGGGTCCGCCATCAAGTAAATCGTTGCCGCTCCGGCCATCCAGAACATCGCGGTCGGCGGAAGCAACCAAGCGGTTACCCGTACTGTCGCCAAATTGAAATGTTTGGCGGTTATCCTCGACAACGACGTTTTCGATAGAATTTAGGGTTGAGGTGTTGTCGGAACCGGCAAAGATCGTGCCGCGTTCCAGATCGGCATCAATTGTTGGATTGCCGCTATCGTTATTGACAGGAAAACGCCAGGTATCATTTCCTGCGCCTCCAGAGAAAACATCTTCACCGCCGCTGAAAACGAGTATATCATCACCTGAGCCGCCGTTTAGGAAATCGGCAGCGGGGCTGCCGACAAGCATGTCATTGCCACCGAATGCGTTAATTGTAATGGCGGTTGAGCCGCCAAAAAGAAAGTCTCTGTCTTCTGTTCCATCCAATACACTTTGACCGAGGAGTGCTCTAAATACGCTATTGAGTAATAGCGATGGCGTAAGGCCGATATCAGAAAAAACAAACAAATCGATATTTCTGGTTTCATCAACGCCATCTACTGTACTTGTGCTGGATGGGTATAGATGATTGAAGGTTATGGATGCCCCATCTCCCGATTGAGAATAACCGTATTCAAGAAAATTTCCGCGGAATATGGCGATGTCGGTGCCGTCGCCACCATCCAGAAAATCGTTTCCTGAACTGCCGATCAGGATATCAATACCGCCTTCACCGATTAAGGTGTCATCGCCTTCGCCGCCAAACAGCAGATTATGGTCGCCGGTGCCGGTTAATGGGTCGTTTAGTGGCGTGCCGATTCCGATAGGGCCGGTTTGTGAATTTCCAACCGGTTCTACAACCTCCCGGGTCAGACTGTCAAGCCAACTGGAAATGCCGAGATGGTCTTCAAACTGCCCAAGCGGATCAATTTCAAGGAATGCGGTATCGAAATCATCCAGAATAGTGTCAAAAATTCCAGGGTTGGGTAACAGCTTGTTTATCTTGTCTGAGACAGTATTGATCACTCGGTTGATACCGAGTGTATCCATAATGTAATCAATTACCGGACCTACAGTTACCTTGAAGATAAATCCAACCGCATCCAGTATCCCTTCGATCGGTTTAAGTACTTTGGAAACGGCGTTGAGCGGGCCGCGCAGAAAGCTGAGTGAGGAAGAGATGCCGTCAAATGCGAGTCTGACACTCAGTACCGGCAAGAAAGTTGCGCTCGGTACTGCGCCATCGAGTATTTGTGCTTTTTCCTTAACTTCGGCGAAAGTTTCGTTGATTGCGGATATCGCTGCATTCGGGGGAGTTACCAGTGCATCAGCACCTGCCGCCGCGGGTGCTGCAGGGTCTCCGTTCGGATCAAATTCATCGATTTTATCCAATGCAGAAATCAGCTGGCTGACTGCAACCGTGTTTTTGATCAGCGCCTGTTCGGTGACTGCCAGTTTTTCATCGAAAGAATCGAGTTTTTCCTGTGCTGCATCCAGTTTTTCTTCAAGCTTGCTGTCGTCAATCTTTTTGGCCAGCTGTTTGGCCTTGTCCCTGACTTTGTTGGTTACATTCTGAACAGCATCGAGTACCTTGTCTGCTACCTTGGCCAGTACCTTTAACGGGCCGGCTTTATCCATTAATTTGAGTACAAGTTTTTGTTTGCTAATGGTGTTGCTGAATTCATCGGCTTTGCGTTCAATGGCATCGACGGCGTCAATGGCCATTTCTACCTTGTCAATTTTGTCGTCGATATCTTCGATGAGCACACGGATATCATGTACATTATTATTGGCTTGTTGTAGATTGCTCCCATATGAGCGCAATTCTGGTCCCGCTGACATTTATTCTCTCCATATATTAAGATCGCATGACTACGCGCCTGTCATAACCTATCTTTTTATTGATTTTTCTAAAGTATTTGTTAAGCAGAGACTTTTGTTATCGCGCTTGATTGTCTTAGAAATGATAGATGCGTTGTATAAACGCTATAATAATTATTAAAGCACCATGCGTTGATTATGCAATGATCTCGCCAAGGCAGTCATTATTGATAGTTATTAGAATAAACAAGCAAGTTACATGCCATGCTGTTAATACTATGAATAATAAACAGTTTGAATTTTATGAAGTGGCAAGTTTGTAAATAGTGTAAAGTTTCCTGACACTATTATTTCTTGGAGGGGGTTTCTGGGCAAGTAGCGGATTTACATCATAAGTGGACAAAATTTTCGCTACACCGATTCCAGTCGTTGCAGTCAGGAAAGGTTCTGGCGCTTACCTTGTTCTTTGATGATTTCACTGTATATCCGTTTCATGACTGCATTATTATACGCATGAACAATGATTTGTGATTTAAAGAGTGCATAAAGTTCGATAACGCTGATCGCAATAATCAATAACAACCCAATAATAGCAAGTGGCGTAAACAACATGATCGCGCCAATCAGGAAAACGGAAATATTGAATAAACCGCGCATCCATTTCCCCAGATAAAAATGGTGCAGGCCTGCAATGAAGATATAATTTAATGTTGCATAAGTATCCGGGTCTTTAAGTTGTTTTTCTGTTTCCTTGTAAAATACGTAACGTTTGTCGTCCGGTAACGCCCGGACTAATTTGCGTATGTGTTCTTCCTCATTAAGCACTTCTTCCTGGGAAATCATTGAAGCCGTCCTTGAGTTTGACCTAGCGGCCAAGTGTGATGATCACTGCTTCGCGTTTCCAGAACAATAAAAAACGCTTTTGTTCAACCAATTGAAAAACCAGTTGCCAGCCATCGGCGGCTTCTTTATTTAAAATTGATTCCAGTTTTTTGAGGGGCAATCCAGAAGCGCCCAGGAAAATAGTCCCAAGTCCGCCTTCGGTAATGTGTAATATTTTATATTCCGTATACGCCATGATAAGTGTCCTGTATGAGTGCAACGTAAAAGTCATAGAGTAAGACTGTAACTAAAATCGGAACGCAATGATACCCTCAGTTATTATAGCGCTGCACTTTTTAAATATTGCCGGTACCCGGAATAACTGCCTGTGGAATTTTTACCACCTGGTTGACTGGACTGTGGGCTGGCAGATAAGGGGCTGACGATACCGGTTCATCCGTTGACCCAACGCCGCAACGATGGCCGATTTACTGCTTTATATTGCAGAACAATAAAAGTATTTTTTGGCTAATTGCTGTGCATTCTGGCAGCAAGGTCATTGGCAATATGAATATACTGAGCTACTGTTATATTTTCTGCGCGCAAGCCCGGGTCAAGTGCCAGACGCACAAAATCGTCGTTTGTGAGATAGCGTGACAAGGTGTTTCGTAATGTTTTGCGCCGTTGGGAAAATGCCGTGGTAACAATTTGAGCGAACAATACTTCGTTGGTCACTACAGGTATTTTGTTTTTGATCGGTCGCAGATGTACGATTGCGGATTCAACTTTGGGTACGGGATGGAAGGCATTGGCTGAAACTGAAAGCACCTGTTCCATTTCAAAGCGGTATTGCAACATGACCGATAAGCGTCCGTAGTCAGATGTAGATGGTTTGGCTACAAGGCGCTCAACAACCTCTTTTTGCAACATGAATTGCATGTCAAGAATAGATGCGGAGAACTGGCTGAGATGAAAGAGCAGGGGGGTTGATATATTATAGGGCAGGTTGCCAATAATTCGCAGGTCATTCCCAAGGGTGGAAAAATCAAATCGCAATGCGTCGGCAGAATGAATGGTCAGTTTGTCCTGTGGAAATTCTTTTTTCAATTTTTCGACAATATCCCGATCCAGCTCGATTACAGTGAGATGGTCAAGCGTTTTTAACAAGGGCCGGGTTAAAGCGCCAAGGCCAGGGCCGATTTCGATAATGTGGTCTTCTGGATAAGGGTTGATGATGTTAATGATTTCAGCAATGATTTGCCGGTCAACCAGGAAATTTTGTCCAAAACGTTTGCGGGCTTTGTGTGCCATGTGACGTTATGAAGCGGGTAATTTAAGATTTGTCTTGTTTTTCGTATTTTTTGCCAATTCAATCGCCAATTCAATCGCCGTGAGCAGACTGCCGGAATCTGCGCCGCCGGTACCAGCCAGATCCAGTGCCGTGCCGTGATCCACGGAAGTGCGAATAATTGGCAAACCCAGAGTCACATTGACGCCAGCACCAAAACTTGCATGTTTTAATACAGGCAAGCCTTGATCATGGTACATGGTAAAAATACAGTCAAAAGATTTTAACCGGGATGGGTTAAACAGGGTGTCTGCTGGGAGTGGACCATCGAGTTGGAAACCTTCGTGAAGCAGTTTCTCCAGCACGGGAGTAATGATGTCAATTTCCTCGCGACCCAGATGTCCTGATTCCCCGGCATGTGGATTCAGGCCGGCAACAGCAATACGGGGATGGGTTAACGCAAACCGGTCGATTAGGTCGTGTTGAATAATGCGGAGCTTGCTTTCCAGATTTTGCGGTGAAATCGCTGCAGGCACATCTTTAAGCGGCAAGTGGGTGGTGGCAAGGGCTACGCGCATGCCGCCACCGACAAGCATCATGACAGTTTGGCTGGCAGTCAGCTCGGCCAGAAATTCGGTATGTCCGGTAAATGCTATTCCCGCATCGTTAATCACGCCTTTATGGATGGGTGCGGTAACCATTGCGTCATACCGATTTTGACGACAGCCCTCAACGGCATTCCGTAATGTAGCCAGCACATATACGGCATTGGCTGAATTTAATACGCCTGGGATGGCTTTCTCGGCAATGGGTTGGTGTGCTACATATAAATAACCGGCTTGGTGATGACCCGGCGCCTGTTTGTCGACATCCATCAGCTTGACGGGGATCTGCAACTGTTGCACACGTGTTTTGAGCAATGTCTTGTCGGCAATAACTACAAGCTTGCAGGGTAAGGTATGCTGCGCAATTTGCAGACAGATGTCCGGGCCAATTCCTGCCGGCTCACCTGCCGTCAATGCGAGCGTCGGAAGATACTCAACGGTCATTCAATATCATCAGCCCGATATTCGACATAAGCCTGATCACGAAGTTGGCGTATCATTTCTTGTACAACAACTTCCGCTTTTCTTGTGCGAATAGCCTGACGTGCGCTTTCACGTTGGCTTTCGTCGCTAACATCCTGAGTGCGGCGCTCCAGCACTTGTATTAAATGCCAGCCAAACTGGGTTTGCACCGGGTCGCTGATTTGTCCGGGTAATAGTTTATTCATCGCTTGCTCAAAGGGTGGAACGGTATTGCCGGGTGAAAGCCACCCAAGGTCGCCACCTGAAGAAGCACTGCCATCCTCAGAATAGAGCTTGGCAAGTTCTGCAAAATTGTCACCGTTATCAATACGTTTTTTAAGCTGGATAATCTCTTCTCTTGCATCGCTTTCTGAAGTCAGCTCATTGACTTTGATGAGAATGTGACGTGCATGGGTTTTGTCAATAAAGACAGCCCTGTTTTCCTGTGCGCGCCGGTCGAGTAATTTAAAGATATGAAACCCGTTTGGGCTTTGCACGACAGGTGTGGTTTCACCAATTTCAAGTGGCGAAAGCAACTGACCAAAAGTGGGACCCATTTGCGTAATCGGACGCCAATCGAGGATTCCGCCACTCATGGCATCCGGCGCATCAGAGAATTCGGCCGCAACTTGTGCAAAATCGTTGCCGTCATTCAGTTTTTTCAGCGCTTGTTCTGCGCGTTGACTTTTTTCATGGATTTGTATGTTATCCATATGTTCCGTAACCGAAATCAGAATATGCGCGAGCAAAAATTCATCGTTTCCAATTGCGGATGTTTCCTGCGTTCGCAGGAAATTATCGATTTCACCTTCCGTTACATTGACCTGACTGTTGATTTGCCGCTCTTTTAATCGCGCCATAATGATTTCGTCGCGTATTTCCTGACGGAATCTATTAAAACTGACGCCGTCTTCTTCTAGTGTTGAATAAAATTCCTGCATCGAGAGCTTGTTTTCATCAGCAATACGATGAATTGTTTCGTCAAGTTCGCTATCGCTGACAGACATGCCAATTTCCTTGGCATGTTGTAACTGTATCGATTTGATTACGAGTGTTTCCAGAACTTGAGTTTGCATTGAGTCGAGTTCAGGTGGTTCGATACCTTGCTGGATCAGATTCCGGTTTGCAGTAATGACTGCATTATCCAGTTCCAATTGGGTGATCACTTCCTCATTGACAATGGCTGCAATTTGATCGAGAACGATTCTGCCCTGGTCAAATCGTTGCATCTGATCCGGTAACTCTGAGGGCGATTCCTGATCGTCCGGGTCATTCACGATTAGTGGAATATCAGTATCAAATGGCGTTTCATCGGGTTCTGCGAAAAGACATGCTGAAAATAAAAACAAACCAGCAAATAGCGTGATGGTTATTAATTTTGCCATAAAAGTATTTGAATTCATCAGGATTTTTTCATAAAAAACGCAGTGGGCTTGATTTAGTAAATACTGGTATAGCCTGGGATGCTTTGTTGCAATACACGTAATGGATTTGAACCAATATTCATCAATCCGTTCAATTCAAGCTGGACAAAAACCGCCGTTGTTGTTCTATTTGTTGCCGTTGTCAGTTTTTGTACGACGACCCGAAATTTATAGCAACAAGCAATATACTCAAATCCGGCCAAACCCGCCAGCAATCGATCATCCCGCAATGAATAATTTACGCGTGCGACCGTATGCCAGTTTGAAAAAAACGGCCACTGAATGGACGTGTCAACTTGTTTGATCGCTGTATTGAGCTGATTAACCGGGATGTCTATGCTTTCCCGCACATCGCGCGTATAACGGTAACCCAGATTAATGACTTTGCCGAGTTCCGGTTGATAACTTATGCCGGCGCGGATTTTTTCGGTGCGCAGCGACTGTTGATCGAGTTGAATGTTGACATCGGTACTGATTTCACGGGTCAAACGGCCGGCCAGCGCTGCAATGAAATCGGCCCTGCGACTGGTGATCTGTGATGAATCCAGAATAACCTTGCGTTCCGAAAAACGGAACTGCTGGCCGACAGCAGCCCTTAAACGCTCAATACCGGTGGCTGGCTCCAGTAAGCGCGAAGTCAATGCCAAGGTGATTTGATTGGCATCGTTGATACGGTCTTGACCGCTAAAACGGTTTTCTGTCAACATTTGTGCAAAACTGAAGTCCGACTCTGCAGAATCAAAATTTGGCAGAAAACTTTGTTCTTTAAATGGTGCGTAGACATAAAATGCGCGCGGCTCCAATGTCTGTATATAGTTATTCCCGCCAATCGTCATATTGCGGTCGAATATAACGCCACTGTCCAGGCTGACAATGGGTATCAACCTGTCCGTATTGTTGCCTTTGTCGCTGACAGCTGAATTCAATGCATAATTTGTGTAGTGCAGACCAAATTTTGGCGTAATAAAACCATACGAGTTACGTAACGGGAGGCTGACCGTAGGAAAGAATGTCAGGCGTTTGCCATCAACACGGGTCGGATCCTGATGCGCGAAATTGGTCCAGGTGGCATTCAGGTTGAAATCCAGTCCTGCAACATTACGTTTGATCGCATTCATGGTAAATTGCGGCAAGCGCTTGTACGGTGAAATTGTCAGCAGGTTCGTATTGATCGTTGCAAACGGATCCTGCAAAGTTTGAAATCGCTGTGCGATTGCCGAAAAACTGAGTGTTCCGTCATGACCTAACGCGCCGTGATAAAACAGTCCTGCCTGTTGCAACAGGTTTGTGCGACTGGTTTGCGACAGATTGTTTGACAGATCACGTAAAAAGCGATTGTCGGAAACGCGATTATAATCAAGCTGACCCCGCCAGCCCTGCCCTAAATACTGAGCGTGCTGAAATGAAACGCCGTAGCGTGTATCATGGGTGTTAATATCATCGGGCAGCACGTCTGCTTGAGCCTGGCCGCGCACACCACGGCCGATATAACGCATTTCATTGCTGAGCATGAAACCGCGTTTCGACATAACGCGCGGCGCGATGGTTGCATCCATATTGGGCGCGATATTTATATAAAACGGCGCCGCCAAATCGGCGCCACTGCGCGCGGTGTGTCCGACGACCGGCGCCAGGAATCCGGTTTTTCGCTTTCCGCTGTAGGAAAAATCCAGCCAGGGTGTGTACAGAATGGGTATGTCCTTGAATATGACACTGACATTACGTGCAACGCCTGTTTCTGTTTCGCTGTTGATTTTGAGGTCACTGGCCTGGATATACCAGTCTTCTTGCTCAACGGGACAGGTGGTGTAGCTGCCTTTCTTTAACCGATAGTTATTCTTTCCTTCAAATAACAGTTTCTCGCCCATGCCACGACCATCGCCGTCTTTCATGGTGTAGCGAGGTTCGGAGAGAAAACCCTTTTCGGTATCCAGATTCAGTTTTAGATAATCACCCTGAATAATATCGTTTTTCCTGTCAAAACGGATATTGCCAGTTACTTCAGTTTCATTGGTCTGTGGAAAATACTTCATGCGCTCTGCTGTCAATGTATTATCGCCGTAGCAGAGCTGTGCATGACCGATTGCTTCCATTTCCTGTTCATAAATTCCTTCAACACGATCCGCTTTAATCGTCAGAGATTTCGGGTGTGTCGTGCTGCTGTTTTTGGTCAGGTACGCTGGATTGGTTGTTTCGGGTTTTAAGCGTGGCTTAATGACTTTATCTTCCGCCAGTAATCCTGACGAAATACAACAGCTTGTAATCAGGGAGAAAATTAATCGGAAAGCGCAGTTTTTGTGGTTTTTCATGCTTGTTTTTCAGCGTGTGATAAGGTGAGTGCTGCTTGCTAATCCAACAAGCTACCTGTATTGCTAAAAACGCAATTGCTATTCCGGGTGGTCATTATGTGTGAGGCGTTCTGATTCGTGGTTCTTTATTATTTGTTTTGAGATGTCCTCGACTGATTTCTAAACCAGACTGTTGATTATGAATGATAACATTAATTGCGCGTTGTGAGTTACAAGACAACGTGCTGGATTAACCTCGGCAGCGGACTAAATTTGCTGTCTTCGAAAAGTGCAGACCGTGTTGTGTGCGTTGACAAACTTACTGAACTTGGCGCTATTAAATGGACAGAAGCACTCGTTGTTTCTTCAGCTAATATAGTTTAATGTCGAAGAAGTACTGTCTTAAAAGTTGCTGTGATACTGTGATATCCTTGTTTCTTGTTTTTTTGATGCGTAATAGTCACGCGTAAATAATTTTTTTCTTCATGTTCGATCTCAAATCGGTTTTTGCGCCAGACGGTCTGTTGTCCAAACATATATCGGGTTACCGGGAGCGGATGTCACAGCTGGAAATGGCGAAGGCGATTGCAGAAAGCATAGATAAAAACGGCATTCTGGTTGCCGAAGCAGGGACGGGTACGGGGAAAACATTTGCCTATCTGGTGCCTGCCTTGCTGGCAGGCGGCAAGGTGATTATATCCACTGGTACCAAAACGTTGCAGGATCAGCTGTTCAATCGGGATATTCCAAACGTGCGGTCGGCGTTGAATGTGCCGGTAACTGTGGCGCTGTTGAAAGGGCGTGCAAACTATATCTGCCATTATCACCTGGAACGGAGCCTGCAAGATAATCACCTGAGTTTTGTCAATCGCGACGAAATCAAATATTTGCAATTGATTGAGCGTCATGCGATGAGCAGCAAGGACGGCGATAAAAGCGGCCTGAACACGGTGCCGGAAAATGCAGCGGTGTGGCACCATGTGACTGCTACGCGGGAAAATTGTTTGGGTTCGGAATGCCCGGATTATAAACGCTGTTTTTTGATGGAAGCGCGCAAAAAAGCATTGGCTGCAGATGTCGTGGTGGTGAATCATCATTTGTTTTTCGCCGATGTCATGTTGCGCGACGAGGGACTAACTGAACTGCTGCCTGCGTGTAATACAGTGATTTTTGACGAAGCGCACCAGTTGCCGCAAACCGCAAGCCTTTTCTTCGGTGAATCGGTCAGCACCGGTCAGTTGCTCGATCTGGCGCGTGACAGTAAGATGGAAGCGATTCAAGCGGCTAAAGACTGTGTGGCTTTGCCGGACGCGATTGGCGCAATGGAAAAAGCCGCCAGGGATTTGCGTCTGACAATTACCGAAGAGAATATGCGTTTTTCATTGTCCGTGCTGACCAAAAATAACGCATTTCATCGTGCACTGGATGAATTATTGGTAAAGCTAGCTGAATTAAACGCTATTCTCGAGGAACAGGCAACGCGTTCGGAAGGGCTGGAAAATTGCTGGCGCCGCGCGAATGATCACAGTAATCTGATCCAACGCTGGCGGGACGATGCCGACACGGAAGGTTTTGTGCGCTGGGTTGAGGTGTACAGTAAAGTCTTGCAGCTTAACGCGACGCCGCTATCGATTGCGGAAATTTTTAACAGACAGTTGAGTGCAACACCGCGGGCCTGGATTTTTACTTCGGCTACATTATCGGTAAAAAAACAGTTTGACCATTATCTGGGGGAAATGGGGTTAGTGACAGCGCAGTCTGTCAGTTGGGACAGTCCATTTAATTTTCAAGAACAGGCATTGCTTTATGTGCCGACCGGCTTGCCCGAACCCAGCCATCGGGACTATATCGGGCATGTCGTCAAGGCAGCGCTGCCTGTGCTGAAAGCCAGCAGAGGGCGTGCGTTTTTCTTATGCACCAGTTTGCGCTCCATGCAGCAGATCCATGACCAGATAACAGCTGCATTTGAATCCGAACTGATTGATTATCCGCTTTTACTGCAGGGCGATGGATCCCGTTCCATGCTCCTGAAACGTTTTCGTCAGCTCGAGAATGCGGTTTTAATCGGCAGTCATTCTTTCTGGGAAGGAATCGATGTGCGCGGTGAAGCACTGTCGCTGGTAATTATCGACAAGCTGCCGTTTGCACCGCCGGATGATCCTGTATTGTCCGCACGCATCGAAAAAATAAACCGAGAAGGTGGCAATGCATTTATGGAATATCAATTGCCGCATGCCGTGATCAGTTTGAAGCAAGGCGCGGGCCGTTTAATTCGGGACGAAACGGATCGTGGTGTACTGATGATTTGTGATCCGCGGTTGACAACAAAGTCGTATGGCCGAAAAATCTGGCAAAGCCTGCCGCCGATGCGGCGCACCCGGCAACTGGCCGATGTTGAGCAGTTTTTCCTGGCGGAACGACAGACTACAGTTTCTTAGATTTGGGAAAATGAAAAAACAAACAACGCATCATTTATGGATAATCGGCCAGATCATGCTGATCTGGGTGTTCGCGAGTTATAGTCATGCTGTCGCAGCCAATACAGCTGCTGAAACTGCATCGCAAAACAATCTGAACGCGCTGACAGCATTGCCCGTTGGCAAGCTGAACGATATTGTCGACAGTATACAATCGCAAAAAAAAGAAATCGAAGAACGGTTGGGCATGTTGAAAAAGACAAAATCCGAACAGGAGAAAAATAAAATTCAATCAGAAATTGACGAAATTAGCCGGACCATAGAAGATCAGAAGACGTCATTTGAACTCATTCTAACCGCGGGACAGGAGTTGGCCAGTGAGGAGCCGGAAGAAGAAAAACAGTTTGACTGGCAAAAGGATTTGCTCGAAATTGTCCAGCCGATTCTGAGTGAGTTGCGCCAGATGACCGAGAACAGGCGTAAACTGGATAATCTGAAAAAAAAGATTACGCGATATCAGACTAAAACGCAGGAAATCGTAGAAGTACTGAATCATTTCGCAAAATTCGATAAAGCGGCATTAGAACCCGATACGTTGATTGAATTCGCAAAGATTGAAAAAAAATGGCGCAGTGAATTGCAGGAAAGCAACCATTTGCTGGAAGTCGCACAGTTGCAGTTCAATGAGAAGATCAAGTCGCAAACGGCCAGGGAAGTCTCTTTGACCGAACATATTGAGCACTTTATTGTCGGACGCGGCACTACGCTGATGATGATGATTGTTACTTTTGTAGCAGTTTTATTTTCATTACAACTACTCTGGAAAGCTGTTGTCTGGATCGGCTTTCAGAAGAGCACGCATTGGTCTTATTATCAGCGTTTGATCTCGCTTGTTTATCACAGCCTGACAGTCATGCTGGCAATTGCTGCTGCATTCTATGTTTTGAGTGTTCGGGACGATCAGATACTACTCGCAATTGCCGTGTTGCTATTGATCAGTATTATCTGGGTGCTCAAGAATTCCATCCCACGCTATATCGAAGAACTGAAACTGTTAATGAATACCGGCGCGGTCAGGGAGGGTGAATGTATCAACTATAACGGTATTCCGATGAAAATAGACCGCCTTAGTGTTTATACAAAGCTGACCAATCCTGCTTTACCCGATTTGGAACTAAGATTGCCCGTGTCTGAATTGTCCAGCTATGTTTCCCGGCCATACCTGGAAAATGAGCCCTGGTTTCCTTGCCAGGAAGGGGATTATGTAATACTTTCAGATGACCGCTACGGCTGGGTCAAGTGCATCACCCTTGAGCATGTACAATTATCGCTCAGTGACGGCTCTATGCCGCAGACGTATACCATATCGGATTTTATGTGCGCCAGCCCAAAGAACCTGTCGCAAGGCTTTTTAATTACCAGTGTCATTGGCATTGATTACAAACACCAGTCACAATGCACTACATCCATTCCAGGAATTCTAGAGGACGGTATTCGTCAGAGGTTGTTGCAGGAATCCTACGGCCACGCGCTAAAAAAACTCTCGGTTTACTTTGAACTGGCAAATACATCGTCACTCGATTTCAAGATCATAGCGACATTTGATGGTGGTGCAGCGGGTGATTACAACGCAATCAAGCGCGACTTGCAGCGGTTTGCGGTCGATGTCTGTACCCGACAGCAATGGGCTATTCCATTTAGTCAGCTGGTGGTGCATCAAGGCGAACAAATCTTCAAAAACTGGGCCTGATTGTCAGGGAGGAATCGGCAGGTCCGGACATTGTTTTTTATATTCAATATTCGAAGAGATCCACGCATTCCATTCCTCATGACTCATGTTGCGCGTCAACTTGTCGCACAGCTGTTTCACCCAGTTGTTTTCAGCCGGCCAGATGCGCAGAGTCATATCATCGCTGCCGGATACAATGCGTGTGCCATCCAGATTAAAGGAAACGCTATTAATGCGTTTTTCGTGTCCGTGCATGGGTTTTCCCATCTGCTGTCCGGTTTCTCTGTTCCACAGACGCAACGTTGTATCATTGCTTCCCGAAACAATATGTCTGCCGTCGGGACTGAAGGCCACGCTATTGACGCGATCTTCGTGCCCGGTGAATGGATCGCCGACCGGTTGATATGTTGCCATGTCCCAGAGGATCAATGTGTTATCCTTGCTGCTGGAAACCAGATACTTGCCATCCGGGCTGAAAGCGACACTGGTCACGGCATCGTCATGCGCGTCCAGCTCAACAATCTGACGGCCATTACGCACATTCCATAAACGTACTGTGCCGTCGTAGCTTGCCGAAGCGATAACGTTACTATTGGGACTGAATGCCACGCCACGCACCATTTTGTCGTGGCCGGTCAACGGTTCACCGATCTGCCGGCCGCTTTGTCTATCCCACAGACGCACGGTATTGTCTTTACTGCCTGAAGCGATATACTGGCCGTTGGGACTAAAGGCGACGCTTTCAACGCCGTCCTCATGCCCGGTCATTTTGTGTACCAGTGTTTGACTTCCCGTTTCCCACAAACATAACAGGTGATCGCTTGCTCCTGAAACAATCCATTTGCCATCAGGACTGAAAGCGACACCGTTTAATGATCCGGTATGTTTGCTCATTGGTTTGCCAACAGTGTTTCCGCTTTGTGCGTCCCATAACTGTACGGTGGCATCGTCGCTGCCGGAGACAATAAATTGGCCGTCTGGACTGAAAGCGACGCTGGCGACAAAATTTTTATGTCCGCCCCTCAACTGAGAATGTATTGGTTGATGATCGTGCGCATCCCAGATATGCAGCATCGCGTCTCGACCGCCTGAAATTATCCGTTTGCCGTCCGGACTGAAGGTGACGGTCATCACCGATTCTTCATGTCCTTGCAGTGGCTTGCCGATCGGTGCGCCATTTTCAGTGTTCCATAAACGCAGTGTTCTGTCATGACCTGCAGAGACAAAAGCAGAATTGTCCGGACTGAAAGCGACCTGCCATACGAATTCATCATGACCCAGCAATGGCTCGCCGATTGATTCCAGCGTCAGAGCATTCCATAAGCGCAGCGTTTTATCCTTGCTGCTCGATACAATCGTTAATCCGTCGGAGCTGTAGGCGATGCTTGTAATACTGTCCTTATGTCCCTCGAGCGGTGCACGAACAATTTCAAATGTTACGGCATCCCATACAAGCAATGTATTGTCGCGACTGCCAGAGACGACACGCATCCCGTCAGGACTGAATGCAACACTGGTTACACCCGCTTTATGGCCATGCATTCTGGCCAGTTCCGTCCTGGATTGGGTGTCCCAGATACGCAATGTTTTATCCTCACTGCCGGAAACAATGCGGCGGCCGTCCGGGCTGAAGGCAACACTGGTAACGGATTCCTGATGGCCCTTAAATGTACCAATGGGTTGCAGGGTTCTGGCGTTCCACAACCGTAGGGTCGAATCCTGGCCGGCTGTTACGATGTAGGCGTCATCAGGGCTAAATGCTACGTTCAGGATGCTGCAATTTTGTTTGAAATCGCGTTTTTGATTGCACGGATGCGCATCTCTTCGTGTGTTGACGAGCTGACCTTCATGTTTCCAGATTCGTAACGAATTGTCCGAGCCAGCGGAAACAAAGTGGGTGCCTTGATGATTAATCGCAATGGCATTGATTCTACTGCCGCTATTCCAGATTTTTTGAGTCGCATTTTTTTTGGACAGGACAGTCAGAATTGCTGCATCGACATATTCATTCGGCGTGATTTGATTGATTGCGAGCAGTTGCAAAATAGCGCGTTCATCTCCGCCAATACGTAAACCATTGGCCATGTCCAGGCTTTCCGATACCACACGCAGACTGCTTTGCGCCAGAAAAGTTTTTTCTTTCTCACGATTTGCAGAATACCAGCCATATACCGCAACGACAGCTAAGGTTACTGCAAGTAATAGCGCTGCGCGCAGTTTGCGCGCCAGGCGGCTTAATTTCTTGAAGGCCAGCTGGCGTTGTATTTCCTGTTCCTTGACTCTCAGCTGCTCATGCTCTATTTGCCGCTGGCGTTTGTCACGTGCTTTGCTGACAATACTAACTAGCCGGTCGTGTATGAGTTCAATTCGAGTAATACCTAACTGCTGGTCAATCCGCAACAGGCGGAATTTGTCAGCTAGAAAAGAAAGTTGTTTTCGCGTGATAAAACCATCCTGAATCGCTTGATCGACAGGATAGCTGCCGCGATACTGATTGCCCTGAATAAGATGGTCCTCGATGAATTTTGCGACATGTTCAGGCATGCCGTGTAGGGCTTCATCGTAAAAATCCTGCAAAATATCCTGCCCAGCCTGTTTTAGCAGTGTTAAGTCAATTTTGCCGGTTGGCGATCGTCGCTGATTTAGCTGGTAACAACATAAACTCAACAGAACGGGCTCGATAACTGTTACTGTGCCGGACGAATCAGACTCCAAATTACCGACGAAATTGACCAGCGATTCTGCCACATCTGGCGCCAGTACGGCAGCACCCGCGCTGGCTACTGCATCAATAGCGCGTTCACGATTCATTGGCAATAGCCTCAGCCGGTTGCGTAAAAGAGAGGGAACCCGTTCTTTCCAGCTTTCCATTTCTGGAAGAAAATCCTCGCGAAATGCCAGTACAATACGATAGCGTTGAGACATCAGATCAAGTGGAGGTGTCCGATCCCTGTTCGCAAGATTTTCTGTTAATTCGGTCGGAATGCGGTTTTCAATCAAATCCGCCAGACTGTCCAGATTTGACTGGATATGTGCGGTGTTTCCCGCGCCGCGCGAGAAGATTTCTTCAAATTGATCAAAAACCAGAACCGGGGTTAACGGGTAGTTATCGTGGCTCCAGATTTCCAGATCACGCCGGTGCAGATAGCGCCATAGATTTTCGTTGTCATGCCACGGCGTGTGGTCTGCCTGTATAGCTGCCAAGGCGGTTTGCAGTTTTTTTGCTGCTTGTTGTAACGGAGGCAGCTCCGCAGAAGGACTGTAATCGAGCCGTAAATGAATCGGGAAATAGTGTGCTGCACGCAATAACGGATAAAAGCCAGCTTGTAGCAAGGAAGTTTTGCCGAGTCCAGATTTCCCATATAGTACGGTGAGTGGTGCGAGCCGAACCATGCGCAATAATTCTCTGGCTTCATCTGTACGGCCGAAAAAATAACTGCTCGATGACTCGTCATAGGATGCAAGCCCAGGCCAAGGATGCTGATCGTTGAGTTGAACAGATTCCGGTCTTCCTGTGTCGGCAGATATTGCCCCGGAAATTGAATTAGACGAATTTGCAGTCATGGATCGACATGGCTCAGGCATGCTCCTGATTTAGGCGTTCGCTGCGGATTAATTTTTTCAGCGCAACAAGGGTTTGTTCGTTTGGTTCGCCAGCGGGGGCATGACCGATGAGCAACTCCATAAATTCATGTGGAATGCGCCGGAATTCTTCAAGTTTGAAAGCTTGGTCGACAACGATTGGAAAAATAAACGTTCGCCCTTGTATCGCTTTACTTCTATCGATGGCTTCATGCCATTCGCGACGGAAATATTTTTCATCTACTGCATCAGCCGATTTGGATATCAGCGGAATAAAATACCGACAGGTCCGAATGCCGTTCAGGATGCGCGTTCGCAGATCATTACCCGGTTCAATTGAATTTTTATCAAACCAGATTTCATGGGATGCGACACCCTGAGACTGCAATGATTTAATCAGTTTAACCGCAGCTTTACTGTCAGTGATGCGGGAGTAACTGATGAAGAACAAAGCGCTGCGAGGCATATTCTCAGCTTGCTGAGGAACAACCGGCTCAGATATTTTGTTTCTTGCCAACCAGCGCTGATGTAATTCAGCGATGAAGGCAATCGGTGAGATATCTGAAATAACTTTGGTGCCGGAGCTGTAACTTTCCAGAAAATAAATCAGGTTCTTGTCGAGAAGTTTGTTTTCAATGAGCCATTCACGTTTTCGCTGCGTATCCAACAATCGTCCCTGTTTTGCCAGTCGCAGGAAAAAGCGACAGAGCCACTCAGGGAAATTACACCCGATCAGCAAGAGGCTGCGTTGTTGCAGTTCATCCAGAAACCTGATCGGAACGTGACTGCCGCGGGCGATAATATTGTGCACATATTCTAATAAATCTTCGTCATGTACGGCAAACATGGGTGCAGCACGTGATTTGCCGAACAGATATAACAGTTGTGCCTCACCATGTCGGGTTTGCCAGTCGGATGGTAAATCTGTTCCTTCGCTTGTCGGTAAGTAAGGTGAATAAATAATTTCATTGACCGCACAGCGATCGCGCAGGCAACGGGCAAGCTGGTCGTCGGGTGTGAGTGTGATATACAACTGAAACGCAGTGATTGCTGCAATTTGCTGAACTGGTGCCGGGATTGCTGTATTTGGACCTGTTGTCAGATTCTTGATGGCGTCATGAATATCGGCGTATAAATCTTGTATATCATACGTTTGCTGTTTCTTGATTAGAACGACAGCATCGTTGAGTTCATTGAACGGTGTCAATGAAACGGAATCGGGTGCGATATCATTCTGTTGCAAAAGATCGTGGGCTATCCGTACTTGCAGGGTGCTATTGTTGTCTCCGTAGGACAGTATCTGCTGTCCAAGAACAGGCACAACAAGGCCATCTTCAATTCGCCTAAATAACCGGTCCCAGTTTTTTTCGTCCATTATGCTGCCGTTTCAAGCAGTAAAATACGTGGTTTTACTTGGGCGGTTGTTGTAGATCAATCGTAATGTCAGCGCCGTGTTCATCCGTGTTAAATGCTGATTCACTGAATTTCGGAAATCCAAAACGTTGTTCCGGATTATTTGACAACCCGAAAGGTTCCTCGGGCATCATGTTCCATTTTTTATTGAGTTTACGGTTACCGTTGACATCGTGGTAGGCCGCAACGGCGTACGTGCCCAGTTTCTCAAGATTGAAACAGACTTTATGCTGGCCCTCGGAAGCAGGAATACGAATACGTTTTGTGCGTCCCTTTTTATACAAAAAATTGTCCGGGTCATGATAAAGCTCTACACTTAAAATTCCGCCTGAGCCGACTCCGTTAATCGTAACTCTGACCTGTGCGATATCTGGATTGCAAGGATCAGGCGCTTCATGAGGACGGATGTCCAGGTGTTTATTGGCAACGGCAAATGGTGCTAATACGAGGTTGAAAATAAAAATAAGCATTAAACTTCTAACTTTTAAGCACTGATAATAAGCGCGCAAACTACTATAATTCATTTTCCCAAGCCTCATGGACAATCATATATATTACGTGACTTCAAAAATACCACAAAAAATTTCTGTAGAAAAATTTCTGCAACAAGAATTTGTTGCTTGGATTTTTAGAGACAGAGACGCCCTTTAATATTTCTGGTCTTTTCGCATTGTCAATGCAATGCGTTTGCGTTTTTCATCTACATTTAGAACGCTGATTTTGACGACTTGACCGACTTTGACAACCGCGTGCGGGTCTTTGACGAACTTGTCAGACAACGCGGAAATATGTACCAATCCATCCTGGTGTACCCCGATATCGACAAATGCACCAAATGCAGTAACGTTGGTGATAACACCCTCGAGCGACATCCCGGGATGTAAATCCTTGATGGATTCGATACCTTCTTTGAAGGACGCCGAAGTAAAGGTGGCGCGGGGGTCGCGTCCGGGTTTATCAAGTTCGTTCAGGATGTCTTTGACAGTTGGCAAACCGAATTGATCGGTAATATATTTTTCCGGTCGAATTGATTTTAGAATTGTATGATTTCCAGTCAGTTCAGCAACACCCAGTTTGACATCAGCCAGAATGCGCTTGACAAGTGAATACGATTCAGGGTGTACGGCTGTGGCATCCAGTGGGTCCGCACCATGTAGGATACGCAAAAACCCGGCAGCCTGCTCAAAGGTCTTTTCGCCGAGACCAGGGGTTTTTAACAAATCGCTGCGCCGGGAAAAACTACCATTTTCATTACGGTAGGCGATGATATTGCGTGCAATTTTACTGTTAAGTCCGGCAACATATTGCAGCAGTGCTGCTGAAGCTGTGTTGACATTTACACCGACAGCGTTGACGCTGTCTTCCACTATAGCGTCAAGTGACTGTGCTAATTGTTTCTGATTGACGTCATGTTGGTACTGGCCGACACCAATTGATTTGGGATCGATTTTGACCAGTTCGGCCAATGGATCCTGCAAGCGTCGTGCAATCGACACCGCGCCACGCAACGACACATCTAATTCAGGTAATTCCACAACAGCAAGTTCGGAAGCCGAATAAACCGAGGCGCCGGCCTCCGATACCATCAGTGCAGTCAACTTGAGATGCGGATGTCTTTTGATCAAATCTTTGACCAGTTGGTCGGTTTCCCGTGATGCTGTGCCATTGCCGATAGCAACCAGCGATGCATGATGCCGTTCAGCCAACTGTTTTAAGATTTCAATCGCAGTATCCCGGTTATTTTGTGGTGGATGTGGATAAATGGTGGTTGTCGATAGTACTTTTCCCGTCATGTCTACAACGGCTACTTTTACGCCGGTTCTAAATCCTGGATCTAGACCGATTGTAATATGCGGTCCTGCAGGTGGCGCGAGCAGCAGTGATTTCAGGTTTTGTGCGAAAATCTGGATGGCTTCGGTTTCCGCGCGTTCTGACAGTTGCTGCTTGAATTCGGTTTCCAGGTGCGCACAAATTTTGTTACGCCAGCTCGAATGAACGGTTTCAATCAACCAGGTATCCGCAGGGCGGTTTTGATTATGAATTTTAAATTGCTGTGCAATCAAAGATTCACACGGATTGAATAGTGCACCGGATTTTTTTTGTTCGATCTCGGAATCCAGAGACAACTTTAGTTTTAAGACGCCTTCACGTTCGCCGCGAAATAATGCCAGTGCGCGGTGTGATGGTATTTTACTGATCGCTTCTGTATAGTGATGATAATCGAGGAATTTGGTATCGATATCTTTTTGGGCCTGAGTCGCTTTTGCTGTCAGCATTCCATGCCTCTGTAGATAGCTGCGCAATTTTTGCAGCAATCGAGCATGTTCAGCAAACCATTCGATTAATATCTGTCGAGCGCCTTCCAATGCTTCTTCTGTACTGGCAATGCCTGGATGGTCGCCTTCTTCGGTGGTAAAAGCTGCTTTCAGAAATTTTGCCGCTTCTATTGCCGGATATAAATCCGGATTGTTCAGCAGTTTGCTTGCCAGCGGTTCTAAACCGGCTTCAATTGCCATTTGTGCTTTTGTGCGGCGTTTATTCCGATAGGGCAAATACAAGTCTTCCAATGTCGCCTTGTCTTCCGCTCGGGTAATGGCTTGACTTAATGCAGGTGTCATTTTGTTTTGCTTTTCAATCGTTGCAATAATTGCAGCGCGTCTTTTCTCGAGCTCACGCAAGGTCTGCAGGCGGTTATTCAGCAAGCGTAGTTGCACATCAGTCAATCCACCGGTCATTTCTTTACGATATCGTGCAATAAATGGTACCGTTGCGCCATCGTCCAATAGTTTGATGGTGGATTTGATCTGTGTTGGTTTTATATCAATTTCTAGAGCAAGGCGGTGTTCGATGGATGGCGGCATGGACATTGTATTCATAGAATAAATTTTTTTTTGATGGACGGTTTTACTTTATCAAATTTGAAAAGCTCCACAAAGATGTTCACTAGTTATATTATAACATACTGTTTATAGTGATTAATATCGATTATGCTGTAGCAATATTCAACAGTTTTGCATAATTGTCCTTCAGAAGCATCACAAGCACTTAGTGATCATTTATTGTAACTACTTGCCCCCTAAAAAATCCTAAAAAAACTTGACAGGTTTTGGGATGGGAGGAGCTCAAATCTCATACCTTGGCGAATTATTGTTTTTTATTCGCTTCAGATTCGTATCTAATCGATTGTAACGCTCTGGGGCAGATTAAAAGCTAAAATTTCTCTGAGACGTAGTGCAAACTGGCTTGCGATCGGTCAAAAAAACTCATGTTATCATTATATTAGTGACTTCAATGCGATTATTCAATGGCCAATATTGATAAGATCAGTGTTCGGAAACAAATCGACACTATAAAAGCTAATTTTGAGCAATTGCAAAGCCAAGGCAAGATAGCTCCTGAAGTACAAACTTTAATGCATAGAATGCTTTTGGTCATTGATTTGATTCTGTCTATCTTTCAGGAACGCCTCACACCCAAGACAAGCAAAAACACCGGTATTCCATCTTCCCAAACAGCCAGGCAGGATGACGATCCCGTGCAGTAAACGCAAAGACAGGCAATTACGTGGCGCACCATTGAATAACCGGCGTACCCGTGAAACCGTGACCGTTGTTAGTGTAAAGACCTGCAGTGATTGTGGCGAGGATTTAAGCAAAACGGCTTGCGCAGGACTGGAGCGCAGAACCCGGATTGATATTGTGTTTGAGAAAATCGTTGAACATGTTGACGCCGAAATCAAGCAGTGTCCTCGAGTCTTTTGGGAAAACAAGACAGTTTCAACAGCTAATTATGACATAGCCTATATAAAGTCTATTTTAGGCAATTTTTTTGAATCGGAAAGTGCATTTAACCACTAATGGAACGGCATTGATGTGTTGAAGCAAAATATGGATTTCCTAAAGGGCCTTTAACATTTCTTTGTGCTACATGCATTTTCAATGAGCGCTTTACTCAGATGCGGTTTGATTATCTGCAGCAGTTGAACAAAAATTTTTGGGTTGCCGGCTAGTATCTGTCCGCTTTCCAAGTAGCTATCATTGCCTTCCAAATCGCCTACCAATCCGCCAGCTTCCTGAATTAACAGCGAGCCAGCCGCCATGTCCCACGGTGCCAGACCAATTTCCCAGAAACCATCGTAACGACCTGCGGCGACGTATGAGAGATCCAATGCGGCCGAACCGGGGCGTCGTATGCCCGCAACACGTGGAATAATATCTTTGAACATTTTCAAATAGTCTTCCACATGTGTCAGATCCCTGAACGGAATGCCTGTGCCGATAAGGCAATCTTCCATACGCGTGCGTTTGCTGACGCGAATGCGTTGATTATTCAAATATGCGCCGCCGCCTCTGCTGGCAGTAAAAAGTTCATTGTTATTTGGGTTGTAGACTACGGCTTTATTCAATAAGCCTTTGTGTTTTAATGCTATCGAGACCGAATATTGGGGAATCCCATGTAGAAAATTTGTTGTGCCATCCAATGGATCGATAATCCATTGATATTCTGTTGTTTCAAGATCTCCACGGGTTCCGCTTTCTTCTGCCAGAATGGCGTGATCCGGATAAGCATCGCGCAATATTCCAATAATGGCTTCTTCTGCAGCTTTATCGACTTCGCTGACAAAATCACTGCGGGATTTTTTGGTGATATTCAGCAGGTCCAAGTTTCGTGAGGCCTGATTAATGATGTCGCCGGCTCTGCGCGCGGCTTTAACCGCAAAGTTTAACATTGGGTGCATGGGCGTAAAATTTTAAAGAATGTAAAAACGCATAATTCTAATATGAATAGAGATTAGGTGTGTGTGAATGTGATTTAAGCGGGTTGGAAAGTAGTAGCGCAAGCAAATTTATTGCTGATCATCTTTTAAGACAGCTCCAGTATTCTTTGAATTCTTAATTTTTGCTGATTCTATCCGTAATCAAGAGAAACAATTTGTCTTGTTTGATTGACAGGCCTGGCGTCATAGGAAATTAAGGTTTTTGATGAATCTGCAAGAAGATAATTAGAGGATAATACATGAATATCGTTGAACTACTTGCATTTGTTGTTAAGAACAAAGCTTCGGATTTACATTTGTCAGCCGGTATGCCGCCTATGATTCGGGTGCATGGTGACGTCAAACGCATTAATTTGCCGGAGATGGAACATAAAGAAGTGCACAGCATGGTGTACGACATCATGAACGATGGACAACGAAAATTTTATGAAGAAAACCTGGAGTGTGACTTTTCTTTCGAAGTACCAAATCTAGCGCGTTTTCGTGTAAATGCATTTAATACTCAGCGCGGTGCTGCAGCGGTCATGCGGACAATTCCATCAGAAGTATTGACGCTGGAAGATTTAAAGGCGCCGAAGATTTTTACAGAAATTGCTAATCAACCACGGGGAGTTGTGTTGGTGACAGGGCCGACGGGATCAGGAAAATCAACAACGCTGGCGGCCATGATTAATCATATCAACGAAAATGATTATGGACATATTCTGACACTGGAAGATCCGATTGAATTTGTACATGAAAGCAAAAAATGCCTGATTAATCAGCGCGAAGTAGGGCGTGATACGCATAGTTTTGAAAAAGCATTGCGATCAGCATTACGTGAAGATCCGGATATTATCCTGGTTGGTGAGTTGCGCGATCTGGAGACTATCCGCTTGGCGATGACAGCCGCAGAAACCGGCCATTTGGTTTTCGGCACTTTGCATACCAGTTCGGCTGCAAAAACAATTGATCGTATTATTGATGTATTTCCGGCAGAAGAAAAGGACATGATCCGGGCCATGCTATCAGAATCATTAAGAGCGGTTATTTCACAAACATTACTTAAAACAAAAGACGGCAATGGCCGCGTCGCAGCGCATGAAATTATGATTGGGACACCCGCCATTCGTAACTTAATACGCGAAGCAAAGGTTGCGCAAATGTATTCGGCGATTCAAACCGGACAGAGCGTTGGTATGCAAACTCTGGATCAGAATCTTACCGATCTGGTCAGGCGTAATGTCGTGAGCGTGGATGAGGCGCGAAACAAGGCAGCCAATAAAGATAATTTCAAATAATTTTAACTGCGTTCAATAATCACAGGAATCGGCAATGGATAAAGCACAAGCCACAAAATTTATGCATGATTTGTTGCGTTTGATGTTAAATAAAAAAGCATCGGATTTGTTTATTACATCCGGATTTCCTCCGGCGTTAAAAGTGGATGGAAAAATGACGCCTGTCTCTCAGCAGTCGTTATCACCGCAGCATACCGAAGCGTTGGCGCATGCAATCATGAATGAAAAGCAGTCTGAAGAATTTGAGCGGACTAAGGAATGTAATTTTGCGATTAATCCGACCGGAATCGGACGTTTTCGTGTCAATGCATTTGTTCAACAGCAAAGAGTGGGTATCGTATTAAGAACCATTACAACAAAGATTCCTGATTTTGACGATCTGGGACTGCCGCCTGTACTCAAGGAGGTGGTGATGAGTAAGAGAGGATTGGTTATCTTTGTGGGAGGTACCGGTTCTGGTAAATCGACATCAATGGCTGCGCTCATTGGTCACCGTAATAAGAACAGCTACGGTCATATTATTACAATTGAAGATCCCGTCGAGTATGTGCATGAACATATAAACTGCGTGATCACGCAACGCGAAGTGGGCGTCGATACCGAATCCTGGGAAGCTGCTTTGAAAAATACATTGCGCCAGGCGCCGGATGTAATTCTGATCGGCGAGATTCGCGACCGGGAAACGATGGAGCATGCCATCGCATTTGCTGAAACAGGGCATCTTTGCATGGGCACGCTGCATGCAAACAGCGCAAATCAGGCGCTTGACCGGATAATAAATTTTTTTCCGGAAGAACGACGGGCACAATTGTTAATGGATTTGTCCCTGAATTTAAGGGGTTTGATCGCGCAACGCCTGGTGCCAAAGAGAGATGAAAAGGGACGTGTTGCCGCAATCGAAATCATGCTGAATTCTCCGTTGATCTCAGACCTGATATTCAAAGGCGATGTGCATGAAATCAAGGAAATCATGAAGAAATCACGTGAACTTGGCATGCAAACATTTGATATGTGTCTTTTTGAATTGTATGAAACAGGACTCATAAGCTATGAAGATGCTTTAAGAAACGCAGATTCAATGAATGAGTTACGTCTACAGATCAAGCTGAAAGGAAAAGAAGCAAAAGATACAGACTTAAATGCGGGTATCGCACATTTGGCAATTCAGGAATAAGAATAACAAATACGATTGTCAGAGCCGTCATAAGCGTGCATAGTTTTACTATGCAAAGCAAGCAATTTATCCATAATCCGGTCGATTTTGTGGCGCAGCAGGGCGGTAGTTATGCAATTGCACTGGGTATTGATCTGAACGATCTGAAACCTGCGGAAATTTTCAAATGGTTTCTTGCCGCCCTGCTTTATGGTGCACGCATTTCCGAAAAAATCGCCACGCATACCTGGCAGGTGTTTAATAAGCACGCTGTCATGTCACCTGAGAAAATTATCAGCACCGGTTGGGATGGATTAGTAGCGCTACTGGATGAAGGTGGGTACGCACGTTATGATTTCAAAACAGCAGCCAAGCTATTGACTGTGAATCAGATGTTACTGAGCAACTATGCCGGAAATTTGAATCAACTACATGCAGAAGCAAAGGATGCGCATGATTTGGATCAGCGTGTTAGAACGCTGGGTAAAGGTGTCGGCAGTGTCACAACACATATTTTTTTGCGGGAAATGCGCGGATTATGGCGCAAGGCCATGCCGCCACTTTCACCTTTGGCTTTAAACGCCGCAAAAGCTTTGGGTTACTTGCCAAACGATATCAATAGCGATGCCCAGGCATTTGGCCTGCTACAACGATTGTGGCTGGAAAGTAACCAGAAAGCGAAGCATTTTTCCCATTTTGAATCAGCCCTGGTACGTTATGGATTGCATTTAAGGCACCAGGACAGAAGAGCTGCTCATTAAACGGCTGGGTCATACGACAGACAGTCAACTTGATTTTGGCTAATTAATCCCTATATCAAAGATATATCCGATTGATGAGAAAGCCGCATGATAAATTATCGCACATCTTCCATTCGTGAGCCTGCCGTGGCTGGATTGTTTTACCCGGCTGATGCGCAGCAGTTATCACAAGATATTCAACATCTCATTGCCGGCTCAGAGCGGTACGAACTGATTCCCAAGGCGCTGATTGTCCCGCACGCAGGTTATATCTATTCCGGCGCCGTTGCAGCCTCGGCATATCGTACATTACTTCCAATGGCTGTTGCCATAAAACGCGTTATTTTATTAGGCCCTACACATCGTGTGGCAGTGCGAGGGCTGGCGTTGCCCAATGCAGCTTATTTCAGTACGCCACTCGGAACAGTTGCAGTCGACAAAACAGCGATACAAGCCATTTCTGATCTGCTTCAAGTGAATATCAGTTCTGAGGCGCATATGCTGGAGCATTCGCTCGAAGTGCAATTGCCCTTTTTACAGCATGTTTTGGATGATTTCAGCGTATTGCCATTGGCTGTTGGGACGGCCTCGGCTGAAGAGGTAGCCGGTGTGCTCGATCGAGTTTGGGGCGGGGATGAGACACTGATAATAGTGAGTTCGGATCTCTCACATTATTTACCCTATGCAACGGCAAAGCAAGTAGATCGTGATACCGTGGAATCAATTTTGCAGTTAAAGCAACCCATAACGCATGATCATGCCTGTGGTGGTACGCCGATTAGTGGCCTGATTGTAGCAGCCCAAAGACACCATTTGAAGCCGCAGTTACTGGATTTACGCAATTCAGGTGATACCGCTGGTTTGCGTGATCGGGTTGTAGGATATGCCGCGATAGCATTTTGTTAAGTTGATTGAGTAATATCATGCATTCTGACGAAATACGCGATGAGAAAGGAAAAACACTACTGCAGATTGCGCGATTATCGATTGCGCGTGCTTTGCAGGTTGACGATCTTGAAACCGAATCGGTCGATACGACAGAAAAATGGCTTGCCGAGCCGGGCGCCACGTTTGTCACTTTGACGCAATATAATCGTTTGCGCGGGTGTATCGGATCATTGCACACGCACCAGACCTTGCTTGAAAATGTCAGCCGCAACGCCATATCGGCAGCTTTGCATGACAACCGGTTTTTGCCGGTAACAGCCGAAGAATTTGATTCAATCCGAGTCGAAGTCTCAGTGTTGTCAGCCTTGCAACCGATGGCTTTCAGTAGCGAAGCGGATGCACTGGCGCAATTGCGGCCGGATATCGATGGTGTCATGTTTGAATGGGGTGTTTACCGCAGCACATTTCTGCCGCAGGTATGGGAAAGCTTGCCGCAGCCGCGGGATTTTTTAGCGCAATTAAAATTAAAAGCCGGACTGAATGCTGATTTCTGGAATGATACGATTCATTTGTCGCGATACACCGTTAAAAAATGGCGAGAAACCGATTATAGCGAGGAAAAGAGCAATGGATGAACCAATCAGTGCAACCGAGCAGTTTCCTGCGAAGTACTGGCATATGTTGGATGACGGGCGCATACAATGTGATTTATGTCCGCGCGATTGCCGATTGCATGACGGCCAGCGTGGTGCATGCTTTGTGAGGGGCCGTGTTGGAGACAGCATGGTGTTAACCACCTATGGGCGATCTTCCGGTTTTTGTGTCGACCCGATCGAAAAAAAACCGCTTAATCATTTTTATCCGGGCAGCAGTATTCTTTCATTTGGCACCGCAGGATGTAACCTGGCGTGCAAATTTTGCCAGAACTGGGATATTTCCAAATCGCGCAGTTTTGATAAACTGGCCGCTCAAGCAAGTCCGGAAGAAATTGCCAATACAGCGGTGTCACTCGGTTGTAAAAGTATTGCGTTTACCTATAATGACCCGGTGATTTTTGCCGAATATGCGATGGATGTCGCCGATGCTTGTCATGCAGAAAACATAAACACTGTGGCCGTGACGGCGGGCTATATCCATGCTGAACCCCGGCGGGAATTTTTTGCCAAAATGGATGCGGCGAATGTGGATTTGAAAGCATTTACTGAAGCATTCTATGTCAAACAAACCGGATCGCACTTGCAGCCCGTATTGGAAACATTGAAATATCTCAAGCATGAAACCAATGTATGGTTTGAGCTGACCACCTTATTGATACCTGGCCTCAATGACTCGGTGAATGAAATTGAAGCCATGAGCACATGGATTGTGAATGAACTGGGTGTAGATGTGCCGTTGCACTTCAGTGCATTTCATCCGGATTATAAAATGAACAATATTCTCGCAACGCCGAAGGAAACATTGATTCATGCGCGGAAAACGGCGATTGATGCGGGATTAAAATATGTCTATACCGGTAATGTGCACAATGTGTCAGGTGATACGACTTATTGTCCGTCGTGCGAGCATGCTGTCATTGTACGCGACTGGTATGAGATTGAAAGCTATCGATTGAGTGATGATGGTAGGTGCGCACATTGCGGCGCTCTAATTGCCGGATGTTTTGAGAGGTTTTCCGGTAGTTTCGGGCGGCATCATATCCCTGTTGCGATTCAACATCGATCGCAATCCGCACCCCACGTTTCAGCAGATACTTGATAAAGAATTAACCGGTCAGTGCCCATACGACTCGGTGTTCTGGCATTTGTTTCAGGCGTTGGCCTGTTGCAATGGCAGGCTGATTTGCCCGCGATGTACCCATCGCTGATTTTACTGCTGTTGCTGAGCGCACTTATAGTGTGCTGGCGTTCACAAAATACGTTTCTGAATGTAATCAGCCAATATTTGTTTTTAATTCTTCTGTTTGGCAGCGGTTTTTTCTGGGCGGCAAGCATGGCGCACTGGCGTTTGGCTGACTCACTGCCAAAAGCATGGGAGGGCAGAGATGTCCGGATTATTGGTGTGATATCCAGTTTGCCGCAGCAGAATGATAGAAGAGTACGATTCAAGTTTGATGTCGAGCAAATACTGACACCACAAGCACATGTGCCAAAACGTTTGTCGCTATCGTGGTATCTGCATGGCGCGTCAAGAAATGAAGATCCGGAATTACCGGTTATCAAGGTAGGTGAACGCTGGCAAATAACAGTCCGTTTGAAACGTCCACATAGTACCGCAAATCCGTATGGTTTTGACTATGAAGCTTGGGCGTTGGAACGCAATATTCGTGCTGTTGGGTACGTGCGGCCGGTACCGGATAATCAGCGGCTGGATGCTCAAGCAAACGGTTTCTTGTACTGGGTAGCGTCGCAGCGTCAGCAGATTCAGCAGCGGTTTAATTCAATTTTGGCTGATCAGGGTTATGCAGGTGTTCTTATGACGCTGGCAACGGGCGATCAACGCGCCATACCGTCCGATCAGTGGCAGATTTTTACGCGTACCGGTACCAACCATTTAATGGCGATTTCCGGTCTGCATATTACGCTAGTAGCCAGCTTGACTTACATATTGGCTTTCGCTTTGTGGCGCAGCAATGTAACGCTGTTATTACGCCTGCCCGCACGCCGGGCGGCGGTTTTTGCCGGTCTGATTGTGGCATTTGGCTATGCGTTGCTTTCCGGTTTTGCTATTCCGGCGCAACGTGCTTTTTTCATGCTGGCGGTTGTTGCTGCGGCTATATGGTATGGGCGTATAGCGGCGCCATCAACTGTGTTGGCATGTGCTTTGTTTTTGGTTATTCTGATCGATCCTTGGGCTGTGTTATCAGCTGGGTTCTGGCTGTCGTTTGGTGCAATCGGCATCATCATGCTCGTGACCGTGGGACGTATTGGCACTATGCACTGGCTCACAGGTTGGCTGCGTGTGCAGTGGGCGATTACACTCGGGCTGATTCCGTTGTTGTTGACCTTGTTTCAACAGGTGTCGTTGGTGTCGCCTTTCGCAAACGCTGTTGCCATCCCGCTGGTCAGTCTGGTTGTTGTGCCGTTAACACTGCTGGCTGTCATACCGCTGTTTGAATTCCTGTTGCCCTTGGCGCATAGTGTATTGAGTGTCGTCATGTGGTTTTTGCACTGGTTAAATGAATTGCCGCAGCCGGTCTGGCAGCAGCATATCCCGCCATTGTGGACGATTCCTGTTGCTATTATTGGTGTGGTCTGGCTATTGCTACCAGGCAGTTTGGGACTGGGTTTTTTCTCGGGTTTTCCGGCGCGCTGGCTAGGTATCATTGCACTGTTGCCTCTGTTTCTGGTGTTACCACCAAAGCCGCAACATGGCGCATTGTGGTTGACGGTTCTCGATGTTGGACAGGGGCTTGCAGTGGTTGCGCAAACCCAAAATCATACGCTACTGTTTGACAGCGGACCGCCACTGGGTGACTCGGATAGTGGCGAACGCATTATCAAGCCTTTTTTGCTGGCGCAGGGAATTCACAAGCTGGACACTATGATTATTTCGCATGCGGATGCCGATCATAGCGGCGGTGCGTTATCGATCCTTAACGCTATGCCAGTTAACACAATTTTATCCTCACTTGATAAAACACACCCCATTTCTCTGGCCGCCGAACGAACCACGATGTGTGTAATAAATCAATCCTGGCAGTGGGATGGTGTTGTCTTTGAAGTTTTGCATCCGGCAGCACAGATTTACCAGAATCCGAATCGCAAAACCAATTCAAGCAGTTGCGTGCTGAAAATAACCACACCCTACGGTAGTGTTTTAATACCGGCTGATATCGATCGCAACTCGGAACAGATGTTACTTGACTCGGCTTATGAAAAACTGCCGTCAACAGTGCTGATCGCACCGCATCACGGTAGTCTGACGTCTTCCAGCAAGGATTTCGTGCGTCAGGTTAATCCCACTCTGACCGTTTTTACAGTGGGTTACCGTAACCGGTTCGGCCATCCCAGAGAAGCGGTCGTCAATCGTTATCGCGAATTGGGAAATACGCTGCTGCGCAGCGACTGGCATGGCGCCATATTGGTGCGATTTGATAAAACAGGGTTGTCAGTGGATAGTTGGCGACAGGTTCGTCCACGTTATTGGCAGCAGAAATTTCCTGAAGATAAGTAAAGCAAATTAACAGACAGTGAAGTCAAAATTCCATGATCGACATTGCAATCGCGCTATGAATCTGATCATGCTAGCGTGGTTTAGGTATAGCCACCTGCTTGCAATGCACAAAATCGCTTATCCAATGTTCCAGTAAAGTCTAGTACGCATCAATCGTCAAAGCACCAGTAAAACCACCCGGCAACTATTCCTTTAACGCGTAATTTGTTGATCTAATCCATTCTAAAATAATATGTTGATATATAATGAATCAATGTTTCTGTAGGGTGCTTTAATCTGTAAAGTGAAACTTGGCCATTTTATTTTTGTAATATTTAAAACTGAAAAATTGATAAAAAAACTGTCGCTAATTCGGAATATCTGTATTCCTCTTATATTGATTTGTCTATCAAATCAAAGCGCTGCCAAAGATATCGCTGCTGTAGTGACCGCACATCCATTGGCAACATCAGCGGGTTATGCCATTCTGGAACAAGGGGGTAATGCTTTTGATGCCGCTGTTGCGGTAAGTGCAGTATTGGCTGTAGTGGAACCGTATGCTTCAGGGTTGGGCGGTGGTGGATTTTGGTTGCTACATGACGCAAAAACGGGCCGCGATATCATGATTGACGGACGTGAAGTAGCGCCATCCGGTGCATCTGAAAAAATGTATCTGGACGATAACGGTCAACCGATACCCGGAAAATCGTTGAATGGTCCAATCGCTGCGGGAATTCCTGGAACACCTGCAGCACTTGTGCATCTGACGGAAAAATATGGAAAACTTGATCTGACGCAGAACCTTTCGTCCGCAATCAAATTGGCAAAAGACGGTTTTAAAATCGATCAACGTTTTGCCCGATCATTGCAGCATCATGAACAGAAATTGGCCAAATACGCCGATAGCGCAAAGATTTTCTTGCCTCATGGAAAACCGCCTGTTGCTGGTCAATTATTACGCCAGCCACAATTGGCAACCACTTTGGCATCGATAGCGAAATCCGGCCACCGCGGCTTTTATCAGGGTACAGTTGCACAGACACTTGTCCGTTCGGTCAAAAAAGCCGGAGGGGTATGGGTTGAACGGGATTTAAGTAATTATCAGGTGGTAGAACGGGTTCCTGTTCAGTTTAATTATCGTCATGCGAGAATTACAACGGCTTCGTTACCCTCGGCAGGCGGCTTAACGCTTGCGCAGGCGTTGAATATCCTCGAAATCTTATTATTTCATGAAAAAGAAGTATATGATCAGGCGCACTTGATCGTCGAGGCATTGCGTTTGACATATAAAGACCGGGCTGAATTGCTTGGAGACAATGATTTTATTCAAGTGCCGACAGAACGATTAGCGAGCAAAGCCTATGCGCGTAATCAGGCAGCATTGATTGACTTTGATCGTGCGGGAAAGCGTTTGTTGGAGCAACCAGAATTGAAAGAAGGTGGCGAAACCACTCATTTCTCAATAATCGATGGATCGGGAAACCGTGTTGCGGCCACGATGAGTATTAATACCTTTTTCGGCTCCGGATTTGTGGCAGGAAATACAGGGGTATTGCTGAATAACGAGATGGATGATTTTGCAATGGGCGAACATATACCCAATGTTTTTGGTTTATACGGTTCACGTGCAAATATCATTTCGCCGGGGAAACGCCCATTATCCAGCATGTCGCCGACTTTTATAGAAGATAATAAGGGAATCTTGATTGTCGGCACACCGGGCGGCTCGCGCATTATCAGCATGGTTTTGTTGGTGATTCTGGACTATGTAAATAATGCGCAAACGGATCCTGAAAAACTTGTAGCAAAACCGCGATTTCATCATCAATACTTGCCTGATTTTATTCAAATTGAGCCGGATGCATTCGATTCGGATTGGATCACTGCGTTGCAGTCCAGAGGACATGAAGTCCGCGACATAAAACGGAAATGGGGGAATATGCAGTTGATTTATTTTGATAAAAAAAATCAACGCTCAATTGCGGCAAACGACCCGAGAGGCATATTGGATACACACTATTAATTGTGCAAAAGGATTAAACTTGGATCATGGAAGATTTGATTGGCAAACCAATCAAATCTTCCATGTTAAAATAACGTTGACGTTCGATAGCGAGTTGCGTTATTTTGCATGGTTTACTGTTTCACATATTTATTTAATTTTACAATCAATGTCGTCAAAGTTTTATGACAAAAACGTCAAAAGTATCCGCCGCAAATCTGCCAGAAAGCTTTGAACAAGCATCCATCGAACTGGAAAATATTGTTGCAGAGATGGAAGCAGGGCAGATGTCGCTGGAAGCTTCGCTCGATGCCTATAAACGTGGTGCAGCGCTGTTGCAATTCTGTCAAAAACAATTGCAGGATGCGCAGCAACAAGTACGTATACTTGAGGCTGATTTGTTGAAAGACTATACAATCTCCGATACTCATGACCGCTGATTTTCAAAATTGGGCGAGTCAATGTCAGGCGTCAATCGAAAGTTTCCTTGATACCCGATTACCCGGTAAGGATTGTGTGCCTTATCGATTACACCAGGCGATGCGTTATGCTGTCCTGGGTGGCGGAAAACGCGTGCGTCCATTATTGGCTTTTGCAGCCGGAGAGCTTGGTGGGGCCGATGTTGGCCGTGTAGCAGTGGTGGGCGCCGCTGTTGAACTTATACATGCATACTCATTGGTCCATGATGATATGCCATGCATGGATAACGATGTACTCCGGCGTGGAAAGCCAACCTGCCATATTGAATTCGACGAGGCCACAGCTTTATTGACTGGAGATAGCCTGCAGACACTGGCTTTTGAACTGCTTGCAGAGATGAAACTGGCTGACGATCCAAAAATTCAATTGAGTATGATAAAACAGCTTGCAAATGCCTCCGGATCCAGGGGAATGGCGGGCGGGCAGGCGTTTGACCTGGATAATGTCGGCAAAACACTTACGTTGCCCGAACTGGAGTTTATGCATATCCATAAAACCGGCGCATTAATTCGTGCTGCAGTAATGCTCGGTGCACATTGCAGTGATCAATTGAATAAGACACAATTAGAGAAACTAGATCATTTTGCAAAATATGTCGGGCTGGCATTCCAGGTTGTTGACGATTTATTGGACGCTGAAGCAACTACAGCGACATTAGGCAAGACCGCGGGTAAAGACGCGGAAAATAACAAGCCAACCTATGTCAGTATCATGGGTATACGCGAAGCGCGTGAACTGGCGGAAAAACTGCAACATGATGCGGGTAAGATATTGAATGAATTTGGTGATGCAGCCAATCGATTGCGTCAAGTTACCGATTTCATTATTAATCGCAAATTCTAGTATTTTTTATATTGATAATAAACCCAAGCCTTGAATGTATCCATTGTTAGATAGTATTAGCTCACCCGCCCAATTACGTAAATTGGATGTTAAAGACTTGCCAGAATTCGCAAAAGAGTTACGCAATTTTTTAATTGAATCCGTTTCAAAAACGGGTGGCCATTTATCCTCAAATCTTGGCACTGTTGAATTAACAATAGCCTTGCATTATGTATTTAACACTCCGCGTGATCAGCTGGTCTGGGATGTCGGTCATCAGACATATGCGCATAAAATACTGACGGGCAGACGTGATGCGATGAAGAAACTGCGCATGCATGGCGGAATATCCGGATTTCCCAAAAGAGAAGAGAGTGAATATGATGCGTTCGGTACGGCTCATTCGAGTACCTCCATTAGCGCTGCACTTGGAATGGCGGTAGCAAGTCAATTAAAACGGGATGATCGACGTGCAGTGGCCATTATTGGGGACGGCGCGATGAGTGCAGGCATGGCGTTTGAGGCATTGAATAATGCGGGTGTTATGGATGCCAACTTATTGGTTATCCTGAATGATAACGATATGTCAATTTCCAGACCGGTTGGCGCGCTCAATAATTATCTCGCAAAGCTTATGTCTGGTCGTTTTTACGCAACTGCGCGCCGAGCAGGTGAGAAAATGCTGGGTGTTGTACCACCAATGCTGGAACTGGCCAAGCGTGCGGAAGAACATATGAAAGGGATGGTAACTCCGGAAGGCACGCTGTTTGAAGAGTTCGGTTTTAATTATATCGGCCCCATAGATGGGCATGATATCAAAGTCCTGGTGACAACGCTAAAGAACATCAAGAATCTGGAAGGACCGCAGTTTCTTCATGTCGTAACCCGTAAAGGGGCTGGTTATCAGGTTGCCGAAGAAGATCCGATTTTGTATCACGGTGTAAGCCAATTCGATCCGCAGGAAGGCATTACCTCCAAACCATCGAGCAAACTGACCTATACACAAGTATTTGGTAATTGGTTGTGTGACATGGCCGCCAAGGACTCACGTTTAATTGGTATCACACCGGCAATGCGTGAAGGTTCTGGCTTGGTGAAATTTTCCCAAGAATATCCCGACCGCTATTTTGATGTCGGTATTGCTGAGCAGCATGCCGTAACATTTGCTGCGGGAGCCGCATGTAATGGATTAAAACCCGTCGTTGCAATATATTCAACTTTTTTGCAACGCGCCTATGATCAGCTGATTCATGACGTTGATCTTCAGAATTTGCCAGTGCTGTTTGCAATTGATCGCGCAGGATTAGTAGGGGCGGATGGGCCAACCCATGCCGGGAGCTTCGATTTGTCGTATTTACGTTGCATTCCCAATATGACTGTGATGACACCGTCGGATGAAAATGAATGCCGGCAAATGCTTTACACCGCATTTAAACTGGATACGCCAACTGCGGTCAGATATCCGCGTGGAAGCGGCTCAGGCGCAGAAATTCAAGCAGAAATGACCGAACTGCCAGTTGGCCGCGGTGTTGTTCGGCGTGATGGAGAGAAGATTGCCTTCCTTGCTTTTGGCAGTATGTTGACACCGTGCATGGCTGCAGCAAATGAATTAAATGCCTCAGTGGCTGATATGCGTTTTGTTAAACCGCTAGATGATGCATTAGTTGCAACTTTGGCCGCTAATCACGATCTATTAGTCACTGTTGAAGAGAATACGGTGATGGGTGGCGCCGGCAGTGCTGTAATGGAATCTCTGAGCAAACAAAAGATCAATGTCAAAATCCTGCTGCTTGGCTTGCCCGATACCTATCTAGATCAGGGCGATCATGCGCAAATGTTAACTGACTGTGGATTAAACAAAGCAGGCATTGTTCAATCTGTGCGGGAATACTTATCCTGATTACTCAATCACGATTATGCCAGACAGTCAAACAAATTACAGCTGATAATTTGTTTAACTTATTGTCAAAATAACTTATACAATCTCGTTTGATGGGATATGAAATGAATAAAGAAATAGATTTGCCCATCGCTGATGTGCAAAGTACACATGATACGCGCCGTATTGCGATTGACCGGGTAGGCATTAAAGCGATTCGTCATCCAGTTGTCGTTGCAGATAAAGATGACGGCATACAGCACACCGTGGCGATGTTCAACATGTACGTCAATTTGCCGCATAAATTCAAAGGGACGCATATGTCCCGATTCGTCGAAATTCTCAATAGCCACGAACGTGAAATTTCAGTGGAATCGTTCAAAACCATATTGCAGGAAATGGTGGAAAAACTGGAAAGTGATTCCGGTCATATTGAAATGACATTTCCATACTTTATTAATAAAGCTGCGCCAGTTTCCGGCGTAAAAAGCTTGCTGGATTATGAGGCAACATTTATCGGCGAGATCAAAAACGGCGAGTATGTGTTCACCATCAAAGTTGTTGTGCCGATAACAAGCTTGTGCCCATGCTCAAAGAAAATATCCGATTATGGCGCACATAATCAACGTTCACACGTCACCATAGCTGCACAAACTAACAGCTTTGTCTGGATTGAGGATATCATCAAAATTGCTGAAAATAATGCTTCTTGCGAGCTTTATGGGTTACTCAAACGTCCGGATGAGAAATATGTGACGGAGAAAGCTTATGACAATCCGAAATTTGTCGAGGATATCGTTAGAGATATTGCAGATACATTGAACAATGATAACCGGATTGACGCTTATGTCGTTGAATCAGAAAATTTTGAATCGATTCACAATCATTCAGCGTATGCGTTGATTGAACATAACAAAAAGACCGTTAATCTAGTGCGATAGGCGTCACTTCGGTTTCTCATCAAACTGCTGTTTGGAAAAGTCCCTAAGTCGGAAACCGAACACCCAGAGTGTGGCGAAATAACTGCTTGCGCCGATTAGAATAATTACGCTTAATCGGCTGGCGCGTACTGCCGCCGTATCGGCAAGCCATGATGCGTCTGTACCTGAGAAAACCCACAAAACAGTTCCCATGACGAACAAAGCAGCCAAAATTTTCAGAATAAATACACGCCAACCCGGCTGCGGCTGATAAATATCATGACTGCGCAGTTTGTAATACAGCAAGCCTGCATTAAGACAAGCACCGAGTCCAATCGCTAGCGCCAGTCCGGCATGTTTGAGCGGTATGATGAATGCCAGATTCATTAATTGAGTAGCAACCAAGGTAATAATGGCTATTTTTACCGGGGTTTTGATATTTTGACGGGCGTAAAAACCCGGTGCCAATACCTTAACCAGAATAAGGCCGATTAGACCCAGGCTATAGGCTATGAGTGCGTCGCGAGTCATGAAAACATCATGATCTGTGAACGCGCCATAATGAAAAAGTGTGGCTATCAATGGCGTTGATAATAAAGCCAATGCAAGCGCAGCGGGCAAGGTCAGCAATATTGTCAGGCGCAACCCCCAATCTAAAAGTCGTGAATATGCTTCCGTACTGTGGTTGCTATAGTGTTTAGCTAAAGAGGGCAATAAAACTGTTCCCAAAGCTACACCTAAAAGACCTGCAGGAAACTCCATCAGACGATCTGCGTAGTAAAGCCAGGAAACACTTCCGGTTATCAGCAGGGAAGCAAAAATTGTATTAATCAGCATACTGATTTGGCCAACGGATACGCCAAATACAGCCGGTCCCATTAATTTGAGAACGCGCCATGCACCTTGATCATGTGTTTTAAAGCGTATTCGCGGCATGAGTTTCAGCCGTAACAGATAAGGAAACTGAAAGCAGAGCTGCAATACGCCGCCAAAAAATACGGCCCATGCCAATGCCTTGACAGGGGGATCCATATATGGCGTGAGCCAAAATGCGCATGCAATAAACGATATATTTAACAGTGCGGGTGTCAATGCCGGCACATAAAATTTTCCGTATGTATTTAATATTCCGCCAGCCAGTGAAACCAGTGAAATAAAAAAAATGTATGGAAATGTGATCTGCAATAGCTCAACGGTTAAATTGAATTTCTCTGAATCAGCTGAGAATCCAGGCGCGCTTGCATAAATTATCAAAGGCGCAGCGACGATACCAATCAGTGTTACAACGAACAGAACGAGGCTTAACAATGTGGCGATATGATCAACCAGTTGTTTTGTCTCTTCTGCAGAACGCGTGTTTTTATATTCGGCCAGAATGGGAACGAAGGCTTGGGAGAAGGCTCCTTCGGCAAACAAGCGCCGTAAAAGATTGGGAATACGAAAAGCCACAAAAAAGGCATCAGTTGCCATACCCGCACCAAAAATACGCGCAATAATGACATCACGTATAAAACCGAGAATGCGGGAAATAAAAGTCATGCTGCTGACAGCAGCGAGTGCGCGCAGAAGATTCAAAGTCGTTGGATTATCGAAAATTAATGATTAATATTTTGAGTAAATTTAAGTTTTTTGTCATTCTGATTAAGACAAAAAGTAGGCATTTTAAGGTTTTCCCGCTAATGATTGCTAAATTTATACGATAAACGCAAATTTATCCTGTAGAAAGTTTTTACAAATAGAAAATTCAGCAATACGAGGAGTTATTTTAGGAATATGTAGAACCGATGTTGAATGTTATTTTTAGTTTCTGGGTTGTACTGGCAATCTTAACAATAATTCTGATCAAAGGTGCAGTCATTTTTGCACCACAGAACACAGTCGATATCGTTGAACAATTCGGTAAGTATAATAAAACAATGGAAACGGGTCTGGATATGTTGATACCTTTTTTGACCGTGTTGCTTATGCACGTACATTAAACCCAGATTTGCCATACTGATCACCGAGATAATATTCTCCTGCATGGCGACTGGTGTGTTGTTGTTTGCTGGGCTGAGCGCACTGGCATCGGTTTAATGATGCAGCTCTGGTTTTTGCCTGGAACCTGGCTGGCTAGGCTGTCCAGTTCTGGGATTAGTTCTGGCGTTATTACGCTTGGATTGTGGAAACCGTTGAAACATTTGCAGGGTGGAAAAACACCTGGTAAAGATCAGAGCAGTGATTTGATCGGACTCGAATTTGTATTAACGCAGGATATAGATTTGCAGACACCCGGAAAAACTCCTTATTCGGGTGAAGCAAAAAGAATCTTCAGAAAGAAATTGATAAAAACTTTCAAATCGGAAACCTTGAGGAAAATTACAGAAGATGCAATTTTCCTCAAGAGATTATGTTACTTGAGATAACATGTGATCTTGCGAATAATATTGGCTTCTGGCCAGACCCATTGCAGACAATATTCGGCACCTAATTTCGGTTCCTTGATTTCGGTTTCTATTCTGGTTTCTCCGGTAATGACAGGCGGCAACAGCGCTTCTTTAATCCCATCTTGAATGCAATAGGCACTTGCTGAAGAAATCGGCCGACCCTGCGGTAATTGAACAACAAGTTTTAACTGATCAGTTACATCGTTTATGACATGCGAAAGCACACCTTCATTGTGGCCAAACGCATTGGTATAATCATATGACAGAGTTGTATCTATTCCGCTGGTTGCATTAGGATTTTTTGGCAATACCATACAAACCAGATAATTGTTATTGTTATCCTTGGTCTGTTCGGTAGGGAATTGTCCATTAATACTGAAATTACCCATTGAGCCGGCGTGACTGATATTTTTAAACCAGTAAACGGTATTTTTCGTGTGGCAGGCTGCAGTATTTTGTTTTTGCACCAACGTGGCTTTGGTGCCACATGTATCTTTGACAGTGAGTGTTTTTTCCACACCGGAAATACTGAAAGCACCCTTGTTTTGTTGAATTTGCTCGTATATCAATAAGGCCGCGCCGGCAATAAATAATGCGCCTACCAACATGAAGTCACTAAACAGTATTAAAGTGACACCAAATACAATAATCAGTATGTTGGCATAAAAAACTAACTGATTGCGTTTATCAAACATTCATTGCTCCTCAAAAATCTGGCTTTTATAATTTTTGTATTAGTAAAATGGTCTGTTATTTCTAGGTTTTAGTACAGGTCTTGTTATTAGGGCTATAAATTATAGCGTATAGTACGGAGGCGGCTTTATTATTATTCTAAATCTGTCTAAAACCAAATATAAATATTTCTAATTGTGTTTTTTTAAGGGCTGAGTGTAACAGAGAGCTGCTTGCAAAAAAAGCAAGTTTATGTAATGTTGTACTTCTAAATAAAATTCAGAGTGATTGATTGTTCTGTTAAGATCATTTATTCATGGCGTTAATACTGATAAGCCAGTATTCTATCCATGTGATATTACCTGATGCAGTAAACTTGTCAGTGTATATGTCAAGGCGTGCCTTGCTGGAGATAGTAGTTCTTTCATGGATACAGACAAGCTCACCGGCAGGGCGTTACCATGGTATCCTGCAACTGCGTTGCATTCTAAATGTAGTAATTATTTGGCGGGAACTGGACAAAAAATTATAACATTTTGTAATAGCCCGCATTTATTGTCGACTAAAGTATTCTTTTAATTTGTTATGGAGAAAATAATGTCAAAAAAAACATTAAAACCTATATCACTTGCTGTTGGAACAGTTTTTGTAGCGACACTGACCGCTGGCAATGCATCAGCGGAAAGTAATTCAAATACAAATCCATTTGCCATGAATGAATTATCCGGTGGTTATATGCAACTTGCCTATGGTGGCGGTGCTGAAAAGTCAGAAAAAGAAGGCAAATGCGGTGAAGGCAAGTGTGGCGGTAAAAAAGCTGAAAAAGAAGGCAAATGCGGTGAAGGCAAATGCGGCAGTGACATGAAAAAAAATATGGAAGGCAAGTGTGGCGGTAAAAAAGCAGAAGAAGAAGGCAAATGCGGCGAAGGTAAGTGCGGCGGCAGTAAGTAATTTTTTCTTCAACACACATTCATGAACAATTTAAATTACCCTGTTCATGGCGCCGGACTTGGTCTGCGACGCGCATTGGTTCGTGCAGTTGCAGACCAACCGGTGGATACCATTGATTTTTGGGAGATTGCGCCAGAAAACTGGATTGGTGTAGGTGGTTTTTATGGCAAGAAATTGCGCACCTTTACCGAACAGTATCCATTCATCTGTCATGGGTTGTCGTTATCCATAGGTGGGCCATCGCCACTGGATGAAGCGTTTTTGCAGCGACTTAAACGCTTCTTGAAAACACATCAGATTCGTTGTTACAGTGAACATTTGAGCTATTGCAGTGATGATGGTCATCTTTATGATTTGCTGCCTATTCCATTTACTGCAGAAGCCGTTCATTATGTTGCTGGCCGCATTAAACATGTGCAGGATGTTCTCGGGCAACGTATTGCCATGGAAAACGTCTCTTATTATGCTGCTCCGGGTCAACACATGTCAGAAATTGATTTTCTGAATGCAGTGCTGGCAGAAGCGGATTGTGATTTGTTGCTTGATGTAAATAATATTTATGTAAACAGCGTCAATCACTGTTATGATGCCGAGGCTTTTTTGCGGCAAATTCCCGCTCAGCGTGTACGTTACATTCATATCGCGGGGCATTACAATGAAGCCGAAGATTTGATCATAGATACGCATGGCGCCGACGTCATCGATCCGGTCTGGTCTTTGCTTGAAAAAACCTACCAACGGTTTGGTGTGATTCCAACATTGCTGGAGAGGGACTTTAATATTCCTACATTGCAGCAACTGGTATTGGAAGTAAATCATATTCAGGATTTGCAGTCGAAATGGCGGCATCATCATACCCGGCATGAATACATACAACACGGCTGAGCGGCCTGATTTTGTGCGCCAGCAATATGCATTTGCCGCGCACATCCGTAATCCAGAGCAAAACCCTCGCCCTAAAGATATTGAAGCACGCCGTATGAAAGTCTATTGCGAGCTGTTTTACAATAATGTCGAAGGTTTTATGGCCAATACCTATCCGGTATTGCGGAGTATTCTGCCAGATGAACGCTGGCATGGCCTGATACGCGACTATTTTGCACGTCATCGATCACACACGCCGCTGTTTCCGGAAATGCCGCGTGAATTTCTAAAATATCTTGAGCATGAACGTTGTTTTGAACCGGAAGATCCAGCTTTTTTGTTGGAACTTGCGCACTATGAGTGGGTGGAGCTCGCGCTATCGATACTCGATGAAAAGCCAGATCAACAGGAATTTAGTATTCAGGGCGATGTACTGAAAGGAATTCCTATTGTATCACCAGCGGCCTGGTTGCTAAACTATCGTTTTCCGGTTCATAAAATCAGCGTGGAATTTCAACCACAAACACCTGATATCGAAACAACGCATTTGATTGTTTATCGTGATAAATGCGATGAAATCCATTTTATTGAAGCAAATCCTGTAACTGCGCGTTTGATGCAACTTGTGATCGATAATGAGAACCAGAATGGCGAAACACTACTGTCGCAAATTGCTGTTGAACTGAGTCATCCTCAGCCTGATACCGTCATTAATGGTGGAGCTGATATCTTGAATGACTTCATTCATAGAGGCATCTTGTTGGGTACGCGTGCCTGATTATACCGAGAATCATCTGAAAGGATTTTGATAGGCGATTTTTTATTGGGATGTCTATGTGTCGATTCCTGATTGCTTTTCAAAAACAACACGCAAATGCCGCAATCCGAGTGCACCGTGAGATGCTTTATTTTTGATCATTTTTATACGATAAAGATGTTGTTGTGGAGGCATTTGCTTTTGCGGATTCTAGTCCGTTCCCACATTGCCAGCATAATTGAAAATTTGACGGATTTTCTTCGCCGCATGCGGGACAATGGACTATGGTGCTGGGCTGCGGGATGGCCTCATACTGTTGAACAATTTTACGGCCACGTTCATAATCCGTATCGCGAATGATCCAAACTTCGGGGTAAGCATGTGTAAAAGGGATATCTCCCGTGCCACCCTGAGCATGCTGGTTGAATAATTGCGCTGGAATAAGTGCATGTTCCAGCATATCAAGCACAATTTGTGCTTCCATAAGATTGTTTGCAGAATAGATTTTTTTCATGTCATTTTTATTGTGCCGTAATCGTTTGTGTTCATAATGCAAAAACGAAGTATACGCATGAAATCCCATGACGTTATTTTATAACATTTCATGCTACCGAAGACTGTATCCGGGAAGGTAGCCTAAATTAATTCATTTAAAAAATATGTGGTTTAAAAACTTGCTGACTTATAGAATAACCAGCGGAGAAATGGATCCATTGCAGCTTGATGAAGCATTGTCCAATAATGAATTGCAAAACTGTCTGCAAATGGAAATGCAAAGCTGTGGTTGGGTTAAACCGAAAGATGATAGCGATCAATTCGTGCATGTCTGTGGTCAGCATGTATTGGTTGCATATGGTGTTGAGAAAAAAATATTGCCGACAGCCGTAGTGAACCAATATGCCAAAAGCCGGATTGAAACAATGGAGCAGCATCAGGGGTACAAAGCAGGGAAAGAACAAGTCAGAGACATCAAGGAAGCTGTGTTGATCGATCTGATGCCGCGTGCATTTGCTCAACGGCATATTACTTATGCCTGGGTCAATTTAAGCGATGGGATACTTGTCATTGATACCGCCAACCTGAAACGGGCTGAAGCGGTGATAGAGCTACTGATAAAAACAGTGAGTGGTATCAGGCTGGTGCCACTGACAACCAATATTTCATCCTCTGCTGTTATGACACGCTGGTTGTCCGGTGATGAACCGCCTGCTGTTTTTACAATAGATCGCGACTGTGAACTGCAAGGTATGGACAATGAAAAAACCACAGTTCGTTATACGCATCATCTGCTGGACCCTGATGAAACAGTCCGGCATATCAAGGCGGGCAAAAAAGTAACACGTCTGGCAATGACCTGGGCGAACAAAATATCTTTTGTGTTGCATGACAATTTTCAGATCAGGCGTATAGCGCCGCTGGATGTCATCAAGGAATCGGCTGATGCAACAGATGCAGCAGATTTATTTGATGGCGATTTCGCACTTATGACGGGCGAACTAAGCCAGTTTTTGCCTGATCTGATTCATGCTTTGGGCGGTGAGAATTCGCCGGAATAACGGTTTATTTTTTGCCGTGTGAGCCTTGCGTATGGTCTTTAATACCAGACAAAACTCCCGTAGCAATTTTATGGATAAAACCTGCCGTTGCCTGTGTGAGATGCGCACCGGCTTCGAGTTGTGCATGACTAACAGATGCAGCTTGCTGGGCAAAAATGCCAAGTGTTTCCTTTAACTGTGCGCCGACAATGGTACCATTATTTTTTGCATGATTCGTAACGTCCTGCAGTATTTCTGATATTACGCCTTTGGCTGCCGAGGCTGTATTCTGCAGCGTGTCCAGGAATAAACTCTCAAGGCTTTCAAGATCCGAACGGGTGCGAACCAGCTCTTTGTCCGAGAACTTCTGTGCACGCCCGGAAGCTTCCTGAACAGCCAGCTTTGAAGCTTCGGCAACTCTAGCCAGTGCTGAATCCAGTCCGGAAACTGCATCCGTAATTTGTGATTTTGCGGCTTGTGTTTGATTGGAAGCTGTTAGGAATTGTTGTTGCGCACCTTCATGAACGCCATTGGCTACTGCGGTCACAATGCGGCGAATGGAGTCGATATCAAGACGGTCTGCATTAATTGTTTTCAGCGTCAAATTATGAACGGTTTCCTGAATATTGACACCGTTTACGAGTGCATCATGTATGTCTCGCTCCAGTTTGCTAAGATCGTTGTCTATACCCTTACTCGTACTGTTATTGTATTCTTCACTGTTTTTAGTTTGCATGGTTGTATCCTGTCATTTATAAAATAATATTACTCTGCTTTCATTGTCCTCCTGCAATCCTCAATTGGTCAAGACCATTCATATAAGGTCGCAGTATTTCGGGAATCGTTACACTGCCGTCAATATTCTGATAGTTCTCAAGTATGGCAACCAGTGTTCTGCCAACAGCCAGGCCGGAACCATTTAGAGTATGTAGCAATTCTGGCTTGTTTTTTTCATTTCGGAAACGTGCCTGCATGCGTCTGGCTTGGAATGACTCGCAGTTACTGCAAGAGGAAATTTCCCTGAAGGTATTTTGTGCAGGTAGCCAGACTTCAATATCATAGGTTTTTGCAGCAGAAAAACCCATATCTCCGGTACACAATGCCATGACCCGGTAAGGCAATTCCAGTTTTTTCAGGATTTTTTCGGCATTACCAATCAGTTCCTCCAGCGCTGCATACGATTCATCAGGCTGAACTATGTGTATCAACTCGACTTTGTCAAATTGATGCTGACGAATCAAACCGCGTGTATCCTTGCCGTAGCTGCCGGCTTCTGAGCGAAAGCAGGGCGTATGGGCGACAAACTTCAACGGCAGCGAATTAAGCGCGATAATTTCATCGCGGACGATATTTGTAAGCGACACTTCCGCTGTTGGAATCAGATAATAGCCGGGTCCCTTATTATCGTCTGTAGCAATTCTTCCCCCGGCATTAACGACAAAAAGATCTTCTTCAAACTTGGGCAATTGGCCAGTACCCTGAAGGCAATCATGGTTGACCAGATAGGGCGTATAGGCTTCAATATAACCGTGTTCCTGTGTATGCGTGTCCAGCATGAATTGTGCTAAAGCACGATGCAGGCGGGCCAGATCACCTTTCATCAGGGTAAAGCGTGCACCGCTGAGTTTCGCCGCTGTTTCAAAATCCAGTAGTTTTAATCCTTCTCCAATACTGACATGGTCTTTTACTTCAAACTCAAATGAACGAATTTTCCCCCAGCGCCGAATTTCCTGATTATTGTCTTCTCCAGCACCTTCGGGCACGCTGTCATGCGGAAGATTTGGGACATCAAGCAATATTTTTTGCAATTCGGATTGGATTTGTTCCAGCTTGAGCTCGGATTGTTTGAGTTCATCACCGAGTTGGGCGACTTCAGCAAGGATACTAGAAGCATCTTTTCCCTCTTTTTTAGCCTGGCCAATTTGTTTTGAAGCGGCATTGCGCCGGGCTTGCAGGTCCTGGGTTTGTGTTTGAATGGTTTTGCGATCAGTTTCCAATTGATTGAACCGGTCAACTGGAAAATGATAATTTCTAGTGATCAGTTTTCGAGCGACATGGTTCAGGTCGGTCCGTAATAATTGGATATCTAGCATGAAAACTCCGCGTAATGTGTTATCTATATATATTTTATTGTAAATTTTGTGTATGGATGATTGAATGTCTTATATCAGTCCGTTTGTTTTTCTATTTGGACAGTTTTTGTTTTCTGGCTTTCTGGTCCTGGCTACGCAAATAATCGAGTTTTTCCCGAATTTTACTCTCTAATCCGTTGTGAGTTGGCTGATAAAACTGGACATCGGGCATGTCATCCGGAAAATAATTTTCTCCTGCGACATAGCTTTCCGGATAATCATGGGCATAATGATAATCGCGACCAAACCCTATTTTTTTCATCAGTTGAGTGGGTGCATTGCGTAAATGTAAAGGAACTGATCTGGATTTATCTTTTGCGATAAACGTACGTGCTTTCTTATAGGCCAGATAAACTGCATTGCTTTTAGGCGCACAGGATAAATACACAGCAGCTTGCGCTAAAGACAATTCACCCTCGGGACTGCCCAGTCTTTCATAAGTTTCGCACGCATTCAACGTGATTTGCAAAGCACGCGGATCTGCTATGCCGATATCTTCTGTTGCCATACGCACCAAGCGGCGTCCAAGATACAATGGGTCTGCACCACTGTCCAGCATGCGGCACAACCAATAAAGCGCAGCATCCGGTGATGAGCCACGAACTGATTTGTGTAACGCAGAAATCTGATCATAAAACGCATCACCCCCTTTATCAAAAATGCGGGTATTACGCGATAATACATTTTGTACATTGTCGACATCAATTTCAATCAAGTTTTGCGTGTCAGCCACTGTAATTATCTGCTCAATCATATTGAGCATGCGCCGCGCATCGCCATCAGCAAATGCAACGATTATCTGGCGTGCAGTATCAGTAAATGTCACCGGCTTTGGTATTTTTTTCAGTGCGCGGATAAATATCTGATTTAAATCATCATCCGTTAATACGGTTAATGTGTAAACCTGGGCGCGCGATAGTAATGCGCTGTTGACTTCAAATGATGGATTTTCGGTGGTCGCGCCAATAAATGTGAATAAGCCTTGTTCGACATGCGGTAAAAAAGCATCTTGCTGCGATTTGTTAAAGCGATGCACTTCATCCACGAAAAGTATGGTATGGCGACCATTTTGCTGCAAGACAAGTTGGGCCTTTTCAATTGCACTGCGAATATCCTTGATACCCGATAGTACAGCGGATAGCGCTATAAACTCAGCATTGAAAACACCCGCCATAATCTGCGCCAACGTTGTTTTGCCGGTCCCCGGTGGCCCCCATAGAATCATGGAATGCGGCTTGCCCGACTCAATAGCCAGTCGCAAGGATTTTCCGCTTCCTAGCAAGTGTTGTTGCCCGACAATGTCCTCCAGTGTCTTCGGACGCAACTGCTCTGCCAGCGGTGATTTGGATTTTGGGTGGGTAAAGAAATCACTCACTGATGATATCTGCGCCATCTGGTGGCTGGAATTTAAAAAAACCTTCGGTTAGGCTGGGATTTTTTGTTAAATCAGAAAAAGTCAAATATGTGGTTTGGCCAAAATTATCTCTTAACGCCATATATTGTAAGTCGCCTTTGAGTGAGAACCCCAGTTGTATAAATTCAAATGCGCTGTCTTTGCTCTTTGGAATGGCTTCCATCCATTCGATTTCATCCTGCAAGCCAAGATTGGTCAATTCAAAGTTATCCTCAATTGTATCGTTGCCAGCCAGTAGCGCTGCAGGACTGCTGCCAATAGCAATGTTAAACTGACGGATAGTTACCTGATTCAGGTCGTGATCATAAAACCAGACTTGCTTGCCGTCGCCGACAATGGACTGTTCATAGGGTTCCAGGTATATCCAGCGAAACTTGTCCGGACGCTCAAATTCTAAAGTACCCTTTGATTTTTGAATGTTCCGGGCGTTTTTGTCGAGCAGTGTTTGAGTAAAATTTGCACGTACTGTTTGTGTTTCCTGGATAAAGGTTTTGAGATTCTCGATAGCAGATGACCATGCAAGCGCAGGCATCATGAGCAGTAAAACAAACAGATATGCATTAATGAAAAAAACAATACGGTTGATTGTGAGGTTCATAATTCCATTTCTAAATCAGAAAAGTATTTGCAAAGACAGGGGAAACGTAATGAAAAAACCGGTCTATTCGCTGCGTGCCGGAACCAGAACTTCGCGGTTACCGTTGCTTTGCATGGAGGATACCAAGCCGGCGCGCTCCATTTCTTCAATTAACCGTGCAGCCCGATTATAGCCAATACGCAGGTTTCTTTGTACTAAAGAAATGGATGCGCGACGGGTCTTGATGACAATTTGAACTGCCTCGTCATATAACGGATCACTGTCTGCGCTTGCCTGTTTTTTGGATTCATTCTGGAAATCTCCAGCGCTGTCTTCTTCAGCAGTGCTCAGTATTTCCTCAACATAACACGGTTCGCCATGTTCCTTAAGATATTCAACAACATGATGAACTTCGTGGTCTGCAACATAGGCGCCGTGAATGCGCTGTGGATAACCACTGCCAGGCGGCAAGTAGAGCATATCCCCTTGACCCAGCAACGTTTCAGCACCCATTTGATCTAGAATAGTACGGGAATCGATTTTGCTGGATACCTGAAAGGCGATCCGAGTTGGAATGTTTGCTTTGATCAGTCCGGTAATTACGTCCACAGATGGGCGTTGGGTTGCCAATAATAAATGAATCCCGGCTGCCCGCGCTTTTTGCGCAAGTCTGGCGATCAGGTGTTCAACCTTTTTTCCTGCAACCATCATTAAATCAGCCAGTTCGTCAATGACTACGACAATCAGCGGTAATTCTTCAAGTTGCTCGGGCGTTTCATTTGCTAACAATGGGTTGTACAGTGGTTCTTCTTTTTTGGCCGCTTCACGGACTTTCTGATTAAAGCCATTCAGGTTGCGTACACCCAATGATGACATCAGCTTGTAACGACGTTCCATTTCCATCACTGACCAGCGTAGCGCGTTAGCTGCCTCGCTCATATCGGTAACAACAGGCGTCAAAAGGTGAGGTATGCCTTCATATACGGATAACTCCAGCATTTTAGGATCGACCAGAATCAGACGTACCTGTTCGGGCGTGCTTTTATACACCAAACTTAATATTATGGCATTAATGGCAACGGATTTTCCAGATCCTGTGGTGCCCGCAACCAGTGCATGCGGCATTTTTGCAAGATCTGAAACGATTGGGCGTCCACTGATATCCTTGCCTAATGCTATGGTTAGTGGCGATGCTGTCTCAGCGTAAGGCTGTGAATTGAGAATCTCGACAAGACGAACAACCTGTCTTTTTGGATTTGGAATTTCCAATCCCATCGTTGTTTTCCCAGGTATTGTTTCAACGACACGGATACGTGCAACAGACAGTGCACGCGCAAGGTCTTTAATCAGATTGATGATTTGATTACCCTTGACGCCAATTGCCGGTTCAATTTCATAACGTGTAATGACCGGCCCGGGAAAAGCTGCGACGACCTTGACAACAACACCGAATTCTTTGAGCTTGCGCTCAATCAAACGTGATTCCGATTCAAGTATGTCATTGGATAAAACTTCAATATCTTTATCGGGTTCATCAAGCAAGTGCAATGGGGGCAGGGATGATGCTGACAAATTCGGAGATAGGGTTTTTTGCCTGTCTTTTGAAACACGTTCTGATTTGGTGATAGTAGCTGCTGGTGGTTCTATATGAATCGGTGTATCTGTAAGCGTTGGTCTTTTTTCGAAGGTGATGGTTTCATCAGTTTCATATTTGCTGTCTGTCGATTCCGTATGCGTATTTCGGCTGTCAATCAAGCGTTCATGAATCCATAGAAAATTATTTTCGATAACCTCGCCGATTTTTTCGACAAAGCGCACCCATGATAATCCTGTAAATTGACTAAAGCCGATGGCAGCCAGGATCAGAAGTGTCATTGTTGCACCCGTGAATCCAAGCAACTGGGATAAATAATGACCGATGCCTTCTCCAATTAAACCGCCTGGTTGAAAAGGCAAAGAGACATTTAGCGAATAAAAGCGTAATGATTCAAGTCCGCTGCTGGCTAACAGCAATACAAAAAAACCACCAACTGACAGTATTATCGAATGACGATCGAAAATACCTGCTACATCAATGCGCCGGTAGCTCCAGGAGACCGCGGCAAGAAAAAAAGCAATCCACCACCATGCCGATACACCAAAAAGAGATAACAACAGATCAGCAAGCCATGCGCCAATATGTCCACCTGCATTCCGGATATGATCAGAATCTCCGCTATGAGACCAGGCAGGATCGCCGCGATCATAACTGTAAAATATTAAAATCAGGTAAAACGCTGCGCCAACAAGAATTAACCATCCGGATTCACGTAGTAGTCTGGATACGCGCGGTGACAACGTGCGGCCATTCGATTTGTTGGCTATCGATTTATTAATCAAACTCATGGATATTTCAAAGCATTATGGCTTTATTTGATCGTATGAGATTTGAATTATATAAGAAAACGGCCAAGAATGCGTTGTTGGCGCAGGGCTGACAACGCATTCTTGGCTTTATGACACTCTTATTTCACCGATTTTTATGTTTTTTATTATTTGAAAATTAACTTGATCTCGGTCGACATAAGATAGCAGGTACAGATGTTTTATCAGTACGTGTTGTTTCTGGTAACGTTGCTATTTGATTGTATCCATTTTTTTGAGCGATTAGCAATGCGTTTTCTGCGCGTTTAAATAGCTTTCGTAAGCTGTCCTCAGTATCTAGCATGGTAATTCCTGCGCTAATGCTCAATTCTTTTTGGGGACTTTGCGAACTCATAATGGAAACTTTCTTGCATAATGCATCACTTGCTTCCTTGGCTTTTTGAATATCTGTTTCAGCATACAACACTGCGAACCGGTAAAGGTCAATTCGGTATAGTTGATCTGAGCTTCTTATGGATTTCCTGATTTCATCAGCGATAATTTTGATCTGTTGATCGCTGATATGCGTATTCGACTTCTCAAACGTGTTGAGTTGACTTGTATTTGTAGTGTCAAAAATGGCCAGCGACAAGTTTCTTTTATATCGTTTGCTTCGTTTTATTTCAACTTTTGTTTCTTCCTCAAACGCCCGGTTGTTTTTGCATTGTGTTAACGGATCAATATAGGTGTCGGCCATCAATTCGAACAGTTCATGATTGACTTTCTTTATTTTGAGTACCATGTACGCGGTTATTGTTATAACTATCAGCGCTAAAATGCGGTTTGTCAGTACTACTTCTAAAGGAGCGGCGATTCCTGGCGCCATAAAAAAGCCAATTAACGTGAGTGATATTCCGCTGACTGTTGCGATATAAGTACTCCAATTACTTTTAAACCATAAACTTGCAAAAACGATGAGTGCATATGGTGTTCCTGCAGCCACACCCAGTGGTGTATAAAGATCGAACAAAAAAATCGCTGCCGAAGCGGTCAGGAAAAACAACCAGTAAACATAATTACCATACTCAGTTTCAGGTAATTTAAAATGGGTAAGTTTAGGAAAAATAAATGAACGCATAACGCTAACATCCCCTCTTGTCAGGTATTTATTGTGAAATACTAGTTATACATACTTACGTCATTGTTTTACTTTTTTGTAATTTTAAGTTTAGAAAATACTTTTATTGTGACAAGTCTTATCTAAAAAACAATTCTAGCATATTGGTCTAAAAATAGTTTATTTCTTGTTATAATGTCGAGAGTTATAAACTTATTAAAAGGGATGAAGGAAATTAATTAGTCGTTTTTTTATTGAATGAGTAAATGATTTAATGGTGTAAAAGCCAGGTTTGGTGTGTTTACGGTATGACAATCCAGTCGAATTTAAATGCGCAGGGTTGTGTAAGTATAGTGATATTAAGATAATCAGCTTTCAATTTTGATAATTTGTGTGCCCGCTAATCGATCATGAAGATACTGATGATCACGATCAAGAAATGCCCATAAAATGCCGACGCCGAAGAATGATATGCCAAGTACTGCAATCAGGTAACGCGTAATCGCTTTTCGTCTATTAAGTATTTTGCCATCTACAGTAACTACACGTATTTTCCAGGTTTGCATCGCCAAGGTCTGTCCCCCATGCGTCCAGAACCAGATAAAGTAGTAACCCATGATAACGAGTAAATAAAATTGATAGAGTGGGATAAAGTAAAAGGCAGTTGTATCGCGGAAAACGATATGAAAAATAAAACTCGCAATAAAAATAACAGCTAACAAAATTAGAAATTCATAAATCAGACTGACGAATCGTCGCCAGAAACTGGGATAAGAGACTGTCATGGTAATTATTTTAATTTAGGTGAATGGTAATTCAACACTTAAAGTTTTTAATTGGCAAAAAATGGTATTGGAAGAATATCAGTAATTCAATACTGGAGGGAAATTTTGTCTTTTGTAATTTTAATAATAAATAATAATATGGAATATGGTAAAGAATATGAAAACTACAAACGAATTACTTACAAAGGAACCACAAACGAATAAACGCAAGAAAGGCCGCCCGCTCGGTTATGATCCTGAAGAAACGTTGGAAATCGCAATGAATCTTTTCTGGGCTGATGGGTACGATGCAACATCTCTCGATGATATTTTAAATGCTGCAAATATCTCAAAAAGCAGTTTTTATCACATGTTTGGTAACAAACATCAATTGTTTGAACGTTGTCTGACACGATATTGCGATCAACAAATCGCGCAAATTGAGAAAGGGGTGCAGCAATCTTCAACAGGCCGAGATTTTATAGAAACATTTCTGCATGGCTTGGTTGATACAGTTCGCAAAAGAAATAGGCACAAGCGATATATAGGATGTTTTGTAACAAATACGATCTATGAATTTAATGATCGTGACGCCAACATCTCAAAGATGATATCAAATGTAACTACCAAATTTAATGAGTTGCTGCAACGAGCAATCAAAACGGGGCAATCAAAAGGAGTCATTACCAAAAACAAGACACCAAGTGCACTGGCTCACTTTTTAATGAGTAGCATAGCTGGTATTAGAACAATGATACACACACAGGTTGAAATTGATCAACTGGATGAAATAGTTGATTCAACACTTGCCGCACTCGATTAATCCTTACTTTTCTGGATTTTACTGAATTAGTTGCTCTGATTATCGCTGATCTGATATTGCAATCCTCGGGTGGTATGACAACGCTAAGGAATGACCTAGATTATTATTGATAATTATTATCGTTTGCTTTATTATTTAGAGCTTGGCAAATTATTTTAACTTGATAATCGTGAGCGATGATATTAAGTGTTTCTGGGTCATTGCGTACTCTATTGGATTTGATATACGACGATCTAACATTTTATTTAATCAAATTCTCATGTCTGACCGCAAGTGTTTAATCGTGCACATTTGTTTGTAAAAATCGAAATAAGGCTGCTGAAATTGGTGTAGATTATTCTGCAATGCATGCACTAACACATAAAAATACTGATTATTTAGGATCTAAGCAGAACTTTATTTCGTTGCCAGGATTGTTCATCGTAGTGATCGCTCATGGTGTTTTGTTTTACGGTCTATGGAACCAGCGCCTGTTACCGCCACCAGAACAAATGGTAACATTGTTTGCTGAAATCATTTCTCAGCCTGCTCCTCAAGCTTTGCCTGAAGTCAGGCAGGAACCAACGCCCGTGGAGCTAAAGCCGGCAAAAAAACCCGAACCAAAACCTGAAATCAAAAAACTGGCTACAAAATTACCTGTCCTGCCCAAACATGAATCGGTCATGCTGCCAGAACCGGAACCTGCGCAAGAACACATCCTTGAACAGGAAATTATGCCTGAACCAGTAATTGAAGCGCCATCCAAGCAAATGCAAACGGGCCCGGTGACGCTTTCTTCTGAACTGTCTGTATCGTGTCCGAAATTGTCTGCGCCAACATATCCCGCAATTTCACGCCGCATGGGTGAAGAAGGCAAGCTGGTATTGCGTGTCGAACTCGACGAAAGCGGTCTTATTGATCATGCTCATGTGATTGATAGCAGCGGCTATGAGCGTTTGGATAATGCGGCACTAGAAGCCGTGAAAAGTTGGCAATGCAGACCGTCAATGCGTAATGGCCAACCGGTTCGAGCAGTTGCGTTGCAACCCTTCAACTTTGTACTGCAAGGAAATTAAATTTAATGGAACAAGGACTTGGTTTTTCACATTTTCTCGCTCAAATTGATGGTGTAGGTATCAGCGTGCTGGTGTTGCTGATCTCACTCTCAGTAGCAAGTTGGTACCTGATTATTACAAAAAGTATTACTAATTTTATTGCAAAAAAAAGGGCAACGGCATTTTTGAGTCATTTCTGGAGTGTTGAATCGCTCGATGAAGTGAGAAAATCGTTAAACGCAACCACACCGAATAATGCATTTGCGGAATTGGCCAAACTAGGCATTGAAGCATCGGATGACTCCAAAATTCATGACTCACATAAATTGGCTGCTGCCGGCGGAACTAGCGAATTTTTGACACGCGCATTAAGAAACGGCATTGATCAGGAGGCAACCCGCGTTGAAAACGGGTTGACGCTTATTGCGTCCGCCGGATCTGCGGCGCCGTATATCGGTTTATTTGGTACGGTATGGGGTATTTATCATGCTTTGATCCAGATTGGATTATCCGGACAGGGTACTCTTGACAAGGTTGCCGGACCCGTAGGTGAAGCGTTGATTATGACGGCACTAGGACTTGCTGTCGCGATTCCCGCAGTTCTGGCTTATAACGCATTTGTACGCCGCAACAGAATCTGGCTTGCGCGTCTTGATGCATTTGCACACGATCTTTTTGTACTGATCACCGTCGGTGGTGATGGCAGCACTAACGGTAACCGGGGCAAGGAACACCATCAATCGCATTCGACTTCAATTCCACAAACCATCGCACCTGCGACAACCTATTCAAATCTTGAAGAAAGGGGACAATAATGGCATTTGGTAGTATGAACAGCAGCGGGCAGCAAGCCCCTATGGCAGAAATCAATGTCGTGCCATTGGTTGATGTTATGCTGGTTTTATTGATCATTTTTATCATTACTGCGCCACTGTTGACTCATTCTGTAAAGATTGATTTGCCCAAGGCTGAAAGCACGCCGAATATAACTCAGCCGGAACATGTCGAAATGGCTATTCGGAAAGATGGCAGCTTGTTTTGGAATGGTGAACCGGTGATGCTTGATCAACTGTCAGTGCGTTTTTCGACAACTGTTGCCCAGGAACCGACAACAGAATTACATATCAAAGCTGATAAAGAAGCGCATTATGAACATGTCGCACGTATTATGAGTATTGCCGCCAACGCTGGAATGGCAAGAATTGGATTTATCACTGACCCAACGATACAGGAATAGCGTTTGGTTACGTATTGTGCGTATCGTCATGCGGTAAATGAACGGATTCCAGAATACCTGCGCAAGGGTCATTGTATACGTCCTGTGACAAATTGTTTTCGCTGTGTGCGACAATAACTGTAACAACTGCGTCGCCGGTGACATTTACCGCAGTGCGTATCATGTCCAGCAGACGGTCTACCCCCATAATCAGTGCAATGCCTTCAACAGGAAGTCCAACTTGATTGAAGACCATGGCCAGCATAATCAGACCCACACCTGGAACACCGGCGGTGCCGATTGACGCCAGCACAGCCATGCCGATAACTGTCAGATAACCACTAACCCCTAATTCTATACCATAGACATTGGCGATAAAGACAGTGGCAACGCCTTGCATGATGGCTGTTCCATCCATATTTATGGTGGCGCCGAATGGAACGACAAATGATGCTGTTGAGTTATCGACACCCATGCGTTTTTCAACTGTTCTGAGTGTCACAGGAATCGTGGCGTTTGAACTTGAAGTGCTAAAAGCAAAAATTTGCGCAGTCCGAACTTTTTTGAGGAATGTAATGGGATTGAGTCTTCCCAGCAGTTTTAGCAAGATCATCAGTGTACCTGTTACATGACAGAGTAAAACAACGACAACGACACTAAAATATCCAATCATAGGAATAATCAGGCCGATTCCTTGCAGCGCAAAGGTTTTTGCCATTAATGCAAAAACGCCGTAAGGTGCGATGGACATCACGATGGTGACAACTTGCATCATAACGTCGTTGAGCCTTCCGACGCCATCAATGATAACGCGCCCGCGTTCACCGATCATGAGCAGACAAATTGCAAATAAAATCGTAAAAAAGATAATCTGCAACATATTGCCTTCAGCGAAAGCGGCAACAGGATTGCTTGGGACAAGATCGATTAATACTTGAGTAAATGGCGGTGCTTCCGGTGCTATGAATTCAATCGCCGTACTTTCTGACAAGTTAAAATCTTTACCCGGTTCGATGTAAACAGCTACAAGTATTGACAAAGAAATTGCCAAGGCTGTGGATATAAGAAACAGAGCCAATGCTTTAATACCGACACGTCCCAGCTTGTTAATGTCGCCAATTCCGCATACGCCGCATATAAGCGAGAAAGTAACCAAAGGAACCACAAGCATTTTTAGGAGATTGATAAAAACCGCGCCGATGACATGAAAAAAGCCGTTTACGAGGTAATCCTGGATAAAAACATGATCTTGTGCAAAGTTATTAATCAGACTTCCAAGTACCAGCCCTGCAACCATCCAGATCAGTATTTTTGTGGTTATATTCATGGTATTGAAATGCGTTAAGACGCAACGATTACGGTCGGTGCTGGTGGATTGCGTTTATTCTCCCGGCTGCAATGTGACAGGAACTTCTATTTCCTGTTCATTACGAAGTATTCTGACCTGTATGGTATCGCCCACGCGATACCCGTCTATGATCGACAACAGTTTTTCGACAGAATCAACCAGCTTGTTATCAATGGCAATAATAATGTCTCGAGGGGTAATTTCACCATTTGATGAAATATGTGCGCCTTTGAGGCCGGCGGTATCGGCTGCAGAGCCGCGGCTGACTCCGAGAACGACAACGCCTGCTATATCAATCATGCCTGTTAGGCGTTCATTGAATTTACCGTCGACGGTAATACCCAGTGCCGGGCGAATATATTTGCCACGGCTTATCAGTTGCGGCACAACACGGTTAACGGTGTCTACAGGCACCGCAAAACCGATGCCCGCACTTGCACCGCTTGGACTGTAAATTGCCGTATTAATACCGATCAGCCGTCCTGCAGAGTCCAGTAACGGCCCCCCAGAATTTCCAGGATTAATCGCTGCATCTGTTTGAATTAAATTATCGATTGTACGGCCACCTTCACCGGGTAGCGATCGGTCAAGTGCAGATACTATGCCTGTCGTTAATGTCCAGTCCAATCCAAAAGGATTACCGATAGCAAAAACTTTTTGACCGACTTTAAGATCGTTACTGGTACCAAGCGGAACCGGTGCGGGGCGTTGAAAACCGATGCCGATTCTAAGCACGGCAATATCATGGGCTGGACTTGCGCCGACCAGCGCGGCCTTGTAATCACGGCCGTCTACCAAGCGGACAATTGCTTCACTGGCACCCTTGATCACATGAAAATTAGTAATGATATGACCATTATCATTCCAGATAAAACCGGATCCGGTTCCACTGGGTACGGAAAAAATATTTCGCGTCCAGGCATCCATAACACGTTGCCGGGTGGTTATAAACACAACCGAATCGCGTGCATTTTCAAATAATGCAATGGTGCTTTTTTCATCTTCCGCCAGATTGCCGCGTGCTTCAACAATACGCGGCGTGGCATATTCCCGCTTGCCGTCCGGTACAAAAAAATCTGAAACAAGAAAATCGGGCAGGTTGCGTAAAAATATGAGCAACAGCAGGGCTGCCATTATAATCCAGAATAAACGGGATAAAAATCGACCGTTAACGGACATATGGGTTTACTCCTTGTAGATCAACGCAATTGATTTGATCAAATTGCATGGTATTAATAAATCAGAACGGTCCGGATACTTCAAAAGTAATGCCGTCTTCATGCATGCCTGAAGTGCCTCGTTGTGAGCTGAAATACAAGCGCGAACCATCAGGGCTAAAAGCCGGACCGGTGATTTCCGATTGATCTTGATTGACGACTTGCAACAGCGGCAAAACGCCTTCCGGACTGACTACAACAATTTGCATTTTACCGCCGTCCTCGGCAACAATGAGTTCGCCATCCGCGTTGGCTGTAATATTATCCACGCCGGTCAAAGCAGGAAACAAATAATAGGACGCATTATAAACAATGCGCAGTTGCATGTTCCGGGTATCGTAAGACCAAATCCGGTTGTCGCCTTTGGTGGTAAAGTAAACGATTCCTTCGTGATACCAGATGCCTTCGCCGCCGTCGAACGGCGTACTGTGATTAACCTGGTAACGCGTGGGCATAGAGGTTGCGTGCGGATCAGGTAAAGAATGCCAATGAATTTCGCCAATTCGGCCATTGATGACTTCGGCAACCTCTAATATGCCGTTATCCAGATCTAGCTTGCCAGTCGAATCGATTGCATTGGACGTGAAACGGTAAAAGCGACCATCCGGCTTGTCTTCCGTCAAATATAACTGTTTCTGGAGGATATCAACCGCAACCGCTTCATGTCTAAATGTACCAAGTGCAGGCCTCATGCGCGGCGGAATTTTACCAAAAGGATCGCATTCCCACACTCGTCCCTTGTTAGTTTCTTCGCATGATAACCAGGTATTCCAGGGCGTGTGACCGCCTGCACAATTACGGCTGGTATTGCTCAAGATGGAATAAGCGTCAACGATTTCACCGTGTCGGTTGAAGCGCATAGCGCCGACGCCACCTTCCTTGTTCTTGAGCTCGCAATTGGAAACATAAATCCAGCCACCATCCTCTTTCACGGCAAATGTGGCGCCGCCATCAGGTGCAGCATGCCATTTATACCCGAATAGTGTTTGGCCGGAACGCGCAACAATGCGGGAACTGAATCCCCTGGGCAAACGCACGCCATTAGCATCGGGCGGCAACAGTCCACTGCTGGCCGCATGAATCAATGAAGCGGCCTGGCTTGGTACAGAAGACCAGTGGCCAGAAAAGAAAATACCTAATCCGCTGACCAGGCCGAGCTTGAGAAATTTTCGGCGTCGTTGCGCAAATATATTCATATCGGTTGAAGATAACGTCATCCGTCCAGGAGTTTTAAATTAGAATAAACGAAAACTGCTAACAGGATGTGTTGCATTATTTTAAAGCTCTTATTCTATATCCATCCCGGTTGTTCAATGTACTTTTTTGAACAATTGCACAAATGAACCTGTATAAGACCAATCCCTTTTATCCGGAGACAATTGAATTTGAATCAAGCTACATTAATTAATCTCATCAGTGGCACGCTTACTGCGTAACAGCCGGGGTCATTTTGAGAATCTTGCCGTCTTCCTCATCTGTCAATAAATAAATGGCGCCATCAGGGCCTTGTTCAACATCGCGAAACCGCAAGGTGTTTTGCAGCAGTTGTTCTTCACCTAATACTTTATCATTGCTGGCTGTCATTCTGACGAGATGTTGACCGGCCAACGCACCTATAAACAGATTGCCTCTCCAGCCCGGAAAAAGTCCGCCCGTATAAAACAACATGCCGGAAGGGGCAATAGAGGGCGTCCAGTAGTAAATCGGTTCTTCAAAGCCCTGTTCAGCATGCTCATCCTTAATGGGTATCATCGAATAATGTACGCCGTAGCTGGCTTCAGGCCAGCCGTAGTTTTTGCCGGGCTTGAGAATATTGATTTCATCACCGCCGCGCGGGCCGTGTTCATGAATCCATAACTCACCGGTCTCCGGATGTATTGCTGCACCCTGAACACTGCGGTGGCCATATGACCAGATTTCGGGTTTTGCTTTCGGATCTTTGACAAAAGGATTGTCATCGGGAATTGAACCGTCCGGCCGGATGCGGATGATGGCGCCGATATGATTTCCTGGGTTTTGGGCTTCTTTCATATGATTGCCACGGTCGCCAAGGGTGATAAACAAATTGCCATCGGGTGTGAATACAAGACGCGAACCGAAATGCTGCCCGCCGTGGGTTTTAGGGTTTTGACGAAAAATCACTTTTAAATCGCGCAAACTGTTTTCCGCGAGTTCGGCACGGGCGACAGCGGTGCTGGCAACAATACCCTCCGATGTGCTGACAGGCTCGGCATACGACAGGTAAATCAGGCGATTGGTGGCAAAATTCGGATCGAGCGCGACATCGAGCAGGCCGCCCTGTTGCTCGCTATAAACAGTGGGGACATTTTTGACTGGCTCAGAAATTTGTCCGTCGGACGTGATTATGCGTAACCGGCCTGGGCGTTCTGTAACCAGCATTTTTCCATCCGGCAGGAATGCCATACCCCAGGGGTGTTGCAGGCCGCGGGTAAGAATTTTGACATCGAACTGTGTTGCAATGCGTTGTGCATGCGCCAGGGATGTCAAAATGTAGGTACAAAAAAACAGGATAAATAACGCACCAATTTGTGTGCTTGTTTTGAATGAAGATCGCTGGAACATCTTTTCTCCTTTATTCTGGCTACACCGGTTGCAAATTATCCGGTGTGCATGTTCTTCACAACTTAACCGGGTATTGGGTTGTGCAAACCTCAATGTATCATCGTTGACAGTCAGTCTCAATACTTGATTGTCCACGCGCTAGAGTGGTGTTAGACGAATATGCAGTCCGCCGAATACATTGACCGGTGCGCCCGGCTCGAAATATCGGCCAAAGGCAGCATTGATGCGTGTATTGGCATTGTATTGTGCATCAAACAGATTGTTGATTCCAACAAACAGTGAGCCCTCCAGCCAGCGGTGGCGTGTGCGCCAGCCCATGAGCAGTTGGCCGAGATTATATGCGTTATTGGCAACCGAGTTGGTATCATTGACGAAGAACGCGCCAATCCGTTGCACATGAAACTGACCGAAAAATCCAAATGGATGCGTATAGCGCAGCAATCCTTCCCAACGGTGCCGGGGTATGCCGGGAAAGGCGTTCCCTTTAAGACTAACATCGTTGATTACATACTGTTCAAATTCAAAATCCGAGTAGGTGTAACTGACTTCTCCGCGCAGTCCTTTCCATTCCAGCGTCGCCAGCCGAGTTTCCACACCTAGACGGCTGGATTCGCCGGTATTGCGGAAAAACGCCCGCCCTGGAGAATCGGGGCGTTCAAACGGCAGAATCTCATCCCAGGTATAAATGTAAAACAACGTAGTTTCGTATTGAAATCCAAGTTGACCGCCGCGTATGCCGAGTTCCTGACTCAACGAAGTTTGCGGATCCAGGTTTGGATTGAATCCGCCTTTGCCGGATGGGTTATTGATCAATTCGGTGGTGGTGGGGGTCTCGAAAATCGAAGCAATGTTGGTGTAAATCTGATGCTGTTCATTCAGGTGATAGACCAACCCTACGGTGCCGCTGCCCTGAGACAACGTTTTATCGCCCGACTGGTTGCCGTCATCGCTGAAGGCGTCTTTTACCTTAAAATGCAACCAGTCCCAGCGACCGCCCAGCACCAGGTCTATTTTGTCCTGCACGCGCCATTCGTTTCGGAAAAAAGGCCCAACATTCTGTACGCGTTCAATCTGGTTGAGCGTCATGGCGCCGCGTAAACCGTCGTTATTATTGAACCGCTGCCGATCGTCATTCTGAACACCGTAATCTACGCCGACGATTAAACGATTGGGACGGTCAAATAAACGGTGGTCATGTCTGTATTGTAAAGCAACGCCACCCACATAACGGTCAAACTGTACCTGTCCGCCATCAAAAAAGGGCAGGTGGTTTTGAAAATCGCGGTGCAGCATATGCGCGGTGACGGACAACTCCTGATTTACAGTTGGTCTTTTGCGAAAACGAACGCCCATTTGCTCCTGATCGACGGTTTCACCAGCTTTAAATTGCAGATTTCGCGTTGATGCCTGACGAGGGTTGACCCGTATTTCTTCAAGCGTTAGACTGCCGGGATCGTTGGCTTCAGGCGAATAGAATTTCCTGAACAACAACATTAAATCCGAATCGTCGCTGATTTTGAAATTCAACCGCGCCTGCGAAAAATAATTCTGTACTGCGCTGTGGTCACGCCAGCCATTTTTTTGCAGATGCGAGCCAAACACTGTGTAATCAAAACGCTGATGGCGCCCGCCCGCAAACAATTCGGATTTGAATAACCCATACTGGCCAAAGACCTGACGTGGAGACAAAGCAAACCGTTCTGGCGCTTCACGTGTTGACATGCCGATCATGCCGCCAGAGGCGTTGCCGTACAGCGAAGCCAGTGGGCCGCGTACAATCTCCATATGATCGATAAGCGACGGGTCGATCGAATCGAGTTGTGTCTGGCCATCCGGCAGCGTCTGCGGGATACCGTCGACATGCATCTGAATCCCGCGCACGCCGAATGCCGAACGCGTACCAAAACCGCGAATGGCAATCCGCAAATCCTGGGCAAAATTAGTCTGATTCTGAAAAAAAACGCCGGGCGAGCTGCGCGCAAATTCGTCGAGTGTGACGCCGGGTTGAAAATCCTGTTGCGGGTAGCGATTGAAATGTGAAATTGAATTCGGAATTTCATTAGTTTGCCGTTCGCTACGTGTTGCAGTAATGTTAATCGGGTTGAGGATGATAGATGAAGGTAAAGTAGAGATTTCAGGCTTTTCTGCTGCAACCGGCGCTGCTAACCCGATTAAAATCAAAATGCATATCAGATAAGTGGTAGGTAATATAACGCGATAGGTTTGAGTTTGAATCGATCGAAAGGATAAATAAATCAAGTCTACACACACGTCAAAGCTAATCGCTGGAATATCAAAATGCGGGCAAGTGTATCATTAATCGGGATGATGACGCATCCATCGGAAAAACAGAGTAATCGAGGCCCAATGTTTTTAGAAGCATCTTGTTCTTCGGATTAAACCCATTTCATAGCCAACTTGGTATAATTCATGCTGATAAGCTGATCGTTTTGACGTGAAGTTGACAAACCTTTACCACTTAAAAGAGTAGCCCTTGTATGATAAAAAACATAATGATTGCTTCTTTAGCTATCTCCTTCATCTTATTTTTAGTTTTTTTTATTACCGGAGAAGGTGCGGTGTTGGCGTATATACTGATAGGGCTGTTTGTCAGTTTTGTTTGTGCGATGATAGAGTTAAGCAACCGGTAAATGGTTTGATTTTTAACATTTTTGGATGAACGTTAAAAAGTACAGCTTGTCTCTCAATTTGTTGTTTTCCTCATAGATGCCCGAATCTCATTTTTCAGAACACGCATTGCCGCGGCTTTTTTATATATATGATCCCATGTGCAGCTGGTGCTACGCGTTTACCAGGAGCTGGTCTGCGCTAAAGCAGGAATTACCCGAACAAGTTCAGATTATTTATATTTTGGGCGGACTGGCGCAGGATACTGAAGAACCCATGCCAGAAGACATGCGTGTCATGATCCAGCATACATGGCAGAAAATTGAGAAAGTGGTGCCGGGAGTCCATTTCAACTATGATTTCTGGACGAAAAATACGCCAATACGCTCCACATATCCGGCTTGTCGGGCGATTCTGGCTGCCAGAAAACAGAACCCTGTGTCAGGTCTTGATATGTTGCAAGCAATCCAGAATGCGTATTATCAGAATGCGAAAAATCCGTCTTTATCCGAAACACTTTGTGATTGCGCTGAAGCAATAGGGATCGATCGCGCATTGTTGAGCTCAGATTTGGCCAGTGAAAGTATTGAAAGTGCGCTAAAGCAGGAACTCAGTATGGCAACCAAATTACGCGCTTTTTCATTTCCGTCGCTACGAATGATGCATGAGAACAGGCTTTATCCGATTACAGTGGATTATCAGGATCATCATAAAATGCTCAGTGAAATTAACGCCGTGATAAGTGGCGATTAATGTATCCCAGTGTTTTCACATTCATTTATCAAAAATCTGCACGCGCATCAGTGCGCATAACACATGACAACACTCCTAAGAAAAACAATTTAAATTAAAGGAATTTTATGAGCAGTATCTGGTTTAAAGATTACACCGTTGAGTATCTGGAAGGTTTACGTAATGCCAATATGGGTGAACATATTGGCATCCATTTCACCGAAATTGGTCCTGATTTTCTGAAAGCGCGCATGCCGGTTGATAAACGAACAACGCAGCCCTTTGGTATTATGCATGGCGGGGCAAGCTGCGTGTTATCAGAAACCTTGGGTAGCGTTTCCGGTTGGATGACTATCGATCCCGATAAATACCGTGCAGTTGGTCTGGAGCTGAATATTAATCATATCCGGGCAGTGACTGAAGGTCATGTTATTGGAACGTGCGCACCGCTGCATACCGGACGGCGCACGCAGGTCTGGCAAACGGATATAACCGAAGAAGCCACCGGCAAACGTGTGGCAATTTCAAGACTGACGTTGGCGATTATTGACCATGGTACCCTGAGTGCACAGAAAGGGCATGTTGTGGTCGACCGAAAAGATTAAGCTGTGTCGTTTCAAAGTTTCCGTATATTGAAATTTATTGGAATTTTTAACCGGAAACATTTTGATGATCAGATAAAAGTAAATAATAAAGCCCCTCGTCAGGAGGAGCTTTTAATGATAAAACCTAAAAGATAAGTATTATTTTTGCATCGTTTTTCTGAACATGCGATCAATTTTTTCGGCAGTATCCATTGAACGTCTGTTTGCCTCATTGGCGGTGTTAACGGCATTATCCGCTTTTGCATTGGCGGAGGCAGCGTCTGACCTTGCTGATGCTACATCAGCAGACAGTCTGTCAATCTGCGATTGCAAATCGGCTCTGGCAGAATCCAGGTCACCTGTTGAAGCACATCCTGTCAAGCCAATGAATACACCGACTGTTACGATTAATGCCAATTTATGTTTAATATTTTGAGTCATCCTACTTATCTCCTTTTTCATTTTTAAAAACTTTTACAAGACAATACAATCAACCAACCTATGTAATTCCACTTCTGATCATTATTTTATCAGCAGTAACTGAATATTAGCTGATTTATTTTGTAAAATAAATGGCTTCCGCAGGGATTTTGGAAATCTTTTTGGTAAAGATTTAAGTTTTTTCCTGTTGTGTCCAAACCGGTTTGTCGGATACTGGATTTAACGGATCTTAACCATGACTCCCGGTTTTAACCATTTTCCGAGTTGATCAATTTGTTCATTTGTCAACGCGATGCATCCATTGGTCCAGTGAAATTGATCATGTATTTCAGGATCGCCGCGCCCAATGCCATGAATTCCGATATATCCACCCAGAACTGTATTTTGTGGCGGGGTTCTTTCCTGATTGGTTGCCTTCAATATGGACAACCAGGTTTCTTCAGAAATCAGGTTTTCTTCCAGTGCGCGTTGTGCAGTTTCGCGATTGGGATAGTCCAGCCCAAAGAACCGGTGATAACGGCTTTGTTCGTTGATCCAGCCGATTCTGAAATCACCAAGCGGCGTTTTATCGTCTTTGGTTATCTTATACCATGTTGTGCCGAAGCGTCCAATGGCAATTTTTTCAAACGTTTGCTGCACTTTATCGCCCTGCATAACGGTTAAGGTATGCTCGGTAGTGTTCACATCAATCCATATTTCATTGGCGCTGGCATGGAAAGAAAGAATAGATAAAAAAAACAGACCTATTGCGTTGCCTGTAAATCTCAGCAGTTTGAGCATAAAAACCGTCCAATTGTATCGATTAAGCGCTTTTGTCAATATGACCAGTGATTATGTCATAATTTGTGTATTCGAAATTTAATTTTGTGAATTAAGCAAATGTGTCTTGCTGTTCCTGTTGTTGTTGAACAACTCACTTCTGATGGTCTCGCTATCGTTAATCTGTCCGGCATACACAAAGAAATCTCGCTGGCGCTGGTTGATAACGTTGCGCCAGGAGACTATGTTATCGTGCATGCCGGTTATGCGCTGCAAAAACTCGATCCCGAGGAAGCGGAACGCACACTGGCGCTGTTCGATGAATTATCGGAACAGAATAATGAACATAAACAATCATCACTGTAGCGTATGAAGTATATAGACGCATTTCGTGATGGCGCGCTGGCACGAAAGATTTCCGCCAGGATAACAGCCGAAGTCAACCCGGACCGCGAGTATTACCTGATGGAATTTTGCGGCGGCCATACCCATGCAATATCTCGTTATGGCATCGCCGATTTGTTACCGGATAGTGTGCATATGATCCATGGTCCCGGTTGTCCGGTATGCGTCTTGCCGATGGGGCGCCTGGAGAACATGATTCAGCTCGCCCGGATGCCTGGCGTTATTCTGTGCAGTTATGGCGATTTACTGCGCATCCCCACGGCCAATGGTCACAGCCTGTTGAAAATGAAAGCGCAAGGCGCGGATATACGGATGATTTATTCTAGCGCTGAAGCTCTGAAAATTGCTCAGCAGAATCCGCAAAACCAGGTCATATTTCTGGCAATCGGTTTTGAAACCACCACACCACCGAGCGCAGATGTGATCAAACAGGCACAGGCACTTGGATTAACCAACTTCACAGTATTTTGTAACCATGTGCTGACGCCCTCTGCCATTTCACATATTCTGCAGTCACCTGAAATACGTGAATTGGGCCTGGTGCGCCTGGATGGATTTATCGGGCCGGCGCATGTGTCCACCATAATCGGCAGTGCCCCTTATGAATATTTTGCGGAAGAATTTCAAAAACCGGTGGTGATTGCCGGATTTGAACCGCTTGACGTGATGCAGGCCATCCTGATGTTGATACGGCAATTAAATAATAATCGTGCTGAAGTGGAAAATGAATTTACCCGTGCAGTTTTGCCGTTTGGCAATATAAAAGCGCAAATGCTTGTGGCTGAGGTGTTTGAATTGCGCAGGTCTTTTGAATGGCGCGGACTCGGTGTAGTGCCCTATAGCGCACTGCGTATCAAATCCAATTTTGCCGACTTCGATGCCGAACAACGGTTTGAGTTGCCGTCTTTATCGATTGCGGATAACAAAGCCTGCGAATGCGGCGCGATTTTGCGCGGTGTTAAGCATCCACGCGATTGCACAATATTTGGCACTGCGTGTACACCGGAAAACCCTATCGGTTCATGCATGGTGTCGTCCGAAGGTGCTTGTGCTGCTTATTTTCGTTATGGGCGGTTTCGTGAGGCCAATAATCATTGCAACAATAGTCATACGGTAAATCTTTGATGCAGCAATCTGGCAAGAAAAAAAAGGTTTACACACGACCGCTGGATTTTAAAAATGGTTGTGTTGAAATGGCGCATGGCAGCGGTGGGCGCGCCATGATGCAACTCATCGAGCAGCTTTTTATGCAGTCATTTGATAATGCGTTTCTGTCCCAAATGAATGATCAAGCCATTTTTCCCGGATACAGTGGGCGTATGGTGATGTCGACAGACAGTCACGTGGTTACGCCTTTGTTTTTCCCCGGTGGAGATATTGGCTGCCTGTCCGTACATGGGACTGTCAACGATGTTGTCATGTCGGGTGCTGAGCCCTGTTATTTGTCTGCCGGCTTTATTCTTGAAGAAGGATTGCCGCTTGCGGATTTGAAACGCATTGTCGAATCCATGGCCGCAGCCGCCAGGGAAATTGCCATACCCATCATCACCGGAGACACCAAGGTTGTGGAGCGGGGTAGTGGGGATGGCGTTTTCATCACAACCACGGGCATCGGTAAAGTGCCGGAAGGTATCCATATTTCCGCGGAACGGGCAAAACCAGGCGACAAAATCCTGGTTTCCGGCACAATCGGCGATCACGGTATTGCGATTATGCTGGCGCGTGAAGATTTGTCTTTTTATGGCACACTTAAGTCCGATACCGCTTCACTGCATGGCCTGGTAGCCGCAATGGTCAGAACGGCGCCGGATATCCATGTGTTGCGCGATCCGACGCGTGGTGGTATCGCGGCTTCACTGAATGAAATTGCACAACAATCCGGGGTTGGAATGATGCTTTACGAAAAATTGATACCCGTTAAAGAGCAGGTCAGTGCTGCCTGCGAGTTTCTCGGATTTGATCCATTATATGTAGCAAACGAGGGCAAACTGATTGCAATCTGCTCATCAGAGGATGCCGATAAATTATTAGCCGTAATGCATGCGCATCCGTTGGGACGGGATGCGGCCATTATCGGTGAAGTCATTGAAGATACGCACTCATTTGTGCAGATGGAAACCCGCTTTGGTGGCAAACGGATTGTGGACTGGCTGAGTGGGGGCCAGTTACCACGCATTTGTTGAGATGAAATTATTGATTTTGACGCACAGTTTTAACAGCCTCACACAACGTTTGTATGTTGAACTGACACGCCGCGATCATACGATCTCAATCGAATTCGATATCAACGATGCCGTCACCGTGCAGGCTGTCGAATTGTTTCAGCCTGAATTGATAATCGCGCCATTTCTGAAGCGGGCGATTCCAGAGAGCGTTTGGCGCAAGGTGCCCTGTTTTATCGTGCATCCCGGTATTGTCGGTGATCGTGGACCTTCTGCGCTGGATTGGGCCATGATGCATGAAAAATCAGAATGGGGCGTTACTGTGTTGCAGGCGAATGCCGAAATGGATGCCGGGGATATCTGGGCAGCAGAGACTTTCCCGATGCCATCGGTACATCTGACAAAAAAAAGCAGTCTGTACCGCCATGAGGTTGTTGACGCGGCTGTCAGTGCGGTTTTGACAGCGATAGACCGTTTCTCTTCCAGAAGTTTCAAACCGCAACCGTTGGATTATTCGCGCCCCGACGTGTTTGGACGAAAACATTTACCGATACGACAATCGGATCGCATGATCGACTGGCAACGGGATAATGCCCATTCGATCTTGAAAAAAATCAATGCCGCCGACGGTTTTCCAGGCGTTCTCGATACGATTGACGGCACTCACTGGTATCTGTTTGACGCCCATCCCGAAGTCCATCTGAAAGGCGAACCGGGTCAAATTATTGCAAAACGGCATAACGCCATTTGCCGGGCGACAATTGACAGCGCTGTTTGGATCGGCCATTTAAAACGTAAAAGCGAAAACCCGCAAGATCAGTTCACATTCAAACTGGCGGCAACACGGGCTTTACAGCACTATTCAAATACCATTTTGAATAGTGTGCCGGAAGTGTCTTGCGATCCATTTGCCCCGTCATCGAATGCAACTTACCGCGACATCTGGTTTAAGCAAAAGAATGACGTCGGTTATCTGTATTTTGCGTTTTACAACGGCGCAATGGATACCGATCAATGCAACCGGTTAAGGCAAGTCTACCTGCGAGCAACGTTACGTAAAATCAAAGTAATCGTGCTTATGGGTGGCCCAGATTTCTGGTCGAACGGCATCCATCTCAATCACATCGAACATGCCGACAGTCCCGCCGATGAATCATGGCGCAATATCAATGCCATGAATGATCTGGCGTATACTATTATTACCAATGAGCGGCAATTCACCATCACCGCTTTGCAGGGCAACGCAGGTGCGGGTGGTGTATTCTTGTCTCTGGCGGCAGATTTTGTCTATGCCCGGGAAAGTGTCATTCTGAATCCGCATTATAAAAGCATGGGTAATCTATACGGCTCGGAATACTGGACGTATCTGCTTCCCAAACGCGTTAGCCAGGAAGAAACGATTCGGCTCACACAAAACCGCTTGCCAATCGGTGCCTGTGAAGCCCGGGACATGGGCCTGGTTGATGAATGTTTTCTATTGGATAAACATGCGTTCATTGAGGCTATCGAACACAGGGCTGAACAGCTAGCACTTTCTTCGGATTATACAGCGCGATTACAACAGAAAATCCAGCAGCGTCAAAAAGACGAACAACAAAAACCGTTGCAGCAATATCGCGACGAGGAGTTGAAGCATATGCAGCTTAACTTCTACGGTTTTGACCCAAGCTACCATGTTGCCCGTTACCATTTCGTGCACAAAATCCCGCATGCATGGACGCCGCTGTATCTCGCACGGCATCGACGAATCTGAATTTTATTGATATCGATCAAAGGCTGTGCGGAAAATCACCGATTACTTACCAGTAGATTGAGACAATTGATCATGTCAATCTGTTGGAGTGATTGGTTATGCATGAGCAGAATAAACCTGATAGCACGCCAATCCAGTTGCCAAGCTATGCGATTATTGCGTTGATTTTGGGGCTGTTTGTTTTCAAGGACACCGTTTTTGAATCTTCTCGTCCAGCAATGTCAGAGACTGAAAAAAACAGCAGCGAGGATGTTCGGTCCAGATTATGGCAGGATCCATTCGAAGCAGTAGCGTTACATCGTAAAAAATTTCATCAATATCCAGATGATAATAATTACAAGATAGTTTCTGGCAGAGGAGATACCTATGCTTATCAACTGGATCAATCAATACAGCGCATTTGTTATTCAAATGATCCGAATATTCGTGCACACTCGATAGAGGAATTGCGTTGCCAGATACAATTGAACTCGGAATTTTCCAATGAAAATGAGGGTACAGGGAATTTACATGTATTAGCCGTTATGGTTCCAGGTGGACCATATGCCGAAGATCAGGAATGGCGACTACGCAGTCGGTTTGCATTGATTTCTGGACTGAATGCAGCCGGTTTTGTTCCTGAAGAAGCAGAACATATCGGTTTTGTCGATTTTTCTTCAGCATGCAAATCAGCAATTGATTCCTTTGATCATGAGAGAATTAATTTGTGTGATAAGCCAGCTTATATGCCTTATGAATGGTATAGCCCGTTATTGCCTGGTACCAGCGAACTTAATGATGGCAAATCTAAAACAACGAAAAGAATTTTGGTGCTCTGGCTGGATAACGATGTATTTTCGCGCACCGATATGCCTTTGAACATTCTCGGACGTTTAATTAACGGAATTACACATAGAGAAGGTGAAAAAAAATCTGTTAATTCTAAAGTTGCCGAATCTAAATTTAGTATTATCGGACCACAGAGTTCTAATGTACTGAAAAAGATGTTTAATGAAATCCAGAAAATTGCTGAAATCTGCTCGAATGAACCAGAAAAAAATGTATGCCAGAAACATAATTATCATGATCTGCTAACGACATTAATTTTTTCACCATTTGCAACTAAAGATGTCGAGTTGGAAATCAGTGGGAATGGCGGGAGAGCAACTGACTTTTCTTTGACTGGCCAGCCAAATAATGATTTGAAATGGCTTAAAGATAGAGTAATAAGAACAATCAGTACGAATGAGAAGCTGGCAGGGGTTTTGGTTTGTGAGCTAGCGCTTCGGGGTGTGAATTTTTTTAATCCCACTGTTGTTGATACTGGAAATGAAAAGAAAGATTGCGCTTTATCAGCATATGGTTTCAGATCACGAACAAAGAAGGAAAAAGATCATATCGTGTTGATTGGTGAATGGGACACTGTATATTCCCGGAGCTTAATTAAATCAGTAAAAGAAAAGATTAAAAAATATAGCGGTGAACAGGAAAATATCGATGAATGGGTGCACAGCTTTAATTATTTGCGTGGGATTGATGGTATTAATGCGGAGCAAGCAACACGCACCCAGACAACTAAAAAAGACGACTCTCAAAAACTGGATTCATCTCAGGAACACAGTATAAAACGGTTACGCCGTCCGACTGGTTCAAATCAATACGATTATCTGCGACGTTTAGTCGAACATCTCGAATATCTCGATAAGACTAATACAAAGAAAGGCGGAATCAAAGCGGTTGGCGTTTTGGGCAGTGATCCATACGATAAGCTTCTGATATTGCAAGCACTACATAAACGGTTTCCTCAGGCTGTCTTTTTTACAACGGATCTGGATGCAAGATTCTTGCATCCAGCTGAACTTCCTTGGACACGGAATCTGATTGTCGCATCATCATACGGCCTTAAGTTACATGAGTCATTACAGCAAGACACAATGCCTTTTCGTGATAGTTACCAGACGGCATTATATATGAGCACAAAACTGGCAATTCATTGTCGACTGGAACATTTGCCATTTTCTCCTTACTCCAAAGTAAAATGTGGTGATTCAAGTTTGCAAGAGATAATTGATAGTAAAAAACTATTAACAAATCCACGGTTGTATGAAATTGGTAACCATACAGCTGTTGATTTGAGTCATACGTCAGGGCATGGTATTCATCCTGAGTCTAAAAATTTATCCGAAAAATTAGATGCCTTGGACTTCATGTCTTTATTAGCTTTTATCACCGTGATGTCGTTTTTTTTAATTAATTTAGTTCCCAAAAATTACAGACCTATCGTTTACCTCATATTATCTGGTTTGCTTGGTGTTTTGGTCTTGTACATGATACTGCAATTGAGAGATAGCGCTATCCTACATACCTTCTCATTTACTAATGGTACGAGTACCTGGCCAGCCAATGCAATTCGGTTCTTCGCGTTAATCACTGCAATCTGGTTTTTTGTTTTTTTAAAACAACAACTGCACAAGAGTAATCAAAAAATATCGGAAAATTTTATTCCTGCTGCACAGCAGTATTCAAGTGGACATCAAACGCAAATGTCAGATGATAAAAACTGGCTGTCGTATTTATTTATAGATGCCTGGAGCAGCGGAAAAGAAAAAAGTAACAAAAGCAATACAGTGTATTTTATCGACTTATGGAACCACTATCTCAAAATGAGAGAGGTGAAACATTGTGCCTCAAGAGTAATTTTAGCGCTGCTGCTATATATAGGATGTATAGCCATATTAGGACAAACAAGTTTTTTTGAAATGTCCAGTATTCCCGCTCGTGGTGAAGCCAGTTATAACATCAATAGGTTAATATTACTTGTGGTTGTTTTGTTGTATCTGACACTAATTTTTATTATCGCGGATATCACACATTTGAGCAGTCACTTTATAATGCTATTAAAAACAGAAAATGTGATTTGGCCGAAAGAAATACAGGATACTTACATTAAGAAATACGGCACTTCAGAAAATGAAAGATTAGCCAAGAATAAATTAAAGATGGATCTGATCAGTCGTCTTGCCGGTGATGTCAACTCGTTTATTTATTATCCATTTATAATTCTGTTTTTGCTGATTTTGTCTCGTAGCCATTACTTTGATAACTGGCACTATACACCACTGCTTTTCATGATTATTTGTTTTACAGCAGTGATCGCAGTGGGTAGCGCCATCAGATTGAGGAGTGCGGCAATTAACGCTAGGGATAATTTTCTGGAGAAACTTAATTTTTGTTACTGGCAGTCAATAGCCCATGAAGCTCAACAGAAGAATGGAGAAATGCACCATGGAATCAGGTTACTGACTGAGGAAATAAAAAACCTGAACTCTGGTCCCTTCCAACCAATTGGGCGACATCCTATTGTTTTGTCTTTACTTATGCCATTGGGAAGCGTTGGGGGATTATATTTAATTGAGTATTTTCTGGCCGCAGCATAATTTTTGATAGGGTTAAATTGCCAGAAAAAACATTGAAAATCAGAAAATTAAAGTTGCTGCTCCTCACTGGCATCATACTCACTCGAAAACCGGTATCCGGTTCCTCTGACGGTTTGTACGAGGTCGTCTTTTCCGATTTTTTCGAGGACTTTGCGTAAACGGCGGATATGGACATCGACGGTCCGGTCTTCGATAAAGACGTGATCGCCCCAGATACGGTCGAGCAGTTGTGTGCGGGTATAGACGCGTTCTTTATGCGCCATAAGGAAGTGCAACAGCCGAAATTCGGTGGGGCCAAGTTTGACTTCGGTGGGTTCTGAAGGGTTATTGTCAAGATACGCAAATACACGGTGCTGCGTAGGGTCGATTTTGAGCCCACCGGCTTCAATAATTTCATCCGATATTTCAGGTACGCGCCGGCGCAGTACCGCCTTGATGCGTGCGATCAGTTCGCGTGGCGAGAACGGTTTGGTGATGTAATCATCCGCACCTGCTTCCAGTCCGGTGATCTTGTCTTCCAGTTCGACCTTCGCCGTCAGCATAATGATTGGCACGGTTTGCGTGCGTGTGTTGCGCCGTAAATGGCGTGCAAATTCGATGCCGCTTGAATTCGGCAGCATCCAGTCGAGCAGCACAAGATCCGGTAATATATTATTGATCATGACCGCAGCCTGTTCGGCATTGGTTGCACAGACTGGCGTCAGCCCGGAGTTTTTTAAGTTGTAAGAAATGAGTTCCTGTATTGCCGGTTCATCTTCCACGACCAATACGGTTATAGACATTTGAGAAACTCCATCTAGTTTTTATTGTGTATTACGGTATATATTTGGTACATCATGGCCCATAGGTCCAGGTAATTAATCACTGGTTTTATGCGCAGCGTTCAGAGATACTATAAAAATTAGATTACAGTTTTGTGACAATCGAATGAACGGTGTGTTTTACGATGAAATAGATTGCAGGGTTGTTTCTAAAAATAATGTGTGATCAGGAATATAGATATTATGGTAGATCGATAGAAATGCAGCCGCCGCCACTGATTCCTTCATTGCTGATGGTTATGGCGCCCGATTTTCCATTATTCTGGTGCATTTCTGCGGCAATTTCCGAGAAATATAATCCGAGCCCGGTATTGCTGGATGTAAAACTGAAATTTTTCTGCTGACCCGATGTGCGTGAGTGTAATACTTCCTCCGGGTAACCGTTGCCGTCGTCCTTGATTTGCAAAATGAACCGATTGTTTTCGGTGTAGGCGGTGATCTCGATGGCTGATTGTGCATGAGCGTATAAATTGTTCATGATATTGGTGATCGCGCCATTGATCAGTTCACGGTCGATATACCAGTATAATTCATCCGTACATTGAATTGTGATGGAAATATTTTTTTGTGCAAATAATGGAAAATACAGCTCCAGAGATTCGTTTAAAAAATCCTTGATTCCTGTTTCTGTAATATTGGCAAAATAGTGTGCCTGTTCAATGCGATACAGCACCAGTAATTGAATCAAATGGCTGCTAATGCGTTTGCCGTGATACTGTAATTGCTCCAGTTCGGATTTGTTTTTTTTATCTGCAGTAACGGCGCTGATTTCGTCAATTTTGTTGATCAACAGGGTGAGTGAATTTTTGACATCGTGAACCGAACTGGCCAGTATGGTTGAGAAGTCGATTGTTTTCATCTTTGAATCATTGGCTATGATTGCTTCTTTTATCAGGCTGCCTGGCTGTTGAGATCTTCGGCCAGTTTGACTAATTGAAAGTATTTCTGGTTTTGCGGATCGATTTTATGGCCTTGCTCCAGTAGCTGTTTGGATAAAGGTAGGTATTTGCCTATCTCGCCCGTTTTTTTCATCTGCTGAATCATGGAATAAGCAGCGTTAAAATTAATCGTTGCATTATTCGGCATGCCTTTTGCGGCCTGTATGAAGAAATCTATCGATTGCTCGAGTTTGCCATCCTTGGCCAGTTTAACGCCTTCATTATTGATTTTTACGATTTCCTGTTTTGAGCTCTGAATCAGTTTATTACCTTCTTCGAGTTTGCCGGCTTTTTCGTACAGGTCACGGACCTGATTCAACAGGTGTTCATTTTCGAAATGGTTACTGACGAGTTGTTTGACAATGTCACCGGCCATTTCAAGATTATCCACGGCTAGACAACTCTGCGTAACGTCAAGTGCAATTTGCGGACTCATGTTTTCGGGTTGCGATTTAATAAGACTGTTTACAGTTTTCAAATATTCACTGCACTTATCCAGTTCATTGGTTTCACGACAAAGAATCGAGCTGGCAATCGCTGCATGCAATCGCGTATCAGGATTGTTTTTAAAATCTTTCTGCAAACTCTCGATCGATTTAAAGGCTTCCTCGGTTTTTCCCTGGTTTATCATGGATTTCGTCAAACCGGAAAGGTCTGACATGTTGCCAAAACAGGAATGCTTGCCTTCCATAATTGCATATTCATATGCCTTTTCGGCAACTTCATAGGCGCCATTCTGGAGGGCAATTTCGCCGAGTTTTCGTTGCCTGACAGGTGACTTGGGTGATTTCTCAATGGCCTGTTCCAGTAGTGTTTGGCAACGGTCCAATTCACCTTGTTTCTCCAGTGTTGCGGCCAGCCAGTCGAGGGCAATTACATTTGCCGGGCTATCCTTAATCAATGATTCAAATTGCAGTTGTGCCTGAAAATAGTTACCTTTCTGGAAATATATCTGGCCCAATGCCTGTCTTACCCAGGGAATATTTCTTTCATCCAGAAGCGATTTATAAAAATCTTCAGCGTCATCAATTCGGCCAAGTTTATAAAGCAAATCACCTTTGGTTTTCAGGATTTCCGTTTGACCGCCAGTTTTTTCCTGAAGTTTTTGTTCACATAATGCAGTCGCTTTGGAATAATTTTTGTCTTTAATTGCATTAGCAATCTCTTTAAGGCTGGATTTTTTACGTAAGGCTTTTTCCAGGCGATTCTGTAATTCTGACGGTGTAAACGGTTTGGAGATGTAATCGTCGGGTAAATAATCAATCGCGCCCATGACCATTGTAGAAGTGTTTTCAGCGGTAATGATGATGAAAATCGCGTTGTAACCGATCAGGTTACGATGACGGGCTTCTTCGAGAATCTGTTGCCCATCTTTTCCGCCGCCGAGTTTGTAATCGCAAAAGACTATATCAAATCGTTGTTTCTCAAGCAATTCAATAGCTTCCTTGCCGTTTCTGGCCATGACAATTTTCTCGGGCATTAATGGTGAGAGAATGTCGCGGACAAGAAGACGCATTTTGTCGAAGTCTTCAATGATTAAAACGGACATGTTTTTTAAATTGAGAATATTCATAGATGGTTATGTTTCTTGTTATAACAGTTGGTTAACAATACATTCGATGTGAATGAATAACGACCAGATAGGTATTTTCTTGATTATTCGCTGTAATCCGGAGATTTTTATAAACACCATGAATCTGCTTGTCATAATTTTCAGTCAACCAGTAATCCTGCTACGCAACAATTCATATCGTTGTCATAAAACTGCAACATTCACTCAGTAGGATTCGAGCATGAATAGCCAGCAGACTGGATGTAACTGAGGTTTGATCTGTCTGGCGTTAAGCGATTTATAAGTTACTGAGTTTAAATGAATGAATTTATGTTGAAATATTCGTGGATATCTTTTATCCGGATGTTGGTTTTGTTATTGGCGGCATGGTTTATACCTGTGGCAATTGCGAAAGCGTCGAGTCTGGAGAATCTGGCGCAGTCGCTGGCAAAAATCCGCGGTGAAGTTGAAGCCTTGCAGACTGAACTGGATCTGGAAAAAGAAAAACATGCCAGCAGGATTACCTCGTTGTCGTCGCAACTGGCGGATTTAAGTGTTGAGGAACGCAGGCAAAACACGGCGATCGAGAAACTGGAGCATTCGCTTGCGAAATTATCGGAAGCCTCACTGCAGGCCGAGCAATCCGGCGAGCAGTTAAAACCGATTTTGCTTAAGGTGCTGGCCGCTTACAAGCACTATGTTCTCACCGGATTTCCGTTCAAAATCGAAGACCGGATCAAAGCGATTAAAACACTCGAAGACAATCTCACCAATCAACTCGTTGATCCCAATAAGGCAGTCAATCAGGCATGGGCATTGATTGAAGATGAAATACGCCTGAGCAAGGAAAACGGTCTTTATCAACAAACCATTTCGCTGGATGGAGAGAAAGTGCTGGCTGACGTGGCAAAGCTCGGCACGGTATTTTTGTTTTTCCAGACGCGTGACAACAGGGCGGGAATGGCCAGAAAATCCGAAAACGGTGCGTGGAAATTTGAGGCGGCAAGTGCTACTGGCGACATACAGCGTATTGCAAAGTTGTTTGATGCACTCAAAAAGCAAATCCGCCAGGGCTATTTTGAATTACCCAATCCACTCAGCCAATAAAAAATGAACAAGTTTTTATCCCCGTTATCGATTCTGGCAATTGTAATTCTATTTGCCGGTGTTTCCGTTTCGGCGCATGCCGAAGAATCTGTCAGTGTGGCGTCCGAACCGGTTGCAGCGCCCGCACCTGCGGCAGAACCTGCGAACGGCGCAAATGCGCAGCAGTCATCGCCGGCACAACAAAAAATAGATCTGGAAACCGCGTACAAACGCGAATATGCATTTCTGGCGGCGCAAAAAAGGGAACTGACGGAACGTTTAAGGCAGTACAAATCGAGTACTCAAGGCGAAGACCGTACCCTGAATCAACGAATCAGTGTATTGGAGCGCGGTTCAGTCGAGCGATCCGCCAAAATTGACCAACTCAATGCGCAGCTGATTGAGGCGGAACGTAGCGAAGCGGCGGCATTGGAGCGCAGCGATGCGCTGGAGATCACCTATGCACAGGCAAGCGTTACGCTAAAAAACCATGACATCGAGTTGCCTGCGTCATTGATGGAAACGGCAGGCAATGACGTTAAAAAAGTGGCGCAAATCTTTAGCCAGGGGTTGTCGATACTGCGCAAGCTCAGCGCAATCCAGGCCGCGCCAGGTGAATTTTTTCTTGAAAGCGGTCAGCAGACCCAGGGCAGCATTATCCGGTTGGGCAATATTGCCGCCTATGGCATAAGCGCTGATGGCAGCGGCATACTGGTTCCGGCGGGCGACAATCATTTCAAAATCTGGCGTGAACCCGGCGCCGACAGCGCGATCGCACTCAGTAAAAACCAACAGCCCAAGACGCTGCAACTGTTTATATTCGAGTCACGCACACAAGCCATCGATGAAATGGCGGAAAAAACCGTGCTTGAAATCATCAACTCAGGCGGCATCATCGGCTGGGTCATCGTGGGTCTCGGTGGACTGGTGGTGTTGCTGGTATTTGTGCGGATTTATCTGCTGCGATCAAACAGCGCGAATACGCAGCAGATTTCCGATCAGGTGATACAACAGGTCATAGACGGCGATCTGGAAGGCGCGAAAAAAAGCTGTGAAACCGATTCTTCCGCCATAGCACGCGTTTTATCCAACACACTGCGTCATCTCAAAGACGACCGCGATCACATGGAAAGCGTCGTGCATGAGGCGATTTTACGTGAATCCGGCGCGCTGGACCGTTTCGGTTCCGCCATTTTAGTGATTGCCTCGGTTTCCCCGTTGCTGGGTCTGCTTGGCACCGTGACCGGCATGATCGCCACCTTTGATGTTATCACCGAGTTCGGCACCGGCGATCCCAAGTTACTGTCCGGCGGTATATCGATAGCGCTGGTGACGACCAAACTGGGTTTGATTGTGGCTATTCCGGCGCTGCTGGTGGGTTCGGTTTTATCGGCATGGGCGAGGAATATCAAACGGGATATGGAGCACTCGGCGCTCAGAGTGACCAATGCCTTTCTGGGCAGACCGGTATCGGAACCGGAGCCGCCGCAAGACAATGATAAAACGTTTACGCCAAACCCTGTGACGCCGGCAGTGGGTAATCCGGCAGTCTAGGAAACAGTGACATGTCTGTAAACGTTCATGACTATCTTCTGCTGGTTCAGGAATTGTTCGCTGCTGGCGGCTTCGTCATGCCGCCGCTGTTTTTATGCGCCCTGCTGCTCTGGTACGGACTGGGTTACCGCTATTGGGCGCTGAAATCGAAACGATCCATGACGCTTTACGACATATTGGATGTATACAGCCGGAACAGCAATCAAACACCCTGCAGCATCGTTGAGCAGGCCGTTCAACAAGGCGTGTTACTGAGAAAGCGCAATGTCAAAAGCCTGCGGCGTTATCTGGACGAGTTTTTTTATGGCTATTTGAAGGAAATCCGGAAATTCTCGGTGATGACCAAAACAATCGTCATCATATCGCCGCTGCTCGGACTGTTGGGCACGGTAACCGGCATGATCGAAACCTTCGACTCATTGGGATCGATGTCCCTGTTTACCCAGTCTGGCGGTATTGCAGGCGGCATATCGCAGGCGCTGATATCGACCCAGACAGGCCTGGCTGTTGCCATTCCGGGCATGCTCTTTCACAGCATGCTGCATAAAAAACAGCAGAAAATCGAACGTGAATTATTACAGATCAGAGAGCTGCTGTGCGTGCACTCAGCACCACTGGCGCAGCCATTAAACCATTAATCAAACAGGATTTTTACCATGCAATATCACGACGATCCGATAGAAACCGACGCAACCATCGATATTGGTCCGATGATCGATATCGTTTTTATCCTGCTGATCTTTTTTATGGTGACGACAACATTTGTCAAGGATATGAAACTCGAACTCGAACGGCCCAAGGCGAGTAGCGCGGTAGCGGCTTCGAGCAAGGCGATTCGCCTTTTTGTCGATCAGCATGGCGACACCTATCTCGATGGCGAACCGGTGCGCATGTGGCTGATACAAAGCAAATTACGTGATCTATTAAGCACATCGACCAGCAAAGTGGTTCTGGTGGTGACAGACGAAGGTGTTCCGGCGGGCAAACTGGTTGAAGTAGTCGATCAGGCGCGCTTGTCGGGCGCGGAAAGTGTGGGTGTGGCAACCAAGAAAGAAGCGGGGTAACCAATCATGCAGGCAATAACGACAACGACAATGACAACAACACAGCATTCTAAATTTAACAGTAAACACCGGGCTGCGATCGTATCAATGCTCATTGGCCCGGTGCTGGTTTTTAGCCTGATTCTGGCGATGAATCAGTTTATCGGCAAAGTTGACAAGACGCCGGTGCAGGAAGTCACCGAAATCGCCATGGTCAAACAAATTCAGGAAGAACCCAAGAAAGAAATCAAAAAAGTGGAGCCGCCAAGACGCATCACCCCATCTCAGGCGCCAGCGCCTTTTACCGGTCTTGATACCGCACTTTCGGGAATCGATCTTGGACTGCTGGGGTTGAACGCCGGGCAGATTGGTGAACTCGACGATTCGCTCATCGGCAATACGGGCAATGCCGTCATGACCGCTGATCTGGTCGATGTGCCGCCAAGAGCGGTTTCGCAAGGCAGCTTCAGGTACCCACCGTCGGCCAAAAAGAACGGTATCAGAGGGTATGTGGTTTTATCGATACTGGTCAGCGAGAAAGGCTCGGTAGACCAGGTTCAGGTGCTCGAGTCCAGCCCGTCCGGGGTATTTGACGCAGCGGCATTACAGGGTATCCGTTCGTGGCAGTTTGAACCGGCAAAATATCAGGGTGATGTCGTCAGGGTGTGGGCAAAGCAGCGGATTCGTTTTGATTTGTCGTGATCGGATTGAGTATTCAGACTATCAAGCTGTAGGCGCCTTATGTTTCTGAGAATCCGATGCCTAACCCTGTTCAGCATGGTTGTCTTGCTGGGGATGTTGAACGGCATAGTCTGGGCAGATGAAAACCGGACACAGTCGAGCGATTTTCTGGAACTGGCAGCGGTGATGCTCCGGGACGGTCACAGCGACCGTGCCTTGCTCGCCTTGCAGAGTGTCGATCTCGAAGATGAAAAAACCGATTTGGCGCGGTTTTATACGCTGCAGGGCCTGGCGTATTTGAATCTGAACGATTTCATTGCGGCCAAAGACAGTTTGCAGCGGGCCATTCAAAACGGACAAACGGAAACCGTTATTTTTGTTTATCTGGCGCAGGCGCACTATGCGCTCAAGGAATACCAACACACAATCCAGGCGATAGGCAAATCCGGCGAGCATGCCAGCAGAGCCGACCTGATCGTATTAAAAGCACAGGCCTACTGGCATCTGGAAAAACCCGATGCCGCCATCAATACACTCATTGAAGGGCAACGCTTGTATCCCCAGGATTACAGCTTTCTCAGACGCCAGGTGTTTTATTTTGTCGAGCTTGAGCTGTTTCATGAAGCGGCTCAACTGGGCAGGCGATACCTGGCGCAATCGAAAGCCGCCGCAGAAGATTATATCGCCATAGGCAATGCGCTGCGGCTGAGCAGGCAGTACCAGGAAGCGCTGGCGATACTTGAAATTGCCCGATTGCAATTCCCGAATAACGAAATGGTTGCGAAACTGCTCGCACACACGTATCTTGATCAGGGACAGCTCAATTCGGCGGCGTTCATTCTTGAACAGGCGGCATTACTGAATCCGGAGCTGCTGTCGGAAGCCGCAGAAGTTTACCGCCGTGCAAACCGCTTTCATAAGGCCCTGACGCTGAATGAAGGCGTGCGGGATCAATCGGTCAAGTTCAAGCAACGCTTGTCTATTCTGCTGGCGCTCAAGCAGTACGAGCGCGCCGCCAACATGGAATCCAGCCTGTACCGCACGGGACTGCTGGAAGACCAGCATGTACGTTACGCGTTGGCGTATGCCTATTTCTCCAGCAACCGTTTTCCACAAGCGCATAAACACCTGGAACATTTGACCGAACCCGAACTCTTCAGAAAAGGTATTGAGCTGCGCCGGTTGATGCAAATGTGTAAAGAAGAACCGTGGAAGTGTTTATAACAGTCAAATCAAATCCAGCATTCTGTCCGGTCAGCCCCGCGTTATGAACAAATTCCTGATAATTTTATACCATCTGGCTATTTCATTGATGGTCATGCTGATCAGTGCGTCTGCCTGGGGAGAATCCGGCAAAGCGGAGCTGGCTGAATTCTCGATTTATCTGTTTCAGGAAGGATTGCCGATCGCCGATGCGGAACTGACCATACTCAGCGTGGACGACGGTCAATCAGGGCTGTTGCCCGAATCGGATCTGCCTGCCGTTATCGACTGGCGCGGCAATGGCGGCGCAACCGTTAAAACCGGCGACAGCGGCAGTGTTGCGGCAAAGCTGCCGCCCGGCAGCTACCATATGAAACTGAATACCGGCGGGCAGTCGTTTGAATTCGACCTGCCGTTGCGGCCGGCTGAAAACGTACAAATCCTGTTGACGTTTTATCCCGATGGCCGCGAACCGCAATTGAATATCGAAAGTTCGGTTACCGGCACCATGGCCGGCGCTGACGCCATGGCGGAAAAGCCGGTGGTTGAAGGCGACGGTTTGATGAGTGTAAAAGTGATTTCAATTGAAACCAACCGGCCGGTCAAGGATGTACAGGTATTTGTCAGCGGTTTGCAGCAGCAATTCAGGACAAATGATGAAGGCCTGCTTCAGGCAGAAATCCCGGTTGGCAGCTACAGTGTTTCATTATTGCACCCGGCATTCAGCAGCCAGACACAGGATGCGGTGGAAATTACCAGGGACGAGACAACCGAGCTCGCATTCAGCCTGACACCGGCAGGCGTGGAACTCGCCGAATATGTGGTGCTGGAACCGCATCTGGCGGGCACACTGGCCTCAGTTATCGAGGAACAAAAAACATCGACGGAAGTGACAACCGTGCTGGGCGCCGAACAGTTCACCCGTAGCGGCGATTCGGATGTGGCAAGTGCGCTCAGAAGGGCTTCCGGTTTAACACTGATCGGCGGACAGTTTGTTTTTATCCGCGGTCTTGGCGAACGTTATTCTTCCACGCTGGTGAACGGTGCTGCGGTACCGAGTCCGGATCCGACCCGCCGCGTCGTGCCGCTCGATCTCTTTCCGACCAACTTCCTGGATAACGTAATGGTGCAAAAGACCTATTCAGCCGACCGGCCCGGTGAATTTGCGGGCGGTACGCTGGAAATGCGCACGCGGGGCATACCGGATGAATTCTTCTTTAATATCAGTGCGAGCACGGGGTTCAATGACAGAGCCACCTTTGCCGACGGCCTGTCCTATAAAGGCGGCGGGCTTGACTTTCTGAGTTTTGACGATGGCGCGCGTGATTTACCGGGTTCACTGGCTGCCGCGACTGCCAATGGCGGCACCATCCAGCCGCAGACACTGTTTAACCCGAATGGGTTTACTGCCCAGGAAATTGAAGCCTTTGGCGAAGATCTGTCCGGTGTCTGGGACGTGACCGAGAAACCCGTGGGGCCGGACAGAGGGCTGGATGTGGCGATGGGCAATGTATTCAATAGGGGGGATTTCAGGGCGGGGTTTATCGCTGCGGGCGGCTGGAATCAGCAATTCAGGAAACAAAATGAAATCAACCGTGAATACACGCCAACCACCGGCAGCGATGAGCTGCGCATGATTCAGGATTTCGATACCCGGCGCTCGCTGCAGTCCATGGAGCTCAACGGTTATCTGGCGGCGGATATCGAATACAAGGACAATCACCGCATATTCACGCGCACCATGTTTTTACGCCAGGCCGTCGATGAAGCGCGGATTGCTCAGGGATTTACCGACGCCGAAGTGACCGATATCCGCCGCACCAAACTGTGGTTTCTTTCCAACCAGTTATTTACGCAGCAGGTCGGCGGCAATCATCAGTTCAACTGGGCGAAAGATCTCTCGGTGAACTGGCTGTACACCAATGCGACCGCCAACCGGGATCAGCCCAAGTTGCGCGACTACCGGTTCGATGAAATGGTGGACGGCAGTTTTGCGTTATCGCGCCGCGCGGACAGCAACCAGACGACGTATGCCACCCTGACCGACAAGGATGAAAGCTGGCGTATGGACGTCAAACTGCCGCTGGAATTCACGCCCGCCCACAAAATGGCGTTGCATGGCGGTTTCATCACGCAGGATAAAGCGCGCAATTCACGCATCCAGCGTTTTGCATTCTTCCCGGTCGGACCGCTTGGCTCTGAACAGGCGATCCTGGCCCAGTCATCGCTGGAATCGATCCTGAAGCCGTCCAATATTGGTACCGACGGTTTCCAGTTACGCGAAACCACGCGCCCCACCGACAGTTACAACGCAACGCAGAAGCTGTTGTCCTACTACGGAAAAATGGATTACACGCTCTACGACCGTTTCAATGTCACCGGCGGGGTTCGGTGGGAAAACAACGATCAGTTTGTCGAGACCTTCCAGAACGTCGCCAACAGCAACCAGTCGGTCATCAGCACCATCAACCGCACCGACATGCTGCCTTCGGTAACCAGTACAATGTATATTTCCGACAAGCAGCAACTGCGCGCGGGTTTCAGCCAGACGCTCTCGCGCCCCGATTTCAGGGAACTGTCGCCGGCGCCGTTTACCGATCTGAACACCAACCAGGAAACAACCGGCAATCCTGACCTGAAACAAACCGCCATTACCAATTACGATGTGCGCTGGGAATATTATCTGTCGCCCAATGAAAACCTGATGGCGAGCTTCTTCTGGAAAGACCTGACACAACCGATCGAACTGGTCACATTGCCCGGCACCGCAGGCCTGCAGACGTATCAGAACGCCGACAAGGCGCGGGTATACGGATTTGAAGTCGAAATGCTCAAAGGGCTTGGGTTTATCCATCCGTGGCTGGAGAATTTCTATGCCGGCGGCAACTACACCTGGTCGAGCTCCAATGTCAAACTGAATGCCGAAAATCTCGGTGCGCAGACCACCAATAACCGTCAGTTACAGGGTCATTCCGCGCAAATCTTCAACTTCCAGATCGGTTACGAAAATCCCGCCTGGAAATCTCAAATGACCCTGCTCTACAACGTCACCAGCAAACACATCGTCTCCGCCGGCCTGCTCGGCGCGCCGGATAAATATCAGCAGCCGTTTCATCAGCTCGACTTCGTCTATAACCAGTCGATCAATAAATGGCTGTCTGTGCGCCTGAACATGCAGAACCTGCTTGATGACGATGTGTTGATCCTGCAAGGCGGTGAACTTACACGACAGTTCCGCAGAGGTCGGCAGTTTAACCTCGGCGTGAGAATGAGTTTCTGAGCAAAAGTTCAGATTCTGACAATCGTCAATTGATTAAACGTGCGAATTGCCTTGGTATGATCGGCGTGATTTATGTCCTATCCGAGCAGTTGTAAATATGTACCACGCATGTTAAGCCATTCATCACGATGTAACATGAATGTCATATTAGGTTGGTAAATTAGTCTTGCCAAAATTTCATAAATAATTAACTTGGAGATAAAAATGGTAAGGTTAAAAAACAAACATACAGGGCTCGCGGTTATTTCGGCATTTATGCTTGGCATGTCTGCTACAAACAGTTTTGCGGCGTCGGCTACTTTCAACCCTTCAACGAGAATCGTCGATATGCCCGTTGTTGAAGTATTAAATGGCGCATCATCGGCATTTTTTGATGTGCAATTGCAAATTGACGGCAATGCGCTGAAACTGATTTCAGCCAGTCCGATTCCAGCAACAAAGTCAGCTGACCGCGCCGTATTCGATTTTGCGACGACAGCTTTACACATCCCTTCAATTACGGTGGGCGCGAATGATTTTTATGCAAAACTCAAATTGATACCGGGAACAAATCGCTTTTCGGTTGAACAACTGGTTAGCAACAGTTTCCAGGGCTGTCCGGGTTTTTCAGCGCAGGGTCCTGTTGAAGGGTCTTGTATTTTGAGCGGCGAGTATAACCAGGACATCACGCTGACGAAAAATATCCAGTGGATAGTTTCCGGCGGTGTATTTATTGGCGGTGACAAAACCAACAGCGCAACGCTGACGATTAATCCGGGTACGCAAATTTTCGGACAGCAGGGCGCCGATTTTTTGTGGATCAGGCGCGGCTCTAAAATCATGGCTGAAGGCACTCCGAATAAGCCGATTGTCATGAGCGGTGCGTCGCAACAGGCGGCTGGCGAGTGGGGCGGCCTGGTGATCGCCGGCAATGCGCCGGTCAACGGCTGTAATGCAGGCGTGAATCCTTGCGAAGTGCCGTTTGAAGCGGTTACTTCCGAATCCTTTGGCGGCAACAATCCAAACGACAACAGTGGAGTGGTCAAATATACCCAGATCCTGTTTGCTGGCTTTGCCGTGCGTCCGAATGAAGAGCTCAATGGCCTGACGCTCAATGGCGTTGGCGCTGGAACCGTGCTTGAATTCATTCAGGTACATCAGGGACTCGATGATGGGGTTGAAATGTTTGGTGGCACAGCGCAAATGAAATATATGGTACTGACCAATAATGGCGATGACAGTCTCGACTGGGGCAGCGGCTGGACCGGCAAAGCACAGTTTGTATTGATCAAGCAGGCTTCCAATGACGGTGACCGTGGTATTGAAGCCGACAACAATGAAGTCAACAATGACATAGAACCCCGGGCAAAACCAGTGTTATCCAACATGACTATCATTGGCGGATCGGCAGGCACGCAAGGTATTCTGCTGCGCCGCGGCACCGGTGCCAATATCTGGAACACGGTGATTTCCGGCTTCCAGAACTGCATTTCAATCGATGGTGAAGCCACATTTCTGAACGCAGGTGCACCCGGCAATCTGAGCGGTGAATTGACCATCAACAATTCTTTTGTTCATGGCTGCGCAACCAATTTCTTGGACGGCCCAGGCGCTACCTTCACAACAGCCGACTGGTTCACGTCACAATCGGGTAACAGCCTTGAAGATCCGCTGTTGAACGGGTACCTGCCCGCTTCAGGTTCGGCTTTAACACTCGGCGGCGTTCCGGTAAACGATTCTTTCTTTGATCCCGTCGATTATGTCGGCGCATTCAAAGATGCCGATGACGACTGGACTCAGGAATGGACGTTTGATTTCTAAAGCCAGAAATATACTATCAATCTGATATTGTCAGGCGCAGCGTTACCGTAACGTTAGCGCCTTTCATTCACTCCGGAATTTCCATTAAGGGCACCTCTAAAAATTCAGAGTTTTAAACAAGACGAGGCGAGAGCAGAAAATATTGACGCAGCATATGATTGACATGTAAGGAGATATTTTTTGTGAACAACAAAGTATTGTGACAAAGTATGGATTTTTAGAGATGCCCTTAAGATTTTTCCTGATGGAAATTCCAGCTTTACATGCCAGTTGTTTTCTCAATCCAGCGTCGCCCCATTAAATAAACCGCTTCAATAGCGCGATCGTCCGCAAGCATCATAATCGCAAACAGGCGTTCGGCAAGAGACTGTGTATTTTGCAGGCGAAACCTGAGCAGGGGCGTTGCCTCAGGATTCAAAACAATAAAATCGCCTTCTTTTCCCGGTTGCAGCGAACCCAGCTTATCGTCCAGATGTAGTGCGCGCGCAGCACCCAGGGTTACCAGATAAAAAGCTTTAAAAGGCGTCAAGGAAATTTCATTTTTCGGCAAGTCGACATTGGTTTTTTGTAACTGTGCAATTTTATAGGCTTCGTTCATGGTCTGGAGCATCGAGAAGCTGGTGCCAGCTCCGATGTCAGTGCCCAGGCCGAGTTGAACAGTATGGTGTTGCGCTTTCCTGAAGTTGAATAAACCGCTGCCGAGAAACAGATTTGAAGTCGGGCAAAAGGACAATGCAGCGTTTTTTCTTGCAAGCAATTCAAATTCGTCGTCAGTTAAATAAACACCGTGTGCAAAAACTGTTCTGGGCCCGACCAGACCAAAATCTTCATAAATGTGCAAATAACTTTCAGCCTTAGGAAAAAGATGCCTTGCCAGCGCAACTTCGTTCGGATTCTCGGAAACATGCGTTTGCAAATAAACGCCCTCGTATTCGTCATACAGTTTAGCCGCCACAGCAAGTTGCTCCGGGCTCGAGGTAATCGCAAAGCGCGGAGTTACGGCATAGTGCAGCCGGCCTTTGTTATGCCAGGCATCGATCAGCATGATACTGTCGGCAAAGGCGGTTTCCGGGGTATCCAGTAAACCATCCGGCGCGTTGCGGTCCATCATGACCTTGCCGCCGATGATACGCATGTTCAATTTTTCGGCTTCTGTAAACAGGACATCTACAGAGTTTTTATGAACGGTGCCGAAAACCAGAGCCGTTGTGGTGCCGTTACGTAACAGTTCGTTGAGAAAAAAACGGCTGACTTTATGTGCGTATGATTTGTCTGCAAACTTTGACTCAGCCGGATAAGCGGTTTGCTCGAGCCACTGAGCAAGCTGTTCGCCGTTTGTTGCGATGATTTCGGATTGTGGATAATGAATATGGGTATCAATCAGGCCGGGCAGTATGAATTTCCCGCTGAAATCGATTATTTCATGCGCTTTAAGCTGATACCTGGCTTGTATTTGATCGGCGTTGCCGACGTCAAGTATATGGCCGTCATTACCCAGCAGCAGGATGCCGTCAAAAAAATACTGATAGTCTTTCAGCGGCTCGGGTGCCGTACCTGGGTCATCGGTGAGGAAGAAAATGGAGCCGCGGACAGCCTTTGGAATGCAGTCAGTGATTTGCGTTCCAGCTAAAGAATCTTGCATGAATTATGCTGCGTTGCAATCCGGTCGAACGTTTTTTATTTGTCTTCAAAATTTTGATACCAGGTAGCGTATATCTCATCAGGCCACAAGGATTTGATCCAGACCACAACATCATCCACCTGCTGCTCTGTCAATTTGTTTTCCCAAGCGGGCATGGTGCTGAATTCCGGTGGACCACCTTTAAGAATGGTTTTTTTCAGTACTGCAGTCGAATGGTGCCATGCATGCGCCGTTCCATTCAACGGCGGAGGTGGAAATCTGCCGTCGGCACCCGGTTTGCGCCAGTCTGTAGTGCCTGCCGCCTTCTTTCCATGGCAGTTTTCGCAGTTTTCCTGAAAAACAATTTCTCCACGTTGGACCTGGACGGGATCAAAATTTCTTACCACCCGCTCAGTATTCTGGTTAAGAATATCTTTAAGCGAACGAGTTTCAGATTGACTGGCTTCTTCGCAACCGGCGATAGCAATCATGCAGGCAATGATGGAGCCTCTTAGCAACATAATACGTAACAGCATTATGGTTCGATTAATTATTCAAACGCATAATGGAAGAGGCACCTTCAGCGTTGCTATCGGGTGCTGTAACAGGGGCCTGCGGCATGGCTTTCTTTGCGTAAGGATCATAGCGATTGTAAATTTCCGCGTCCCTGCGCGTATCGCCCGGATTGTTGACTTTCAATACATTGTAGGGGTCGACGCGACTGCCTTCCATGCCGGGTGAGCCGTGCGGCATATCAGGTACAGCAAGCCCCAAGGCATCCGGTTTTTCCCTGAGAAAGCGGATAATATCAGGAGCCGGTATATGGCCTTCCATGACATAACCATTAACCAGGGCGGTATGGCAGGAACCCAGTGTTTCAGACATGCCTACTTTTTTACGAATTTCTTTATTACCGACATCTTTGGTAATAACCGTAAAACCGTGATCACGCATATGATCAACCCATTTAGAGCAGCACCCGCAAGTTGGGCTTTTATACACTTCGACAGTTGTCGTTGCAATCGCATTCGGTACAAAACCGAATAGGACGGCAGTTAAAATTGATCCGGTTAGAAATGTAGCTATCTGTTTTTTCATTTTTTCTCCACGTAAATTGTTCCACGCATACCCTTGAAATGACCAGGTAATGGGCATGCAAACTCAATTGTGCCCGCGTGATCAAAATGCCAAACCAATTCTTTCGTCTCACCGGGTTCTAACTGGATTAATCCCGGTTCGGAATGATTTTTATCAGGAAACATGCGCCTCATTTTGGCGGCTATTTTTAGATCTTTTTTTGTTCCTATGAGCATTTCATGCCGATGATCCCCACCATTCTTTACAACAAAGTTGATCGTTTCGCCTTCAGCAACCTCTATTTCATTGGGCAAAAACATATTATCCAGCTGCGTCAGTTTGATAATTCGGGTGACTTTTGCGGAATCACCCGGCTCGCCGATACCATTCTTTACATTGATCTCAATGCGCGACACGTTTGCAAAGGGGCTGGTTGAAAACAGAACAAACGCCGCCAATGATATAATTAATATGGATTTGATCATTAAGATTTTCTCATAAATTATTCAGAGTCTTTTTTTATCCGGCCACCGTTAGAAAACATTAATGCTAAATTGTTCCAGTTATTTTGTCTATTATACTGCACCCGTCACAGGGCATTTCCGATAAATGTTACCTAAAAAAGCACTTTATAACGCCAACAAACTACAGAAACGCCTCAGAAGGCAGGTCGGCACCGCGATTGCTGATTTCAATATGATCGAGGCCGATGACATTGTCATGGTTTGCTTGTCCGGCGGAAAAGACAGTTATGTGCTGCTGGATATTCTCATGAATTTACAGGCGCATGCACCTTTGCCGTTTAAACTGGTTGCTGTTAACCTGGATCAAAAACAACCCGGATTTCCAGAAGATGTATTGCCCGAATACTTGAGCAAAATCGGCGTGCCTTTCCGAATTGTAGAACAGGATACATACAGCGTTGTGAAGCGTGTTATTGCAGAGGGAAAAACCACTTGCAGTCTGTGCTCAAGGCTGCGGCGCGGTGTCCTGTATCGTGTCGCCAGCGAATTGGGCGCAACCAAAATCGCTCTGGGTCATCATCGGGATGACATCCTGCAAACACTTTTTCTGAATATGTTTTATGGCGGGAAACTCAAAGCCATGCCGCCCAAGTTGATCAGTGACGATGGCCGGCATATAGTCATACGTCCGCTCGCTTATTGCAAGGAAAAAGATATCGCCGCATATGCCGCACGTGTTGCTTTCCCGATTATTCCGTGTAATTTGTGCGGATCGCAACCCAATCTTCAGCGGCAGGTGATTAAGGAAATGTTGCAGCAATGGGACAAACGTTTTCCCGGCAGACTGGAAACCATGTTCAGGGCCATGCAAAACATCCAATTATCTCATTTGGCCGATACGTCCCTTTTTGATTTCAAGGGATTGAAAACGCAAGACACGCCATTTGCCAACGGCGATACAGCTTTTGATGAAGAGTCCTTTGAGCCATCTATTGAAGAAATGATGTATCCACTACTCGGAAACGCTGAAAATTCAAATTAGCTTCTGAGCAAACACCCATTTCACGAACTGAAAAGTGTTATATTTCGGCGGCGTGCTCTGTGGTCTGCGCGTGTTCTTTTAGCAGCGGCAGAATACTCTTTTCCATTGTTTTCTTATGAACACGGCCTAAAAAGGTGTCCGTAATATTGCCCTGTCTGTCAAAAACAACCGTATAGGGAAGTACAGACATCTCATTGCCTGCCGCTTCAGCCAAAGACATCGCACCCAACCCCCCAATCAGCACGGGATAATTGATGCCAAATTCCCTGCTGTAAGCAACGACTTTGTTTTCCTGGTCAATAGCAATGCCAACAAAAATCAGGCCCTGGTCTTCATATTCGCGTTGCAGTTCGATGAATTCCGGTATTTCTTCCCGGCACGGTGTGCACCAGGTCGCCCAAAAATTTACGACAATCACATTTCCCTGCCATTGGGAAACCGGTTGCGATACACCTTCAATATCGGGAAGATTTGCGGCTAAAATAACCTGTGCGCCTTGTTTACTTATTTCTTCAGGCAGCGGCGGTTGAGGGCCGTCCATGAAATAAGCGCGAAACCAAACGCCTGCCGACAAGGCAACAATTGCTGCAGCGGCAAATAAAATGATCTGACTCAATTTGGGCATTGTGAATCCTTTAGAAATAGCAAGTATCTGATGAATTTGTTTTGTTGTTCTGATTATGCGGATAATACGGTTCTTTTAGGTCAGTACAGCGTTTAATACTGTCAGGAAATCATCTTTATTCAAAAATCCGATGACACGGATATCCGGTATCTCGTTGCCTTGACGGTCGATAAACAGAATTCCAGGCGGTCCGAACAGGTTAAAGCGTTTGAGCAATGCGGCATCATCCGCTGTACCGTGGGTCACGTCAACCTGAAGCAGAACTACATCTTTCAGTTTTGTTTGTACTTTTGCGTCTGACAGCGTAAATCGTTCCATTTCCTTGCAGGAAATACACCAGTCGGCATAGAAATCCACCATGACATATTGATTATTGTTTTTGGCCTGGAGAATATATTCATCCAGTTCGGCAATACTTTTAACGCGCTGGAAGGGGATATGGCCGTTTGAATTATACGCTGCATTGTCTCCGTATCCTGATGCCGAGCTGGCAATATTGAATTTGGATAAAGGCTGCAATACATCGCGGCTTCCCGACAAAACGCCAATCAATAACGCGACACCAACCAGCAATGCCATGACGCCAACGCCTTTGAGAAATTTACTCAATCCGGACGCGCGTGGCGGCAAAGGATCGATTGCATGCAAATAAATCGCTGAAATTATGAGCAACGTCGCCCATAGCAACATGTGCATCACTTCATTAATGACCGGAGAAATGATCCAGATAGCCACAGCGAGCAGCAATACCCCAAAAAACTGCTTGACCGATTCCATCCACGGGCCCGTTTTAGGCAGCAGGGCGCCGGCCGAAGCACCCAATAGTAACAACGGGACACCCATGCCCAAAGCCATTACAAACAGTGCCGAACCGCCCAAAATAACATCCCGAGTCTGACTGATATACAGCAATGCACCAGCCAGCGGAGCTGCGACACATGGGCCCACGATCAACGCGGATAAAGCGCCCATGCCAAAAACACCTGTCAAATGCCCGCCTTTCAAATGCCCGGCTTCTTCGGACAACTTGCTTTGGATGCTGCCGGGCATCTGCAATTCATAAAACCCAAACATTGACAGGGAAAGCAACACAAAGACAATTGCAAATGTGCCTAAAACCCAGGCATTCTGAAGTGCGGCCGACAGCATCGCGCCGGATAAGCCTGCAATTACACCGGCAATCGCATAAGTGATCGCCATGCCGAGCACATAAGCCAATGCCAGCACAAAGCCTCGCCTTTTTGTCAAATGTTTGCCTTTTCTTGCAATTATTCCGGATAAAATTGGAAACATGGGGAAAACGCAGGGTGTAAAGGCCAGTAACAGGCCAATGCCAAAAAAACCGCTCAAAATCAACCAGAAATTGCCGGTTTCGAACATGCGGTCAATTTTATAGGCTTCGGTCTCTATAACCGGTGTTCGTTGCGATGACCGCGACGGTATCTGGAACAGATCCGAGGCCGCATCATAGGGGGCAGCGGTTGCCTGGCCACTGACCGCATTGGCTACTGCATCAATCGCCTGCAAGGCGGGCAGCGTCAAATCAAAATCCTTCTTGATCGGTGCGTAGCATACGCCGACAGGCTCATTACAGCCTTGATAGGTCGCCGTAAGCGACAGCGGTTGTTCAATTGACGAAGCTTCCCGCTTTAATGAAATAACTGCCTGGATCGGTTCATAATAGACTTCGACATGACCAAAAGTCAGATCTTCCTTCATCTTGCCTGCGGGCAGCGTTACTTTTTCAATGAAGATGCTGGTTTCTTTTGGCTCAAACGCGATTTTGTCGCGATAAAGATAATAATTCTTTGCGGGTGTGAATTGCGCAATCAGCGTTTTCCCATCGCGGACTTCAAGTGACATCTTGAATGCTTCATCAGGCGGCAGCAGTTCCTGGGAATTTTGTTGTCCCAGCGTGATGCCGAGCTCCTGCAATTTGGAAAACAGGCTGAAAGTACCGCTTTCCTGAGCAACCGCATTGGTGCTCGTTAATGAAAATAATAGCAATAAAATCGATAATAAATGCATATGAACGTACTTTGTATTCAGTTTTTATGGTCTTGTTTCTGCAATAATCCACTGCAAATAAGCAGGCATGCCACCGGTAATAGGGACAATTATCACTTCGGGTAGTTCATACGGATGCATGGACTTAATCAGTTCCTCAACCTGCTTATAATGCTTTTGCCGGGTCTTGATGAAAACAGGTGTTTCGTCAGCCGACTCTGTCACATCCTGCCAGCGGTAAATGGATGTGCAAGTGTTCATAATATTGACACAGGCAGCCAGTTGTTCGTCAATCAACTTATGCGCAAGTTTTGACGCGCTTTCCTTATCGGGAAAATTGGTTAATATCAGTATAGCCTCTGTCATGACTTGAACTCATTATAAATCGATTAATTTTCTTTGTCCTCAACAGGTTTTTATCAGGCCTGCGGTTTGCATAATTCCTGGAGTAAAAATAGAGATAAAAACCATTCTAAGTGTTTTGGTGCTTAAACAATCAAACAAGTACTCCACCGGTGTATTTCAAACCGGATATGATCTGCTGCCATAATCAATTCATACAATTAATCCTTGCATCAAAACAGTTTTATTGCGCAGAATAGAATATCGAATTATAAATTTATTTGAATAAAACAGGAATGCAGAACGATGAAACGTTTTTTTCTATTAATACAGGTGCTCGCGATTTTAACGCCGGTCACGATTTTTTTTGGCTATATCATTTTGGATGAAGGCGACCAGTTTACCGCAGAGCACTACATGATAACAGGCCTGAGTGCACTGCCTTTCGTGATTGCAATGCTGGTCAAGTTTTTGATGGTCGATGTTGATAAAAAGTCTGATTAAGATATTGTATTTCGATTGCTGCCCGACTGTCTTGAATAGATTGATTTTTTATATATCATGAGCTTGCCGCATAACAAGGCAGTACTGGCAATCGATCAGGGGACAACCAGCACGCGCGCCATTCTGTTTTCTGTCAACGGTGAAATACTTTCAATCCGGCAAAGAGAACTGGCGTTGCATTATCCGCATAAGGGGTGGGTTGAACAACATCCAGAAGCCATTTGGCAAGACACCTTATGGACCTGTCGAGGGGTCATCAATGACGCACAGCATAACGATATCGAAATCGCAAGTCTTGGCATAACAAATCAGCGCGAAACGACTTTGATCTGGGATCGAAGGACAGGGGAGCCGGTTTACAACGCGATTGTCTGGCAAGATCGCAGAACAACAGATTTCTGCAATTGCCTTAAAGATTTGGGTTATGAAAAAACAATCACCGAGAAAACCGGGTTGCTCATTGATCCCTATTTTTCAGCGAGCAAAATTTCCTGGATACTGGATTATATTCCAGGTGTAAGAGCCCGGGCAGAAAAAGGCGACCTGGCATTCGGCACTGTCGATTCGTTTTTATTGTGGAAACTGACAGAGGGCAGGGTGCATGCAACCGATATTACCAATGCCGCACGGACGATGCTGTATAACATCACCGAACAAAAATGGGATGAAGCGCTGTTGGAAATTTTCAATATTCCTGCCGCCATTTTACCGGATGTCAAAGACAATGTTGCTACGTTCGGTACAACAAAATCCGAATTTCTTGGCGCATCCTATTCCATTGGCGCCATGGCCGGCGACCAGCATGCTGCGTTAATTGGACAGGGTTGTTTCACACCGGGTATGATAAAAGCCACCTACGGCACGGGTTGTTTTGCCCTGATGAATGCCGGAGAAAATTTCAGAATCTCAAAAAACAAGCTATTGACGACAATCGGCTACCGCATCAATAACAAAATCTGTTATGCGCTTGAAGGTTCGATTTTTACCGCTGGAGCGGCCGTCCAGTGGTTGCGGGATAACCTCGGCTTGCTTGTTGATGCGCCGCAAAGCGAAGCAATTGCGCACTCTGTGCCTGACAGCAATGAAGTCTATTTTGTTCCGGCCTTTACAGGACTTGGCGCACCGTACTGGAAACCCGAAGCACGGGGGGCAATCACAGGAATCAGCCGCGAAAGTAACGCTGCCCACATCGTACGTGCTGCGTTGGAAGCGCAAGGTTATCAAAGCCGTGACATGATTGAAGCGATGGAAGCTGAATACAGTGATACGCAACTTACGGGAATACTGCGTGTGGACGGCGGAATGGCAGGAAACGCGTTTGTTTGCCAGTTTCTGGCCGATATGTTGAATCGAACGGTTGAAATCCCAGAAGTCATGGAAAGTACCGCCTGGGGGGTTGCCGCATTGGCCTGTTTGCACAGCGGACTGTTTAATGAACTGGATGATATTTCCAGAAACTGGATTTGCGCCCGTCGTTATCAACCACAGATGGCCAAAGCCGACAGGCAAGTACTGTATGACGGATGGCGAAAGGCTGTTAATTCAGTTTTATAAAACCATACGATTTGATAAATTCAGCATCTGCACTCAGTAATTTCAAAGTCAGAAACCCTATTTCACCCATGTTCTCCATTGCGTGTATTTACTAGTGGCATGGATTGCACGGCATCACAAATTACCACAGCATTCTCTATCTAATAGTTTCACTTAGACGAATATAATTGTTTCCCCAATATACTTCACGCTTTGATTTTTTTAGACTAGCCAACACGTCGAAAGTCAAAAAAAGGAGCTATTATCATGAAAACAGAAACAGTTCTATATTCAACCATGGCATTAATCATCACCTTTATCATTTTTGCCGCGCCGACAAGTTCTTTTGCTTCAGAATTCGATTCAACTGCATCAAACAGTCAAGACAATGTTGATCATACTGCTCTGGCAAATTTCTATGAAAACCAAGCCAAAGAAATGCAGGCTAAAATAGAGGAACAGGTTGAAGCATTGAGTCACAAGCCACGCAGCAGCTTTTTTGGTAAGCATGGCAAAAATATTAGAAAACACGTGGAATTTAAAATCGACCAATTAGAAAAAGAAGCCGAAGATAATTTACAAAAAGCGGCTTATCATAAAAATATGGCTGCAGAGCAATCAGGTCGCCCTGCATACGCAGAAACGGGCAAAACTAAAGGCTAAATTATTGCCCTTATGTGTAATCAATAAAAACAGCCCAAGTAAAGTGCTTCCTGTTGTGGCCTTCTAATTGGTGTCTTTTTGCAAACCCACCTCGGTGGGTTTTTTTTATTGGCATTAAAAAACTGATTTTCTCGAAATTTTTCTTGTCTCTTCGTTTATATCAAATAGAATAATTAATGAGTTTATTTATGTAACTATCCACAAATCACGCATACAGAACATGCCAGGGCAATGAAAAATATCTCCCATAAAAAGAAATATACTTTTCTTTCAATTCATGATAATCAGATGATAATCATCATTGGCGGCTTATTGTTAATAGGTCTGACCTTGGCGACTGGCATTGCGGTCTACGGCGTTATGCGACAACAGATAGAGTCATCTCTTGGCAGGGGTCTGGATGTTGCTTTACAAGGCAAAGGCCATTTGCTGGAAAGCCAAATCGAAAAAAGCCTGGCAAACGCACGTGCGCAAGCTTCTCATCCACTGTTGATTCAGGCGGTGGAAACACTGAGCACCCACTCCGACAGTAACGCCGCACACAGTGAGTTGGACCGCAATATTCAATTTCTAACCGAGACGGGTTTTGCCGCAATAGCTGTATTCGATATGCAGGGGAAAAAACTGTCTGAAGCGGGCCGCTTTTCAGATAATCAGGCGCACGCCTTGCCGCTGGATAATATGAATAACAGGTTATTAATTTGGGATAAGGAATTTATACTTCATTCCAGCGAGGAGATCATTGATCAGAATGGGCGCAGTATCGGGCGCATCACAATAGAGAGCACATTGCCACAGCTCAGTCGCAGGTTTGGCGAAATTCGGTCAATTGGTGAAAGCGGCACATTCGTGTTATGCGCGCCTGCCCAAGTAAATAATCAAAAAATGGCATGCCTGTTAAGTCAGGTTGACGGTATTAAATTCAAATATTTATCGCGTGCCACGGAAGGTGGTGTGCTGCCAATGGATTTTGCGCTTAGTGGAAAAAGTGGCGTTGTCGCGGTCAGAGATTACCGGAACATACCGGTTATAGAAGCGTATGCACCCCTCAGTGCATTTAGCCTGGGAATGATTCTTAAACTGGATGAAACAGAATTGTTCGAGCCTATCAGGGATAAACTAAAGATTATCATCGTGTATGTAAGTATTCTAATTATCGCCGAGATACTGCTATTAAACGGGTTCATACGCAGGCTGATTAATTCTGAGCGGGAAGCCCAACGCGCAAAAGAAGATGCAGAACAAATTTCCCTTGAACTGAGTCATAAAGAGACTCAGTTACAAGAGCGTTTAAAAGAAATTACCTGTCTTTATGAAATCCGGCGCAGTGTTGGAACAGAATTATCGGTAAACGATGTATGCCGTCAAATCTTAAAAAATTTAATTTCAGCAATGCAATATCCTGAGAAGGTTTCAGTAACGATTGAAATCGACGGAAGCCAGATCAGTTCTAATAATCACAAGTATCATCAAACACAAACATTGGTATCGAAGATAAAGGTCAATGGTAAGATTTGCGGACATCTCAGTGTTTTTTACCCTGATGATTACGCTTGCAAGGTATCGGAAGAGCAACGGCTCATCGACACCATCACAGGTGATTTGGCTGACTGGCTTGAGCGCAGGCAGGTTGAAGAGTTATTACACGAAAGACTCAAAGAAATTACGTGTCTCTACGAAATTCGCCGTAGCATAAGTCTCGAGATATCGCTCGAAAAAGTTTGCCAAAATATTTTCAAACACCTGATTCCGGCAATGCAGTTTCCAGAAATCGCATCGGCAGTTATTGAACTTGACGGCAGGCAATTTGTCTCCATAAATCACCATTCGCAAATTAATACAGAATCGTCCGAAATAGGACATGACGACAAAGTATGCCATGAATGTTACAAACAGCGGAATACAGTTGGACATATCTTGCGATCAGCCATTTGTGTCAGTGGCAAGGAGTGTGGCTATATCTGCGTTTTTTATCCTGAGGACAAACCGTATCTAATCCAGGAAGAGCAGAAGCTGATCGATGCCATCGCGAGTGATCTGGAGAGTTGGCTTGAACGCAAGCATCTGGAACAAGCGTTGGTGTTTATTGCAGAGGAACAGGCGTTTACAATCGGGCAGGAATTGCATGACAATCTGGGGCAGCAAATTGCTGCTGTCGGATATCAGGTTCGGGCACTGGAGAAAAAATTGCTTGCAGCCGGAAACGAAACAATGATAGCGATTGCGGCTTCAATAGCATCCCAGGTACAGACTGCGGTAATACAAATCAAACAACTCGCTCAGGGGCTATTGCCATTTGAGCTCGAGGCCAATGGCCTGGTTGCTGCACTCGAAAAACTTGCATCGAGAATTGCAAACACTTATTCAATTACCTGTAATTTTACAAACGATAATGAAACAAATATCAATGACAAGAATCTTGCGCTCAATTTTTATCGGATTGCCCAAGAAGCTGTAAATAATGCGATCCGGCATGGTGCAGCGCAAAATATCGAGATATCCCTGTCTTCCGGGAATGGAAAACTTTTTTTATCCATAAGTGACGATGGGCGTGGCTTTGTTGCTGAGACAAAAAGCGAGAAAGCATCCGGAATGGGCATTAAAATTATGCGATATCGTTCTAAAGAACTCGGCGCTAAACTCCAGTTTCTACCAAGAACTGGTGGAGGGACTGAAGTACGGCTGGAAATGGGATGGAATTATCATGACACATTCAAAAGCACAAATCCTGTTGGTTGACGATCATCCGATGATGCGTCATGGAATGGCGATGCTGATCGAAATGGAACCGGAACTGGAAGTATTTGCACAGGCAGGAGATGGTGAGGAAGCATTAAACATACTCAAAAACGACAATCCCGTTGATATTGTCCTGCTCGATGTCACGCTTAAAACCATTTCGGGGTTTGAAGTCATCAAAAGCATACATATTCATCATCCTGAGTTGCCTGTGCTGTTTATATCCATGCATGATGAAACGATATACGCCGAACGCGCCTTGCGTGCCGGAGCACGGGGTTATGTCATGAAACAGGAGCCGGGTGAAGTTTTGATTTCGGCAATACGGGAAGTTTTGAAAGGAAATGTCTATTTGAGCAAAAAAATGCATGCGAAATTGCTGAATCGCATGGTTGCGGGTAATGCTGAGCCTCAATCGCTTATCGACAGGCTTACACCCAGCGAATTCGAGGTGCTGCATCTAATCGGACTGGGGCACAGCAGTCAGGAAATTGCTGATTTATTGAAACGCAGCATTAAAACGATAGAAACACATCGGTTTAATATTCGTACCAAACTGAATTTAAAAGACAGCGCCGACCTGATACGCTATGCAACACGCTGGATTTCCGAAGAACAATAAAACCTATTTAATGGTTTCTCCTAGAATAAAACAATAGTTTCCCTAATCATCAAATCGTTCTGATTTGGATAGAATAAACCCGTGTTGAATTTACTTGGAGTCATTAATTATGAGATCAAACGCGAGTATCCACGCTGCTGTATTTTCTACGTTCTTTTTACTTATTGCTTGTGTACCTGTGACAGCGCTTTCATCTACACAAAACAGCCATCACAATCATGCTGCGCTGGCGGAACACTATGGGAATTTAGCTGCAGAAATGCAGGTTAAAGCACAGGAACAAAAAGAAATACTCAAAAACAAACCGCGCACAAGTTATTTTGGCAGAAATGGCCAGCATATTAAAAAACGTGTCGCGCAAAGAATACATAACTATGAAAAGGCGGCAGAAATAAATCTAGCAAAAGCGGCCGATCATAAAAGAATTGCCCAGGAACAGGCAAAGCATGAATTTTTCGGTAAACCTGGAGCTGGCAGTGAGCAAATTGACAAGGCCAAGCTCAGATCCAATGATTCTTCATCAGCAGAAGAGCGCACAGACTTTAAAGAATCTTTATAACAGCAGAAAATAGCGAGTAAAAACCTTATTCTAGTATCTGTATCGATCTGATCAGATAATGCCGCGATCAAGCGTTTATTTGATCAGATTTTTTCGTCGGAACTATCGAGGTAGATAACAGCTCCAACAGTTCATCTAATGGTAACCATTAGAACAAAATAATAGTTTCCCCAATAGGCTGAATATTGCAGGCCGATTAATATGACAGCAAGTTGCCATAATGTCAGTCTTGCTTGATTTGTTAAATGTATAGTGGCGCGCGAAAAATGATTATTTTTTCAATAACTTCATAATACTAGGACTCGCGTAATATGTATGACGGAACGAAAATTCATTACATCGTATTGCCAATACTTGTCTTAGCGGGGAAATATTACGCTGCATTGGCAATGCTGCTCGCATAGTTTTCTAATCCCAATTTCCAGTGGATGAAAATGTTGCGTGTTAATTAGCGTAATAATTTTTCCATGGTAATCCGGTAAATAGCCGAAAGCCGTTCAATATCGTCCACATGAACATGCTCGTTCAACTTGTGTATGCTTTCGTTGCAGGGACCGAATTCGACAACCTGTTTGCAGATATCTGCAATAAATCGTCCATCAGAAGTGCCGCCCGATGTTGACAGTTGCGGCTCGATAGCCGTAACCTGAATAATTGCTTCACGTATTGCGTTGGCCAGTTCGGCTTTCGGCGTTAGAAAAGGTCTGCCGGACAATTCCCAGTCAAGTTCATATTCCAGTTCGTGTTTATCTAGTGTCGCATATACGCTTTCTTTTAAAGAGTCCACTGTGCTGGCAGTCGAGAAACGGAAATTAAACAATATGTCCACCGTACCGGGGATGACGTTTGTCGCGCCTGTGCCGCCATTGATATTGGAAATATGCCAGGTGGTCGGTGGAAAATATTCGTTACCTTCATCCCATCGAATCTGCGCCAATTCGGCGATTGCGGGCGCCGCAAGGTGAATCGGATTTTTCGCCAGATGCGGATAGGCAATATGGCCTTGAATTCCTTTAACGGTCAGATTGCCGGAAAGTGATCCACGGCGGCCATTTTTAATGGTATCGCCCAATTGATTCACACAGGTTGGCTCTCCCACAATACAATAATCCAGTAGTTCATCGCGCGCCTTGAGCGCTTCCACGACTTTAACCGTGCCATCTTTAGCTGGACCTTCCTCGTCTGAGGTGATCAATAATGCAATTGAGCCGCAATGGTCAGGATGTTTCTCGACAAATGCTTCGATAGCGGTGATAAATGCCGCCAGAGAAGACTTCATGTCCGCTGAGCCACGCCCATATAGCTTGCCGTCTCTAATTGCCGGCACAAACGGATCGCTTTCCCATTGAGTCAGAGGGCCGGTTGGGACCACATCGGTATGCCCCGCAAAGCATAGTACCGGTGAAGTATTTCCGCGCCTGGCCCAGAGATTGTCGACCTCGCCAAAACACATTTTTTCTATTTTAAAACCAATTTTTTCAAGCCGTTGTAAAAGTATCTCCTGACAGCCGCAGTCCTCGGGCGTTATTGAACGTAATGCAATTAATTGCTGCGCCAAATCCAATGTATTATTGGTCATAAAAAAACCTTCAAAATAAAATAATAGAAATTAATCTGATGTAAACCTACAAAGTGTATGTATTAAGCAACACTTTTTACAAAAAACTTTATTGGGGGTGTAGGGGTTTATGTGATTATCATGTAAATTTACGGTTGCAACAGAATCTGAATTCTACACGTCTGATGAAAGACATGCATCGATGCCGTTCACGTAACTGAGGCAACTGGAAATTTAACTAACCAAGTTCGATCAATAAGGGGAAAAAGATGCTCCTGTCGCTATTTTATATTTTTTTGTCTTTACTGGCGGTCATCGCTTTAATTTTATTCGTTCCGATTTTAAGGCGTCTGATTGTGTCCAATCAGGTTTTAAAAATTTTTCGGAAAATGCTGCCGCAAATTTCCCAGACCGAGCAGGAAGCGCTTGATGCCGGGACTGTATGGTGGGACGGCGATCTTTTCAGTGGAAAACCGGACTGGAATAAACTTCTGGCCTATCCCAAGCCACAGCTCAGTGAAGAAGAACAGGCGTTTCTTGATGGCCCCGTCGAACAACTTTGCGAAATGCTGGACGAATGGCAAATCACGCATGATCTAAAGGATTTGCCACCGGAAGTTTGGCAGTTCATCAAGGATAACGGCTTTTTTGGATTAATTATCCCCAAACAATACGGTGGAATGGGTTTCTCGGCGCTGGCGCATTCCGAGGTGGTGATGAAAATCGGTTCGCGCAGTGGCACCGCAGCTGTAACGGTAATGGTGCCGAATTCGCTCGGACCCGCAGAGTTGCTGTTGCATTACGGCACGGACGAACAAAAGAATCATTACTTGCCGCGACTGGCCAAAGGGCTAGAAGTACCCTGTTTTGGCCTGACTTCACCGGATGCCGGTTCGGATGCAGGTTCAATCCCGGATTATGGCATCGTTTGTAAAGGTGAATTTGACGGTAAACAGGATGTGCTGGGTATGCGCGTCACCTGGGAGAAGCGTTACATAACGCTTGGCCCGGTCGCAACAATTCTTGGGCTGGCGTTCAGATTATACGATCCTGATCATTTGCTGGGCCAGAAAGAGGATCTGGGCATTACACTGGCACTGATTCCGACCAATACGCCGGGACTGAATATCGGGCGGCGTCATCTTCCTCTCAACGCCGCATTTCAAAACGGTCCCAATTGGGGCAAAGATGTATTCGTGCCAATGGAGTGGATTATTGGTGGGCAGGAGGGCGTCGGGCAGGGCTGGCGCATGTTGATGAACTGTCTGGCTGCTGGCCGTTCGATTTCGTTACCGGCAACCAGCGCCGGCGGCGCAAAACTGGCGGCAAGAACCAGCGGCGCCTACAGCCGGGTTCGCGTACAGTTCAAAACGCCAATCGGCTATTTCGAAGGCATAGAGGAAGCGCTGGCGCGTATTGGCGGCAATACATACATGATGGACGCGGCGCGCGTCATGACAGCTAATGCTGTCGATCTGGGAGAGAAACCGTCAGTGATTTCTGCTATTGTCAAGTACCACCTGACCGAGCGTGCGCGCCAGGCCGTCAACGATGCCATGGATATTCATGGCGGCAAAGGCATATGTATCGGCCCACGCAATTATCTGGGACGATCCTACCAGCATATCCCGGTAAGTATTACGGTTGAAGGCGCAAATATTCTGACGCGCAATATGATTATTTTTGGGCAGGGTGCGATCCGCTGCCACCCGTATACCTTGCAGGAAGTCAATGCAGCGCATGACCCTGACAAGAAACGCGCATCAATAGCCTTTGATGCGGCACTGACAGGACATGTTTTATTCAGTACGCGCAATACGGTGAATTGTATCGTGCATGGTTTTTTCGGCAAATATTTAAAGGACAGCATTCCAGAGAACTGTCTGCCGGAGATGGCGGTATATTATCAACAACTGACACGTTTTTCGGTGAATTTCGCGTTTCTTTCCGACATTGCGCTGGTAAAACTTGGCGGCGCACTAAAACGCAAGGAGCGGTTGTCTGCCCGCCTGGGCGATATTCTCAGTTTACTGTATCTGTGCTCGGCAACACTCAAACGATTTGAAGAAGATGGTCGTCCTCAAGCCGATCTGCCCTTATTGCACTGGTCAATACAGGATGCAGTTTATCGTATTCAGCAGGCATTTGATGAGTTTTTAAGCAATTTTCCCGGCAACAAAGCTTTTGTATGGCTGCTAAGAAAATGGATTTTCCCGTTAGGCAAACCTTATTCTCTGCCCTCTGATACACTGGGGCACGACATTGCACGGCTCATGCTGGAACCCGGTGAAGCACGCGACCGGCTAACATCCGGCATTTATGTGCCGGCAGCGCCAGGTGAACCGCTTGCCGTTCTGGAACAGGCCTTGCAATGCGCTATCGAAAGTGCGCCAGTCGAGTCCAAGGTGCGCAGTGCAGTAAAATCCGGGAAAATTACCGCACAGGGCGAGAAAGATCAGATTACGCAGGCATATCATCTGAATGTCATCAACGCTTCCGAATTTGAATTGTTAAAACAAATGAAAGAGCTGCGTAGCCGTGTTATCAAGGTTGATGATTTTTCGCAGGATTTTGCGTATGAACCATCCGATCTAAAAGGTGAGGTAGCGCCGACAATTTCAATTCCACCGACACCACCAGCGCCGTCTGAGCCTGCGCCAACGATTACGGATTATACGGAACCTGAAGAATCCGCGGATTCAGAGGAAAATGCAACGCAAAATCAACCAATCGGCGGAATTGAGCAATCCAAAATTTTTGAATCCGGTCAGTTAAGCGAAATAGCGGCTTCGGATATATTCGCAGAACCTGAACCGGAAAAGAAAGACCATGACATGGAAACCGCAGCATCAACTGCAGAAACCGAAACTGGTGCAAATATGAAATCCATTCAGCAGACGCCTAAAGCCGAGACTGTTGATACAGCTTCCTCAACAACCGAAAGCCATCGTAGCGAAAACGGCGGTAAAGGTGACGAAAAAGAATCGCAGACAAATCAGGCCAGGTAAGATGGATCATATTATTACGGTTGAACAGGCAAAAACACTCGACGGTTTATTCAGGGAGCGGGTGCAATGGACGCCAGAGGAAATAGCCTATCAATATTACGATGATAAACAGCAAGCCTGGAGCGCCTACACCTGGGCGCAAATGAACGCGCAGGTTGCCCGCTGGCAGGCTGCGCTGATCAGGGAATCGCTCGCGCCGGGTGATCGCGTGGCCGTAATGATGCGCAACCGGCCGGAATGGGTTATGCTCGATCAGGCGGCGTTGGGTCTGGGGCTTGTTGTTGTGCCATTTTACACTGAAGATCGTGCCGAAAATGTGGCCTATATGCTAAACGATGCAGGCGTAAAGCTGTTACTGCTGGAGAAGTCCGTACACTGGCAGGAAGTAAGCGAAACCAGTAGTAGTGTTAGCAGTTTGCAACGCATCGTACTGGTTGAACCTGATGGTGAAAACCATGCGACATCGTTGAGTAATAATCGGTTAATCACATTATCAGACTGGCTTCCGAACAGCGCTGAAGCGGTTCAACATATCAACAGCGATCCATACAGCCTCGCCACCATTATCTATACTTCCGGAACCACAGGCAAACCCAAAGGAGTCATGCTGAATCATCACAACATACTGACAAATGCATACAGCAGCTTGCAGGTTGTAGAGGTCAATCCGGACGATTTATTGTTATCATTTTTGCCACTGTCGCATACTTTCGAACGAACAATTGGTTACTACCTGCCGATGATGTGCGGCGCAAAAATCGCTTATGCGCGTTCAATTCCACAATTGCAGGAAGATCTGTTAACAATTCGTCCAACCATTTTAATTTCAGTTCCCCGGATTTATGAACGCATCTATGCTGGAATCCGCACCAAGCTTGCGGAAGGCGCTTCATTTGCCCGCTGGTTGTTTGATTTTACTGTGGATGTGGGTTATGCACGATTTGAACATCAACAAAAACGTGCTTCCTGGCGGCTATCGTTTTTATTATGGCCGTTACTGAATAAACTGGTGGCTTCCAAACTCATGGACAAACTGGGCGGAAAATTGAATCATGCCATGAGCGGTGGTGCTGCTTTGTCCGCCGAGATATCACGCGTGTTTATCGGTCTTGGACTGCCTATACTGCAAGGGTATGGCATGACAGAAAGCAGCCCAACCGTTTGCGTAAACCGTCACAAGGATAACGTGCCTTCGAGCGTTGGCCTGCCAATTCCCGGCGTTGAAGTTAAGCTTGGGGAAGAGGGGGCTTTGATGATCCGTGGACCGAATGTCATGATGGGCTACTGGAATAATCCCCAGGCGACAGAAGCGGTATTGTCACCGGACGGCTGGCTGAATTCGGGCGATGTCGCATCGATTGACCAACAGGGTCATGTAACAATTACCGGACGTCTGAAAGACATCATCGTTTTGTCTACCGGTGAAAAAGTACCACCGGGCGACATGGAAGCAGCCATTTTGCGTGATCTGGCATTTGAACAGGCGATGGTTATTGGTGAAGGGCGTTCCTATCTGAGCACGCTGGTGGTCCTGAACTCGGACAACTGGAAAAAATATGCGGCTGAACGGGGCATAGCAGCAGAAGCTGAAAATGATGAGCAAAAAGAACAGATTGAGGAGGCTCTGCTTGATAAAATTACCCATTTAACCCGGGAATTTCCCGGCTATGCCCGTATACGCAAAGTTGCAGTCATACCAGAACCCTGGTCTGTCGATAACGAAATGCTGACGCCAACGCTGAAGCTCAAGCGTTCAAAAATTATGGCACATTATAAGGATCTCGTTGAGACAGTCTATGAAGGCCATTAACAACCCGATAACGTTCACTAACGCAATCTAAAGATAGTTGCATATTTTTGACATACTTTCAGGGCAAGCTGGATTTCTTAAATTTTTTTAAAATAATCCGTCTATAAATACCAAAGACAGGCCGGTGCCATTTATTCAGATTTTTCTTTTTTTTGAAATACGGCTTTTTTATAGATGTTTTCATCGCCTGAAAAATTGTTTTTTTTGGTTTAATTTAATTTTTAGTTTTTTTTCAGAGAGTATACGAATGACTTTAAGAGCCCAAATCAAAGAGTTTAATAATTACCTGAAAAATAATGAATCTGTTCTGGATAGAGACTTCAAGCATGTTGCAGATAAAATTCAGTTGCATTGGGGATATCCAGAATTTTATCCTTTCATAAACAAATTGTTCGTTACTGATTCAGAACGTAAAAGAGGTGGCTTTCCCCCGGAAGTGATGCAGGAAATTTATGCGCTACACGAAATACATTCTAAATTGTTTCCACTAGAAAATTCCAAATAAAAATATTATATTCAAGTTGAAATTCTGATCATCGCCTGAAAGCTTCTTCTACTGCATACTGTTTTGGGCATACTTGAATTAACACACCTTCAAAAAAACCTCAGGTTATATAATACTTGATAGACGGAAAATCGTACTAATCCAATGTGTCACGTATCATCATAGACCATATCCAAGTTGCAATGCTGCATTGTGTCTTCTTGCTTCACTCTTTGGTGAAATATCCAAATCAATCTGCCAGTACCCAGATTTCCTCCACATTGAATCAGTGTAAGGAGTATCAAGATGAAAGCACCTTTACTTGTAAATCTTGCGCCGGCAATCAGTACCGATGTCTGTCGCTGGTGCTTCGAGTACTGGGGCATGGCGCTTCGCGAGAGCATGCACGTCCCATATTCCACGTACTTGCCCTTGCCTGGTATAAAGCGTCCAATAGTGAACGACCTGTGGTCGTAGACGGATTCAGTCGATATAAAACCGAGGCCGGAATAACCGCTCATTTTGATCCATTGGCGCAGCCCGAACGTCGGCTGATACCAGATGGTGAGCTTGGACAACAGGTGTTGGCCGAAACAAACTACTACCATAAAACAATGCGGTACAATCTTCACCGTAAAATACCAGGTGATAAGCAGTAATAATAGGCCTCCCTTTACTGCATGGAGGCGTTAATAGATTATTCAGTTAAGTTTTCCTTATTTATGTCCTTCTATACTTCATAAGCCCAATTAATCCAATACCGAGTAGAATCAATATAGATGGCTCTGGGACTGTTGTAGGTGGTGGGGCAACCGTTTCTTCTATTCCTGCATAAAGCACTTGGGCTTGGCTATAGTTGTAAAAACCAAAAGAACCATTGTTAAAAGAACCTGTGATACTCAATTCCTTTACATTATTTACAAATACTTCTACTAATGATGATGTAAATACTAAATCAAAATGATAAGTTGTATTGTCTAGCCACCCTGTACTACCAAGAGTAGTTGCCCGTTGAAGTTCGTCTACGCCATGAGCACTACTATGTAACCATGCTCCTGCACCGTCAGGAAGTACATCGGTTACACGTGATATTGATAGGCCAGCCAAGGCAGTTCCACCAAAAAATCCACCTTGATTTGCTTGTTTCCAATCAATGAGCAAATAATCAGATGATGAATTTCCTAAATCACCAGCATTATAACCAAGTACAAAACCAATAAAATCATCATCCCCAGTAGTCTGTACCGTTATTTCACCTGACAATTTTAACCCTTGGCTATTCGTGTTATTGTAGAACACAGTTGGGTCACCATTCAGTGATTGTTTAACAGCATTATTTCCGGTTTGCAAAGTCCAATTTCCGCCTCCTTCTGCTGTCCATGAAGATAAATCAACAGGAACTGCGTTGACTGGTGCAACAATTCCTAAAGAAAAAATTCCGGCGCAAAGCACGCCACTTAACGACTTATTCATAACGCTCCTTGTATATATTAATAATTTTAATTTGTTGTATTGCTACACAGATAAAAAAGCAAAAATCATACCTGGATTAATATCCTTTTGTTATCAAATTGTTATATTTGATGCTGCATGGTAATTCCTGTGGAGTGTAAAAAATTCCGACTCTATATAACCTTGGTTTGTGGAGTTTTAAGCACTCCCTAACTTGGATAAAAGTTAACGGGTCACGTCAATACTACCTACGCAATATTGCTAATAATTTATATTATGTAATATTATGGAGAAAAGCTATGAAATTGCTTTGTGCTTTTTCCGGTATTATTCGAGGCGTTCCCGGCGTGTCTGTTTCGCAGATTATCAAGATGCCGACATAAAAGTCGCAATTCTTCCGGATCAATGCCTGCAACAAGCAGGCGTTTTTTTTCCTTCTCGACATAACGGTAATATCGCCGCTTTGCGCTAGAGTTGCGAGCATAGCGAATAAACCAATAGTGATTATATAACTTCGAGAACATATTTATAAAATGATAAAAATTATATTTACGTTCTATTGAAAACTAAATTTACACTTCGAAAAATAGGATTATTACTTTGCTATTTTGTGCCAATTATTTTAGAAACTTTTTCTGAAATAGTAGAAATGTTTTGTTGCTCGATCTTTGCTTTTTCAATCTCTGCAGTTGTTTGTCCTTTTTTAAGTACAGCGTTTCTTTCAGTATTTAGTAATGTTGATACTACACTTGTAGTAGTATCTTGGTTGTCATTACACATTGCAAGTTTAAGTGCAGAAAATTTAGATTCAATATTGGTAATTTCGTTTTGGAAATATTTGATTTCTGACAAGCTTTCCTTATATAACTTTAAGAAGAAGAACGCAAATATCTCTATAAGAACAACAAGAGATAACTTTGGCAAGAAATACGCTAAAAATGCTACTTTATCTTCGGGTATAGAATCAATTTCTAACACAAAATATCCAAGAACGATTAACCCTAATAAGGTGGTTATAATACCCAAAGCAAGATTTAAATTACCCCTTCTACCTAAAGTGCTTATTTCAGAATCAAGTCTGCCTAACATCCTTAAAAAAATTTCATCTAAATTCTCATGTTTTTTAAATTTTTCAATTCGACTTTCAATAGAATCAAAATACTCCTTAAAGGCTTCATCATTTGACTTTTCAAGTAACTCTAATTTTAATTGATCAACTATTTCTTTTTTCTCATCCGGATCTATTGATTCTAAATTTAGTGATACCTTTTTGTGAATTTCATCTATTTCATGTTGAATTTTAAATATTTCAGCGGTTCTAGAGTCTATAAGTTTTTTACAATACTCCTTAATATGGCCATAATCTTCAATAGAAGGAGATATGTTAGACATCTTAACATTATTGCGATATCCTCCTGTTTGCAAATAGATAACAATCCAGCCGGTACCAGCAACAAAGATACTAAATGGTATTGCAATCTTAAGCAATTCTTTCAAGTTTTCATTTGGGTCGGTATACTGTTCTACATTCGTACCATCTGAACTAAAATTTATAGTATTAACTGTTTGTATTTCATCAGTTAGCAAAAGGTAAGTCACTAAGCCAGTTATAGCAACTATCGTACTTGCTGCAGTAAGTAGAGTAAAAAGCCCAAATTTAGTGAAAAAACTAAGCATACGCATATTTTAAGATTTATTGTATTTTTATCTAAAAGATATGAAAGTGTAACAGGTAATCAAAGCTAACTATAATTTTGACCATCCATACTTTGCTGCAAGTTGACAAGTTTCTTTCGGTATCATGAGGTGTTCTGACGATTTGCCGTAGCAGATGCAGCCGAGTTTATCAGAATCAAGGCAGGCGCCTATTCTGTCCCAGTCGTACATAATCACGATGTCTTCAGATATATTTTTGATACCAGCTGCCGGCCAGACTTTGGTGGCCAAATAACCGGGGCCACTTCAGTTTCCCGTTATTACCTGGGCCGGGTTGGTTTTTTTGACATCCGCTGCTGTTTCCGGTAAAAAACAATGCTACCCAGGGCGCCGATTGAAACCACACCGATTAACGGTATATTGCCTTCAGCGAGCGTTTCGAGCATGGGGTCGAACAGCAGGAGCAGTAATGCCACAATCAGCGCCGGAATAATGGATGCAAAGATGCTGATAATAAAAAGATTCTGATATTTCCCCTGAAGCCGGCATGAACGACGGTAGCTGATCAGTAAAACGAGCGATAACACGGTCAGCAGAATCAGCGCAAGCCAGAAAATTTTGCGGTTTTCGCAGACAAACCTGTCGAGCAACGAATCCGGCTGACCATCTCTTTCCGCGAGTTGAAAATGCCTGACCAGGCAACCGCCGATCGCTTTTAATTCCTCACAGCGGCCGGACATCTCAGCCGGCATTTCAGGCTCATTCATAGGCATGGCCCAAAATCCTGCGCCCCCAAAATTATCCTTGAAATACACAATATCGTCTTCAAGCTGCTCCCAGTTGCGGCCATCGAATTCGATTACCGGCACGATATTACGCAGCAACAGTCCCCTTAAAATACCGTACAAACCGCCATTTTCGATATTCAGGCGCAATTCCTTTTTTGCTTTGGTGGTAGGTTCCTCGATCAGGACCAGAATCTTGGCCTTAAGATCGTCCCGGATGTCGATTTGCTGAAAAGAAGTCGCTGCGTCATTCGGCTGAATGCCCGAGATTCGCTCAATCAGGTTAAAATACTGATAAAACCCTACCCCTAGTTCCGATTGCACAACCATGATGTTCACGAAATAATCGCCGCCCGCAGCATTCAGTCTTTTTGTCAGGTCATCATAGAGATTATTCAGCAGATCAACCGATACTGCATCTATCGGAAACCCGCGGAAATCAAGCGTAACACCATCGCCCCGTGTCGCCGCTGGCACCAGTCCAAACGACCATCGCGCAAAATCTTCTTCAAGCGGTTCAGTCAATAATTGAAACAGCTCGTCTGCCAGTGTAGAAAAAATATTGGCTTTCTGATTTGAATCGAGTAATTTCCATGTTTTTTCCCAATAGGAACGGTCTTTGTGAATGACCCAGTCCACCTTGCTATCATGTTTGCGCACGGCCTTCACGAAAGGATTTTGTTTCAGAAACCGCTTCAGATCGAAGTGATTGTGATCATCGTTGGCGTGAACGATGGCGCCGCCAGCCTCAAAAGACAACCCATAGTAGGCCACTCTGGACAGGACGCTGAAATTAACGGTTTGTTTTTCATTATTCGCCTGCCAGTAAGGATAAAAACCGTAAACAGTGCCTGATAACTTGTCCAGTACGCACCCGCAACCGTTACCATCCCATTCAAAGGTTGTGTTTGCATCGAAAACCGGTCTTTTTCTGTACAGCAGCGCGATGCTCGGCTGAACGACGTTCGCATACAATTGGGTGACAAATGCGTTGACATCGTGCTGTTCCGTTTCGTTACATGCGCCAGAGCGTTGACGCAACGCATTGATTAATTTCAGGTGTTTGCGAATATCGGGCATGCCATAGTATTCCCGGTTATTCAGCAGATCGGTTTCAAGACTTAAAAAGTCTTCGTCCACGAACCTGAGTCTCTGGGTATATTGACTATGTAATATCAGCGTATTGCAGGCCCCTAGAGCGGAATGAATTCTGGCCTGAGCAGCTTTATCAAAAAGATCCTGAGCCGGATAAGCGATTCCAGCCAGCTCTTTTTCCAGCAGTTCCGCGAGCACAGCATTCAACGAAGATACAGACGGGTCGCCACTTATCGCCTGGTTAAGAAAAGCGATAAAATCCGGCGTAATAATCAGCGGTTGGTTATTGTAAAATCTTTTGATTGCGGGTAACAGCCTTTTCACCAAATCGGGATAGGCTTGCAGGACTTCTGAAACTGCTTCCGCGAGCAGTGAAAAATTCTCGAATGGTTTGTTTTCCAGTTTGAGCAACTCCACGATCATTTTTTCCTTGTTTTGCAGCAACTGGAAATCTTCTGCGGTCAATTGGTAGTAATACAGCGGCGACACGGAATAATCGAGGGTGGCGCCGATCTGAAATGGCTCAGTCAGCGCCCGGTATTGGTACACCAGATCTAGGAGCGCCTGATGCGAACCTGAGCGCCTTATTTCGTAATCCAGATCACGCTGTATACTGGGCAGTCTGTCATTCCAGTCGGCGAAATCAGGCATCAGCAGCACAGAAGCTTCTTCGGGAAACATATCGGAAAACTCGGCTATCTTTTCCACCCTGTTAATCAGACTGTTGACATAATCGCCTATCGGTTCAATTTTGAAATCAAAGGCAAAACGCTGCAACCAGAATAAGGTGACCGGACCGATGACGCCGTCAGTAAGCGGTTGCTTACTCAACTGTACATCTCTTTTCCAACTGAAATCGTCCTGGTAAATCGCGGCAAGGTTTTGTTGTGTTCGTTGAACAACAGTCTTGTCCAGGCGGATAAATTCAGACCGGTCAAGCAGCCGGTCATAATGCTGGTCGTAATCCAGTTCGTAATGCAGACTCTCATTTGCATGCAGCAAAGAAACACTGCAGCCGGTTATCAAGGCAAGCCAGAGGTGCACGATTATTGACAAGCGCATTTTCATTGTGTTCGCCCCTCTTTCAACAGCTCTTTTGTAACACCTTTGATGAGATCGTCCTGGGTAATGGTTTCCCGTTTCATTCGAACCGCCTGTATGGCAGCATAGCGCACCGCATTGGTAATCGCGCCGCCTGATATGGCATATTTATTGGCCAACACACTTAAATCCACGTCTGGCGATAATCGTTTGCTTTCCGGAAACATGCCCTGCCATAATTGCAGGCGTTGTTCGGTATCCGGCAATGCAAAATGAATTGAAGTCTGAAAACGACGGGAAAATGCTTCGTCGATATTGGCTTTTAGGTTGGTCGCAAGAATAACTACGCCTGGGTAGTCTTCAATTCGCTGCAACAGATAGGAAATTTCCTGATTGGCGTAACGGTCATTGGAATTACTGGCTTGGGTTCGTTTACCGAACAACGCATCCGCTTCGTCAAAAAACAATATCCAGTTCTTGTTGATAGCCTGATCAAATACGTTGGCGAGATTTTTCTCTGTTTCACCGATATATTTGGAAACCACCATGGACAAATCAATACGATACACGTCGATATTCGCAGCGGAACCGATTAATGTTGCTGTCAGTGTTTTTCCAGTTCCCGGTGGACCGTAAAACAACGCACGGTAACCGGGCTTGATATTCCGGCCCAATTCCCATTGCTGCAGAATTTTTTCGGAATGCTGCAACCAGGCGTTGATATTTTCGATTTCATCCATGATTTCGGCACTTAACACCAGGTCCTGCCAGGTCAATGCCGTTGTAATATGTTTTGCTGGAAAATGAATATCATAATCGGGCTTTTGACTTTTTCCGGTCGTCATCCGGCCCAGATATTCAGTAGTCATCGTCAATGCTGCGCTTAAAAAGGGTTCTCCATTCGTCGCATGCGTGACTTTAATTACGCCCTGCTTTGACAGGTAGTAATCAGCCTGAAACAGTCGCAAAACCTGAAAACGCCGGGTTAAGTCGTTACCTGCGAGTATGAAAACCGCCGTTTCGCAAGTGGGTAAAAAGCCGCTATGGTGTTTCCCCCGCCAACCGCCAAATTCGGTAAAACCGCGCGCAAGATCCTTATTGTTGAATAAAAAATAATCGAGCCCCTGCGGCTGTAAATGTGGCAATAACGCCAGAATAACAATTATGCGTTCATCAAAATCCATGTCGAATTTTTTGATGATTTGTGCAAATTCTGATAAGTCTGTCGCCAAATCGGGCGGTGCTATCGTGCTGATTTCCTTGATATCGGTGTTCCGTTCGAAATACAGATCAAACCGTGCTGTCATGACTTTTTTAAACCATACAATCTCTTTTTCGAGTGTTGCGGCATTAAGGTTTTCTTCAGGTTGAGATAAAACCAAGTTATTATTAGCGCCAGGTAACATGAATTGCCCGCTCCATCCAGTTGTATTTAATAACTGAAAAACTCCAGGGCAATTGATCGAGCAACATATCAAATGGCCCAGGTTCAATTGTCAGAAACCACATTTTATCCTTCAGCAATAAGTGTCCATTACGCTGCAGAAACGTTTCTCTCAATCCCTGTACTGAAGTGTTTCCAATTGTCTTCCAGTTCCGAATCATGCCTTGTATCAAATTCTCTATTGTTTCCTGCTCATGCTGACTGATTTCTATTTCGTTGCTGATCGGGGTGATAGTCGATAAACCGCACAGTAGTTTATTTAGCAACAGTTGATATTCGGGAGACCGCGTCTCTTCATTCACCATAAACTGTAACAAATGTACAGCACGTTCGGCTGCTGACCGATTAACAAAAACGCCTTTTTCAATTAAACCCAGCAGCTTGAAAAGCTGCGGCAAATAAGGCGCCGCCAGCACTTGCCCCGCATTGTGAATATAGAACTCATCGCCGTCGTCAACTTCATTATCCATTTCCGCCATTTTGTTTGGCAATACGTATTCGGCAACATTGTCGTTTCTTATTTTTAATGGCTGGGGATGAAAAGACCGTTCAGGTTCTCGCTCTAAACCGGATTTTTGTTGCATCAGCAATGTTTCAATACTGTGCCGGAGTATACGCGTTCCGTGATCTTGACCATATTCAACACCGTGCATTTTTGTCAAGGCGTTATGCCAGGATTGGATAACAGTAATATTGTCTTTGCTCTCAGACAGTTTATCGATCACCGTATGAATAAACGCCACTGTGTTTAGGCGGCCTGCAGATGCATCAATGATGGGTAAGGCGAGAAGATAACTAAAACTGTTTTCCCAGATTCTCCGCTCCCATTCATCAATACGTGCAGCATGCTTTTTTGGCGTGAATTGAAAAAGCATTTTAGCATTTGACAACAACTGTTCGATAACCAGGGTTGCCTGGGGCGACAGCAAGTAAATCATATCAAACAGAATGGATTTAGGCAGCTTTGCAATTATTTGTGTACGTACTTCCGTCTGCTGTAGCAAATCCAGCACATGTTTTTGAATCGTCTGTGCGTTGGCAGCTGGCAATAGTTGTAAAAACAGCTCCGTTCCGGTTATCGTGGATTGGATCAAAGCGGAACGGATACGGTGATAAATGGCCGCTGCAGCCGAAGTTGATTGTATAACGGGTTGTTTCAAACCAGTCACGGTGAGTACTGGATCGCTCACGTCAACAGACCGGGATACTATGGACTCAAGATCGACAGCCTGATCGCGTAGCAGTTTTTCCAGTATTTGCTGATAATACAGGGCAATATTTTCGGCCCTATGGGCATGGGTTTCGATGGCATTTATAAATGTTTGACTGTCGTCACCGGTTAATGCCGGATTATGTTTTAGCAGTGCCCGAATCATAGACTTCAGCTCATTTTCGGTTAGTTTCCCTAAAGTTAGTTGACCGGAATGAAAGGCGGTTTCAAGTTGCTGATAACCCCGTTCATAGTCACGCGTTAATGTATCCACTATTTGCCGCATTCCCTCACCGGACAAGTCACTCTGTGGCGTAGCGTGTGATGCTGAAATCGCTTCAACAAGAACATTGCGCAATACGATTTTTTCATGCCCGTGTTCTTGCTTCAGGATCTCGTGCCAATTTCTTAGGATCGCCGCAGTATCATTTTCACCAGACAGGTTATTTACCAATCCATGCAAAAAGCTTGCCGCATCAAATAAACCTTCAAATAAATGTTTTGGCGGTTTATGAACAAAAAAAACCAGCGCATTTTTCCATACCTGATGTTCCCATCCGGCAACGTCGGGATGAAGCCTGTTTGGGGTTTTATTGTGCAACGTTTCGGAGTACAGCATCAGTTGTTCCAGAATGATCGCTGTGTGTGGCGACAAAACATAGCTGATATCAAGCAATATTGATTGCGGCAACCGCAATATCAGCTGTGTTCGCTGCGCCTTATCCTTGAGATACTTCAATAACTGTTTTTTGGCCGATGGAATATCTGTCGTTTGCAATTGCCAAATCTGCACATCTGCCCCTGTTTCTGCAAACTGCTTTAAAGCGGACTGGATACGTTCAAGAATATCAGTACCGGTCTTTTTATTTTGAACTGGCCGTTTTTTTTCTGCAACTTCAGTATTGAGCGCAATATCGCTATCTGTCCGGGGCAAATCATGTCGCGCAGCGCGTGAGGCAATTTCCTCCAGGTTGATCGTCTCACCGGACAGTAATTTTTCCATGACCTGTTGGTAATAGAACGAACGGCTTCCAGCCTTCCGAGCATGGGATTCAATTGCTTCAATAAACGTTTGCTTGTCGGCATCAGTTAATGCCGGATCATGTTTCAACACGGCATGAACAATAGCTTTCGGCATTTCATCCGGCAATTCCTCAGACGCCAAACCGCCCGTTTCACTGGCCATTTCAAGCCGTTGCCGTTGTGCAACAAAATCGGTTTCCAGTGCGGCGATTATCAATTTTATTTCCTGATTGGCAAGGAAACTTCGGGATACAGATGAATCCGTCGATAGAGCATCGAGAATAATATTGCGTAGTGTGTTCGTCCCAACTTTGTTTTGGTGATCCTGATGTTGCAAAACTTCTGGCCAGGATTGCAATACTGGCGCTTTATCTTGATCTGCAGACTGCCCTCTCGCAATTTCGTACGAAAAAGTCGATGCTTTAAATGACTGTGATGTTAAATCTGCAGCGGATTGAGCGACTGATTGTTGTCTTGTTGCTTTTGTCTGATCAGGGTTGGCTTGCTTTGAAGAATCGGTCTCCACCGTTGCTTCGGGCTGCCGCCGGGTGTAATTTGGATCAGTCGCCAAGCCTGTTGTAATCAAATTTTTTTCCTGGGCTGTCGGGATTTCCCGGGTTTCAGGCTTTAATGTTGCAATAGCATTAAAAAAAATATTTTGCAATGCGCCATGTTCCTGCTGCTGCGCTTTAACTAAAATTTCGCGCCAGTTATCCAGCACGGTCACAGTTTCTTCATCGTCAGGTATCATTCGTACAAGCGCCTGCACAAAGTGTGTCGCCTCGAACGAAGTTTTTAGGGATCCAGAAACCAGAAAGCTCAACGCATTTTCCCAGAATTGCCGTTCCCATTCTGCAATAGTCATGTGATTTCTGTCGGCGGTGAGCTGGTGAAATTTCACGGCATGCAGCAGCAATTGTTCGATAATTAAAGCCGCTTGCACTGACAACAGGTATGCAATATCAATCAGGATAAACGATGGCAGTCCGGCAATCAGTTTTTGGCGTATCACCTTATCCTGTAGCATTTCAAATAACTGTTTCTGAATTGTTAGAGAATTTGCAGCGTGTAAATTTTCAAGGAACAATCGAGTTTCATTGATTTCTGTTTGTTGCAACGCGGCTTTAATCTGCTTGAATAACACAGTCGAATAAGAAAGATGACGATCTTTTTCAGACATTAATACCGTCTTGCCGAATAGCGACTCACCGTCATTAACCGTTTTCTGATCACCGTATGTTTTGGTTACTTTGAAGTATTGCAGAAAATTCCATATAGACTTCTGCCCTGCTTCCGATTTTCGGGCATAAGCGGTTAATATAATTGGTAACCGGCTGTCTTTAAGATGTTTTTTCGACAAAAAAATCAATTCATCAATCAGAGCGTTCTGGTCAAGTAAATCAGGGGTGGTCAATTTTTGCAGAATTTGCGGGATTGCATCGGAAAAATCGAATGAATCCAAAGCATGTGCATGACCAGCAATTGCCTTAAAAATTTGCGCCCATAGTTGTTGCATTGCAGCGGTCTGCTGCAATGTCGGCAATTGTAATACAGACAAAACGGATTGATATGCTCTGGTCAGATCCAGCATCAATTCATGCTGTTTTGGCGCGATTTGAATGAGTATTTTTTCAAGCGCCCTGTTTGAATATTGTTTGACCAGACGACTGACAAAAGCTGCGCGTCTGTTCGATGGTATTTTGACCATCAGCGCGCGCAGTGCAGCACCTCCTGTTGCATCGAGCAATACCCGTTCAAGAAGCTTTTCGTGCGCCCATGAATTTGATGCATCGACATGCCAGGGCATGTTGCCTGTCGCCAGAAAGTGATCCAGTATTTCCAGGTCTGACTGAAATGGGTTGATCTGTTGCACTGTCATCCCGTCTGCCGATGCTTTTTGGTATTGATGGCCTTCCGGTTGCGTCAGTTTCGGGGATGATGGTGTTATCGATCTGCCCAGACTTCGGGCTCTATTTAACTGGAGGATGAGTTGTTCATACAAAGGCGGAATAATTTGTGTTAAAAAATCACTATTGGAACTGGGAATATCTCCCAGATCGATTGTTATCCGTTCAATGCGTAAAACCTTTCCTTTCTCATCATATTCGTCCAAGGCGGCTTCCACCGTGGGTAACAATTTGTCAACAACCCATGTACTCATTAGCGATTCATGTTCATCTGTAATAACACTTGAATCGAACACAAAGTCCAAAACAACTTCCTCGATGATATGCCCAGTTCCATTATCAGAGCCAGTAATCACGATCTGCGTCCTGTTTATATTCCTTTAAAAATGAAATAATTTTTTCAGATGCCTGATCAAGTTGAGGAAACAGTGTCGCTTCATCATTTTGCGTTAATTGCTGTATAAAACCGAGCCAAGCCATATAGCGTGCTTCAAAATCCTGCATTTGTGCAAAATCGAGCCAATAAAAATCTGCGAACAAATGCGCCGGCAAGTTCATTTGAACAGTTTCCTTAACGAACTTTCTATATGCAATATCAGAAAAACGCGCCGTCCAGTTTGGAAAAACAAAACTGACATGGTAATGAAAAAAAACGGTGTCAGCCGAATGATGACTGAGTGTTAGCGGTTCGCGGCCGCGCGGACGCAGTAGAATATGCTCAATCATATAGAAATACTCACTGGCTTCATTTAATTGTTTTAGCGTACTGCAAAACTGCTGCGCATATCTTGCTGCGCCGTAAAAAGTAGATTCTTTTGCCAGTATCCATAATCTGCCACCCTGTTCGGATCTGAAGCATACTGTTGTTTCCTCTTGCTCTGGGCCGGACCGAACAAGCCGGTAGTTTTCCAGGTTCAGGCCTTCCTTGAAAAGCGAATAACTGAACACTGGCAGCCGGGAAGGTATTGTTATACCGGAAGATTTGAAACCCGCAATGGGTGGAACGCCCTCACTTTGTTTTTTTTCGGTTATATACTTAACCTTTCCGGCCATCATTTGATCGGAAACCAGTCGGCTTTTTCTGCTACTCAGCACCGCCGTCACGAATCCGGGTTTGCCATCACATTTTAATCCTAGAAGCAAACTGATTCTAGCGTGCAAGGCTGATGAAATTTCCATTGTCCGCTGGCCATCAGACTGCGTTGCTAAAGATTGTCGGCAGTAATCGAATCCTTTTCCTCTATCACGGGTAATTTCGCGGATATGCTTCAGATAATTGATTTTTTGTTCAATAATCCAGTTATCCGCATCATCAGGACGGTAATAATTGAAACGAAGCAGTTGCTGTTGTTCATAGACTTCGCCATATAACGCCAGCAAAATATCGAGTAGCCGATTTTTTCGCTTGCCATAATCATCATAATGTCGAAGTATGTCATCAATTGCGGATGGTTTGTCTTGCGCACGATCGGTATAGAGCGTTTCTATATCCGGGATTTTGGAATTATCCAGAAACTGGGAAAAATAGGTTTTTTCCGGGGCCCCGTTCACAGAGAACAGTTCCGGAATTTCTTGCAGTCCCTGTAAAAAGTTAGCCATCAGTTGCTCAAAGGGAAACAGATAAGCTTTGAGTTGTTTGACTTTTGCTTGCGCTTCAAGGGATTTTGAGCGCGGAATACCATACTTGTTGATACCGTAAATGGCTGGAAAGTGATTCTGAACTGAATAGTAATGGTCTAATTGCCGCGATCGACCCTGAGGTAACGGTATAAATCGGGAAAAAGGCTGGCAATTGCGTCTGAAGGCGTGATACTCAAAAACCAGCTTTTCCAGTTCACGGTTGAACTCGTCATAAAATACCGCAGTTTTGGCAGCGGCATTTTTTTTCAAAGTAATTGTTTCAGGATCTGCATGATTGATTTCATCTTGCGGCAACTTTAAATGTAATTGCTGTGCATTGCTTTCGACATCTGAAAAATACAGGGCAGGAAAATAATGCTGTGACAATTGATAATCCAGATCCAGATAGCGGCGTCCTGTTTTATCGAGCAAATTGAGGTTCTGGATGCGTACAACACCTTTGATTTTTCTGATCTGCGTCATTAAATCCATAACCGTAATTGTGCTTCGCTGCGTTTCCAGGAATTCATCACGAATATAGCCGTGTTGTGTCAGCGGTCCAGTAAAAACCCGTTCATAGTTTTTATCCTCGGTTAACACAGCCCCATAGTGTTCAATCTGAATACTTGACGAGATATAGCGTGAGCAGTGAAAAAAAATCTCCGCGTAGACTTTGGCCGGTATATACGACGGATGTATTTCTATCTTGCCAACCATAAAAAAAGGTTTTGTTTCAATTACTTCTATACTGTGAACATCCTCGCCAAGACCGCGATTGGCCGAATAAACTTGCAGAATTTTTTTCTTAACGCCAGTTTCATAAAATGACATCAACAGCTTTGTGACATTTCTCAAATCGTCAATCCGGTTTCTTAAAAATACCGCGAAATCATTTAAGGGTGTCGTCAAACGGGGCAAAACATTTTCCAGAACAACAATAAGGTCGTTCAGTTTCTTTATCGGAAAATCCAGTATGGAAAGAATTTGTTCAAATTCTACAATCGGTAACGGTACATCGAATAATTGCTCTAACAGAGTTAACTGCTCACCGAACTGACCGGTTCCCTCAGGATTGCACGACTGCCTGACCAAAGTCTCCTGGATTGCATCCAGTTGATTGCGCAAATCGGTCAGGCCGGATAATTGCTTTTCCAATTCGAGTAAAACTTCGCCGGATTTTGTAATTAATAGCGTAATCGATGCAAACGGTTCAGTCTGTATTTTTTGCTCAGACCGGTTAATTCGATCCTGCCATCGTTTCAACGCATTCTGCCTGATGTGGAGGCTTTCAGTAATTTGATCGGTCAACCCGTACAACCGGTTCAAACGATCCAGTAATTGACAAATCTGATTAATGGTTTTTTTTTGTTTTTCAGACTCAGAAACGGTCTGTGTCCGGGCTTGCAGCAGATCCGTGTCGATTTTCACATAAATGTTGTATAGACCGGCAACTTCGCCATTTTCGGGCTGATAAGGCTTGAACCAGATTTGGTCGATTTCCGGCACCGCGTCATATAGAATTTTCTCATAGTCCAATTCGGTAACAGCCGAACTCGGTAGGATTTCATGCGGCGGAAAAAGCGCCTGTTTTTCATAATCAATTGTGTTGTTACTGGCGGCAAGATAGTCTTTTACTGGGAACTCACAACGGTACGATAGATCCGTCAAGGCATAACACAGTTGTTCCAGTATGGTGACACCCGGATCGTGTAAATTATAGTCGGTCCAGTTATCTCCGCTTATTTGCTGGATTAATGACAGTGCGTCCTTTCTGAGGGTATCAAAATCAAGCGCATCCGGATCGCTGCGAATACGCTTTATTTGCTCAGAAGTCGGCATATGTTCAGGATGTCTGGGCTGAGTGAACGCTTTCTGGCTGAACCTGGCGCTCCATTTGTCTGTTCAAATTGGCCAATAATTGATGAACATGTTCGTATGGCAATTTTCCGAGTGCCTTGACTGCCAATACTATTTCTTGCTCTGTAAACGTGAATGTAATCCGCCGAGACCGGTTGGAGATTTCTGTACAATGAAACTGCGCCTGTTGATTCAGTTTGCCGATCAGTTCAAAAACCGTCTTAAAAGGATACTCCGCCAATGCGGTCAATAGCAGATTTCCTTCCTCAAGACTCAACTCTATTGATAGTATGCGATCAGTCATTATGGTTACCTGTTATTTTTTCTTTCTGGATGTAGACACAGGTTGCTTAGATGGTTTTACTTCACTGTCGTACATGGCAGTATCTTCCCAAAGCCGAGTGATATGATATCTCACCCAGATACCCTCGCCATAGGAAACGCCTGTACGCAATTGCAATATATATTCAAAATTATCGCTTGCGCTGGAAACAGGCTCCCAGCGCAATTCCAGCTGATTGCATTTGGCGCCGTAATGCGCTTGATGATAGCTGATATGATTCTTTGCATGATAGGTGCATAAGGCAAATGCATGCATGAGTGCATATTTGCCGTCCGCGTCCCGCCCCCCGACGCCGGAGACAACCTCAAACGCATGACAACCCGTCAAAACACCAGTGATATCATACCATTCACCGTCAGCGGGAACAGCGAATTCATCTTTCTTTCCTGCTCTGCCATGTGCCGCAATTGTTCCGACGACATCAAGTTCATATTGTGGCTGTTCGGTGTTAATGCCGACACCGAAGCGCACAGCACCCGCTGGATCATTATTTTTTTCTATGCTGCGTAACGTTAATAAATTCGGATTGAATTGATTGCCGATTTTAAGATTAGATGTCGCCTTGTCCAAACCCACAAACCATAACGGGCTAAGCGTTTCCATTTTTTGATAAAAACTCATTAATTTCCCATCACCAAGCTGGAAAATTCTTAGGCCGTCTTTAATCGTTTTGTCAAAGCCATCATCGACCAAATTCAATGACGAATCGATCAAATCCGCAAATGCGACTTCCGAAGGCATGCTGCCATTTTTAAATTTGGCTTCCAGTGTTTTTCTATTTTGTTTTGCCATCTCTGTTAAGAACAATGAATGTACTGCCTATTTCCAATTCACCAATGCCGGTAATCTCCGGCTCTATTGAAACGAAACAGTCATCAACTTCGATAAAATGCTGCCGCATTGGCTCCGATATGCTCCAGGGGTATTTGGGCATAATCTCACAGGACTCGGTGTCTTTCCTTGTTTCCAAAACACTGTCAAACAGGTCAAATAATGTATTGCCGTCGGGCGTTATGCGTAACATCGAAAAATTTGTAACCCGGTCAATAAAATCAAGTTGTTGTATATAAGACTGCACATCATGCATGTTGATACGCCACCCAAAATGGGTGGTATAGCCTACCCTGTCATGCCACGGCGAAATATACGCTGAAATTGCTTCATTTAATTTTCCTATGCACAAACCGCGATCACGTCCATTTTTTAGTTTAACCGTACACCGTACTTGCAAGGTTTCATAGATCGGATTGACAAAATGGACAGTCACAAAAGGTGATGTATGCCGTTGAATAAAGTCTTTCACTGCATCGACCAGATGCCCACTTAACCATAATTGTTTGCCATAGTGTATCTGCTTTACGGGATGCGGCAATAACACGATTGTCACATGACCGGCCCGTATACACGGAAAGAGCCGGTTATGCTGCGGCTCCCTTTTGGGCGCCAGATTCGCAAAACACTTTACTTTATAAACTTGTGGAAAATTTGCCAATATGAGTTGCTCATAGTCAATAGGCAGTAATGCACGGTTCTTATGACGGAGTCGTTCACTCACCCGGATGCGTACATCGATTTTGCTTTCAGCAGATTTCCCACTGACTGATGGCTGAACTTGCCAGATATTATCCAATCCGGAGATTGATTGCTTGGCCTGCTTAATGCTGCCAGCCGGCAATGGATTAAAGGAAATTAATTTGGAAATTTCAGTGCCATTCAAATGGCGATTGATTTTTAGTGCTTGCGCATAGACTGAATAGAGGCTGCAAAACTTCTCCATATCAAGGTCGGCGGATACGCATAGCCAAAAAAAACCGCTTGGCATTATGGTGTTCTCAGAATTAATAGTCGCCGGAACGTCCAGTGTCACAATTCCTGAAGTCATAAACCCGTGTGTGGAATCTGAGACAATTTCCTTGACAGCCAATGGTATCCATTGATTGGAAGACAAAAAAAACCATTGCAGTTGTTCTGCAGAATTATGTTCGGTTGGCAGCGAGTTTTCGCGCAAGTGAAAATAGAGGGTCAGCAATCCACCTCCCTCAAATGCTTCCAGCCCAATCAACAAGTTGCCTGAATAAACATACTGCGGTAACAAGAAAACAGAATGACCCGATTTCATTATTGCGTCTTCCCATCCCATGGGATGAAGATGAATAAGCTTATCCGCAAACAAAGGCCAATCGTTGGTCTCCGATTTACCGATAGTAATCCTGGAGGTCGCCTGATAATTCACCAGTATGGATGTGACAACCGGCGTATACGGTGCATTGGGTTCTTTTTTGAGCACCTTGTTGAATCGCTGCTTGGCATTGTGGGTCAGTACGCGCGCTAAAGTCTGCGGATATTTTTTATGACCAAAAGCATCCGCAGGAGAAATCAATGTAAACTTAAAAAAACCGTTTTTACTTGAAGGCGTATAACTGAATGATGATAGCGTTTGCCGGTAATCTGACGGACTCCAGTATGGCATTAATGGATCGCACGATATCCGTTTATTTTCATTTAATGTGTTCGCTGCATGATGCACGTCTTTGGTTTGAAAAAGCACATCATCAATGCCGGTAACGGTGTCTTCCGGAAACCATTTGCCTTCCATTAATACAGATAGACCAATCTTGAAATCGGTATGCGCATTTGGTCCATCGTATCCTTGATAATAAGATTCAAACCCTCCGATTCCGGCGGGAAAGCCCCCCCACTTTATCTCCACGCTGAAATGAGTCAGCTGCTTTATTGCTGCTTCGGCGCAACCGATTACACAGTATGAACCCACTTCCGGCAAAGGGCCCAAAGGATTAAAAGACGCCAGCGATGACAACTGCCCCAGATGATTGTGTAATGTCAGGGTACGGTGACCGGATACTGAAACATTGACCTCGACCCAGTCAAGTTCCAATTTGTTCAGGATACTGTATGGATACAGATACCCTCTCGGGTTTAGTATAAATCTGACCGCGGGTAACTGTGTCGTATAGCCTTCACCATGAATCACACTGGAATATGGTATAACAGCGGGCGCATCGATTGAAAGTGCGAATGCAATACTTAAACTGTTGTCATCCAATCGTTTGTCGACATCAGAATAAGCCGGAACATATTCTTCGATCGGCAGCCACCCTGCTTCACTTGTCACATGAATCACAAAGAGATTTCTGAAAACCTTAAAAAAAATGTCTTGTTTCTCTTCATCAGTTAAACCGACATCCGTGGTGTTATGCGAACACGATTTCAGTACTATGCCAATAGTGTTGATCCATTGCGTAAGCGAGCTTTTTCCGGTACTCGCATCAGGCACGCAAAATTTTAGCGTAATACTGATGTTTCGCCGGCCTTCTCCGAGCAGCAACGTCTTGCTGGCCACTATAAAGCCGATCTGAGCATGCTCTACAGACAACGATTCGATTTCGGTATTTTTGGGCGCCCCGAAAATCGGGTAGGCCATTAAGTCATCTTGATCTGTCGAGGTTTCTTTATTGTAAACAGGTATTGTATTAAACCAGCACTCGGTTGCAAGTTGTCTGTGTTTTTTTTTACCTGCATTCGGCAGTAAAACAGTCTCCTGCAGAATATTTTCTGGCGAATTTAATGGATCACGATTAAAAAACAACGTATGGATTGCGCACACTCTGGCAGCGTGAATGAAGGCATCGCTATCACTGGAAAACAGTATCTCCTGCTTGTCGTTGTCCAGTCCGGCCTGAAAAACCGTACCTTTTGGAATCAGTACGGTTTGTCGTTTGTTGTTCAAAGCGACGACCAGATAAGTATGGTCAGGCTGAAAAGGATTGGCCTGCGCACCTAGAACCTGCTCATAATAAAAATCAATATAATTTGAAGTAAATCGATTGATTTTCTGATGCAACCGCTGAAACAATTGTAAAAATGCAATCAGCAGACCGGCCGCCGGATCATGACGCTGGTTATACAATGAAGCAGAAAGCAAATCCACCGCACGTGCTTGTACCATTTCTATCGCTTTGATAACTGCATAAAAACTTGAACGTATACGTGCCTGGTCTTTCAGTCTGAAGGAAAAACCCACCAAAGGGCCCTGTCTTTCTGGTTCAGCAGTGTTTATCAGCTGTATTAAATCGTTTGAAAAAAAAATATTCGGTTGTTTATCAGGTAAGAAATGTTCAAAGTACAGTAATAAAATGCGCAGCTCTTTCCCGAGCCCGATAATAACGCTTTCAATTAATTGATGTAATTCTAGACCAGTCTGATTCTGCGTTGTCCTAAGTGCGACCAACCAGTTGTCTATAATTCCGGCGACATAATACAACGCAATCAGCTGTTGCCTGAATTCAACCGGTAAAGCCTGCTGCATAGCGTGCACAGCTTCGTGACTGTATTTTTCAGGATATTGCTGATATTTAAAAAGACCTGACAGTTTACCTGTATCGGTAGACAAGATAATAGCGATGATGACGGTTTCATCGGCTGTGAAAAAAGATTTCCAGTGACCATCCTCCTCATTATTTAAACGATAAAATTTCATCATTTCGGCATAATCGACAACCATCGCCATCAATGAATGAAAACGTAAATCGATAAGCTGAAAATAATCATGATCGAGTGCAGGCAATAAACGGCTCGCCTGGCTCGTGCCGTCACGAATATGCAGATGTACATTGGAGACCAAGTCAGTACAGTTTTTCATGGATAAATAGAATATTCATGCAGATCAACAGTGTTCCAGCGCGTTAACCGTTAAAACCGTTTCAAGATAGTTTGCTTGTTTTTTGTAGATTGAGTCTAGCGTGCTAACAGATTGAAAATATTAAAGACGCACATTGGTTCCTTCCGTAAAATAAAACGGATACACCATATTTTGGCGATTATTGGTTGAGCGGATGGTATATGTAATATTGATTCTAACCAAGCCGTTTAACCAATCTTCCTCGTTTTCTGTGTCAACATCAATATGTTCTACCTGTATCCGCGGTTCAAAAAACAAAATAGCGCGTTTTATTAAATCTATAATGACCGTAACAGCACTTTCATCAATTTCTTCAAATATCTGGGATTTTAAACCACATCCATACGTCGGTTGCATAACTCGTTCTCCTGGATTGGTCGACAGTAAAATATATAAACTCTCCTGAATATCCGCTTCGGCTGATACCTGTTCAACGGTGCCATTTTTATTAAACCGGGGTGGAAAGGCCCAGCCAGTTCCAAGAAACGATTTTTCTTCAGCCATACTAAATTATCGTCAATAATTATAAATTATAGCGATTCGGGCAACTCATAAATTTTTTTACTTAGCGATTTTGCATGGTCAACAAAAAATTCCCCGTTCTGATTAAACGGGGCAAGAAATAAAAAGAATGAAAAGCCGCTACGTAAATCTGCTACTACAGATTCGAAATAAATTTCAATACCAGCTCACTGCACTTTACTATAGTTTCTCTAAAGCAAAATAATTCTCTTAACACAATTATGCGCAATAGAAATTGATATGTTATTACAGCAACTGAAAAAAAGCGGCCTAAGCCAATTAGTCTGGTGCTTTATTAGTTAGAAAGTTACCAGCCTTTCATACTAATATTCGAGACAATTCAAACGCCCGTACAAAACTTCAAATGCGTAATTGTTTCATTAACACCATCAAATCTAGGCATTCCGGCAAGTATATTAGAATACCTACAAAGTATCCACAGTGAAATCTTTCGCTTCCCGTTGTTTTTTAAATCTATGTAAATCTTATATGTGTCCTTTATTGTGATTGTTCGAACACTCACTTTAGCATTGCGATGCAAATTGTGCGCATTTGATTAAAACTGATCACATCGAAAATATTCAAATATACCAGGCTAAAATCAAGTCAACGCTCAGTTAATCCTTACATCCATACAACTGGAATCTGTGCCGGCAATGAACCCCAGACTTGGTTAGAAAATGACCATATCACCCTCCAGTCTTGTTGCGCGCACGATTTAATCTTTTTTGTCCCAATCCTATTCATCATTACTCGCTTGACAAAAAAATAACATTTTCCCCAACCATATCCCATCTTCTAACTTCAAATTTTGAGATTCCCTTAAGAAAAAAACCTTCAAGTCGATAATCAATACCATGAATTACATATGTTTATGACTGATAATGATTACGGAGAACTGAATGGACAATATTTTTCTTGGTAAACAGCCCATACTCGATCGACATAAAAATTTGGTTGCATTCGAATTATTTTTCAGGGCTGATGAATTTACTGAGTCAGCTGATTTTGCAGACGATCTTTCAGCTACTGCAAACGTTATCGTTAATGCTTACGGTCACTTGGGCATACAGAATGTTTTAGGCCAGCAACGTGGATTTATAAACATAAACAAGGAACTAATTAAAAGTGATGTCATCACCCTGTTGCCAAACAAGCATGTTGTTTTAGAGGTTGACAGTTCAGATCAGTTTGATGATGAATTTGTTGCACAGTGCGCTGAATTAAAAAAAACAGGTTATCAGTTTGCACTTGATGGCGTGGTTTCACTCAATGAAAACATCCAGCATATTTTGCCTATTATCAATATCATTAAAATCGATGTATCGAAACTGACAAAAGAAGAACTCACTAACCTCGTTAATCAATATAAAAATTGGCCGGTACTGCTTCTAGCAGAAAAAGTTGAAAATCACGAGTTAGCAAATCAGTGTATGGAACTCGGGTTTGAGATGTTCCAGGGCTATTTCTATGCAAAACCCGAAAATATTTCGGGTAAACGCGCTGATCCGGCCAAGATTTCTTTATTAAAGTTATTGACGCTTATAATGGGTGACAGCGATATCGATGAGATTGATAAAGAATTCAAACGACAACCGGGTTTAAGTTATAACCTGATGCGCATGGTTAATTCCGTTGCCTGCGGTTTGCCGCAAAGGGTCAATTCGATTAAACAATCCATTATGTTGTTGGGAAGAAAACAATTGCAACGCTGGATACAGCTATTGCTTTATACAACCGAAAATTCCGGCGATAAAGACACCATGGCAAATGCGCTGCTTAAAACGGCCGCAGCACGTGGCAAGCTCATGGAACTCATTGCTACAGTAGAACGCCCTTCAGACAAAAACCACCAGGAAAGAGCCTTTATGGTCGGCATTTTATCGTTACTGGATACAGTACTTGGTATAGATATGCAACAAATTATCGATAAATTGGGTATTCCCGATGATATGAGCCAAGCCCTACTAAAAAAAGAAGGACGTTTGGGTCTCGAACTTAAACTGATTGAAGCAAATGAAACTGGAGAAGTCACAGTTATCCAATCGCTGTTAAAAGAACTTGAATTTTTGAGTTTAGGCGAATTAACTAACCTGGAGCTTGAAGCATTGGGATGGGTGAACAGGATTGGAGAAGCAAACGGTTAATAGGAAACAATAGAAAGTTCTTATTCCATTTTACCGGCTAAAGGAAAAAAAATGACTGATAAACAATATGAATGTATTGAGAAAATTAAACAGACAGACATCGAACCTGAGGATGAAGCTTCCAGCAAAATCTGTAACGTAGAGATCGATGAATATTTTTTGACTGTCAAAAGCGACTTAAATCAGATAGATCGACTGATAAACGATGCCGTTACGAATCTTGTGATTAATTTCAAGTACATCAATGAACTATCAAAATCGCACCATGAAATGGTAATGACAATTGAGAAACTATCAATACCCAAGGAAAATAAACCGGTTTTGGAATTATTGAACAAGCAGATGGCTATTGGAGAAAAAATTGAACGAGAACTGGAATCTGCTCTAACTTCCTTGCAATTTGGTGATTTAGTTTCTCAGTTACTGGCACATACGTCAAGACAGATTGAGATGCTGAATTTTGCGCTACAGCATATCGATCAAATCAAAAACAACCAAAAAGACCCGGATAAATCACATAGAAAAAACAATGAAATTTCACAGGCAATACAACTTGCCCATTCAAAGAAATTGAACAAACCCGTTGTTCAACAGGAAATGCAAAATGGTGAAATAGAGCTGTTTTAGTCGCTTACATAGAAACTTTAATTGATAGATTTTAAGTTATATTTACTGAATCGATACAAGGAGTAATTAGATGGAAATGGGAAAGGCAATTTTAACAGTAGATGATTCTGCATCAATTCGCCAAATGGTTTCATTCACCTTAAAAGGAGCCGGGTATGACGTTACTGAAGCAGTTGATGGGCAGGATGCTTTGGAAAAAGCAAGCCGGAAGGCATTCAATCTCGTTTTAACAGATATCAATATGCCCCGGATGGATGGGCTGAGATTACTGGAAAAGTTAAGAGAAATTTCTCAATACAAAACCATACCCATATTGATGTTAACAACAGAATCCGGCGATGAGATGAAAGCGAAAGGCAGAGCAGCAGGTGCAACGGGATGGCTGGTTAAACCATTCAATCCAGAAAGTCTGCTAGAAGTTATAAAAAAAGTTACCTAATAAGTTTAAATTGATATCGATAAATACTCTTGATAAAAGATTTGATATTTACCATCAATTGCTAAATTGTTAATCGTTATAAATTTTGTTTCGGTGAAATTTTAAAAAAGGATCGGAAATGACAAGTGCTATTAAAACTTTTGTAAACAAATTTGTGAGCAAATCGGCTTCAATCCAGGATTATTCCTTGGCTGCTATCGGACAACATCAAGGAATTATCGAATTAACATTAGATCGTAGAGTCGTATCGGCTAATGATCTTTTTTTGAATATGCTGGGCTACTCTCAGGCTGAAATTGCAAATATGGATTATGGCATGATGGTCGATCCGGAATACCGTAATAGTGCGGGTTATCATACATTCTGGCAAAAACTGAATAACGGTGAATTTATTTCCGGTGATTTCCTCTATCACACTCGCGAAAATAAAGAAATCTGGGGACATGCTTCCTTTAATCCGATAAAAGATGATGACGGAAAACTGTCCAAAATCGTCGGTATCGTTACAGATATTACCGCTGCAAAAAAAGAGCAACTTGAAGAGCTGGAAGAACTGAAAGTACGCGCATCAATTACGGATATGACCAGTATTGTTTCCGATGCGAATCTCAAGGGTGATATCCTCTCAATTAATCAAAAATACATGGAGGTTTCAAAATACAGTCGCGACGAATTAATTGGGCAACCGCATAGTATCACGCGGCACCCGGATATGCCCAAGGAAGTTTTCAAGGAAATGTGGTCAACCATCGGACGCGGTAAAATTTTTCGCGGTGTCGTGAAAAATCGCGCCAAGGATGGAACACCTTATTATGTGGATGCCTGCATCGCGCCTGTTCTGGATAAACGGGGCAAACCTAGGAAATATATCGGCGTTCGCTACGATATTACCGAGACAGAAATTGAACGCCACAATATGAGAGGTATTTTTGATGCGATCAATTCCGCATATGCCTATATCGAGTTTGATACCGAAGGAAAAGTTTTGTCGGCGAATAAAAACTTTCTCGACCTGATGGAATACCAACTCGATGATATAGTCGGAAAACATCACCGTACTTTTGTCGACCCGTCTTACGCGAATTCTGGTGAATATATACAATTCTGGAACGATCTTGCTGCCGGCAAAGCTAAAACCGATACTTTCAAAAGAATTACCCGCTCAGGTAAAGGCGTTTATATCCAAGCAACTTACTCGGCAATTAAAGGGCATCTCTAAAAATTGATATTACAAGACAGGGTAATTCAGGAAGGGAAGCCATTTTTCATAGTTAGTGTATAATAACACATTGTTTATTATAGTTAATAGTCATATTCACTGATATAGGATTCCATCATGCAATTCAGTTTTTTTGACCTTGAAAATCGCTATGAACAGCTAAGCAAGCTAAGAGATCCGCTTGAAGAACTGAATCGCATGATCGACTGGAATTTATTCGCTGATCTTCTCAGGGAGACGACTACGAAGCCTAGGAAAAGCGCGGCTGGTCGCAAACCCTTTGATCGGGTGATGCTATTCAAGATGCTGGTATTGCAAAGAATGCATAATCTGTCGGATGACCAGTTGGAGTATCAAGTACGGGATCGATTGAGTTTCATGCGTTTTTTGGGGCTTGATTTGGCGGGGGTGGTACCGGATGCAAAAACGATGTGGGCGTTTCGGGAGGAGTTGAAGGAGAATCAACTGATTGAACGGCTATTTGCGAGATTTGCTGAATGTTTACGGGAGCTGGATGTTGAGCTGAAGTCAGGTCAGATCATTGATGCAACTTTTGTGACGGTTCCCAAGCAACGTAATACGCGTGAGGAGAACAAGATCATCAAGGAAGGTGCGATTCCGATTGAATGGGGGCAAAATCCTCACAAGCTGGCACAAAAAGACATTGATGCGCGTTGGACGAAGAAGAACAACGAATCGTTTTATGGTTACAAAGATCACGTGAATGTGGATCAGTGTACCAAGTTGATAACCCATGGGAATTTACATCAGCGGAAGTTCACGATAGCCAGGTTTTGGCAGAAGTGCTGCAATCCCCTAAAGAGGGAGGGACTGATGTTTACGCGGATTCAGCCTATCGCAGCGAAGCACAGGAAGAAATTCTGGCTACTTCTGGACACACGAGCCGCATTCACGAAAAAGGTGCTCGCAATCATCCACTCACGGACACGCAAAAGTTTGGCAACAAAAAGAAATCACAGGTGCGCGCACGGGTTGAACATGTATTTGGTTCGATGACGAATGAACTGGGTGGAATCACTATTCGTACCATAGGGCTTATGAGAGCAAAAGTACAAATAGGCTTGCTCAACCTCGTTTACAACATTAAGCGTGTGGTGACGTTGATTCGCAAAAGATGTTTCAGTTTCGACAGGGTTATTACGCCCAGAATTGCCTAAAATAGGAAAAACGAGAGGATAACAACCCAAAACGCCTTGAACTGAGCAATAATCAAATTCTTGAACAGAAAAATATCGGGAATCGAACTAATCGTTCCCCGGCTTGGAAAAATTCTCTTTATATAAGGTATTTTTAGAGATGCCCTAAAGATGAAGTGGGTCGTGTGTTCAAAGTGGCCAAAATCGCAACTGATGTGACAAGAGAAAAACTTGAAGTCGTTGGTCAACTCGACGCAATCAGCAAGGCTCAGGCTGCAATTGAGTTTTCTATGGATGGAAAAATAACTGCTGTTAATGATATTTTCCTGGAAATGTTCGGATATACAGGCAACGAAGTCATTGGACAGCATCACAGTATAATGCTTGATGCATCTGGAAAAAACACTCAAGAATTCAAAGGGTTCTGGGAAAGGCTGCAACGTGGCGAACAAAACAGCGGCCAATACAAGTATATCAACAAAAGTGGCAAAGACATTTGGATTCAGGGTTTTGCCAGCCCATTAGTAGATTTAAACAGGCAGCCATTTAAAGTGGTCATGTATGCTTCAGATATCACGCAACAAGTAGACGCAAAACAAATGCTTGAATCGGCTGTGATACAAACCAAAGATGTTATTTCATCAGCACGTGAAGGCGATCTGTCGCAACGTATTCCGATGGACGGCAAGGAAGGCGGTATCGCTGAATTGTGCGACAACGTCAATTCACTAATTGAAACAACCGATATCACCATGAAAGAAGTTGGGCGTGTGCTCGAAGCGCTGGCCCAGGGTGATTTGAGACAAAAAGCACCTGAAAACTATCAAGGCGATTTTGGCCGATTGGCTGATCACGTCAACAAGACAGTTGACAACCTTGTCAGCATCGTTAACAGCATAACTGATTCATCAGATGTGATATCAGACGCCATAAAAGAAATTGCATCAGGAAACAGCGACTTGTCCGAGAGAACTGAAAAACAGGCGGCTAACCTTGAAGAAACAGCGGCCAGTATTGAAGAATTAACCAGCACTGTTCGTCAGAATGCCGAGAATGCACAACAAGCCAACCAGCTCGCGATAGGCGCCTCTGACGTGGCGGAGAAAGGTGGAAATGTCGTCAGCCAGGTTGTCACAACAATGTCTTCCATCAACGACAGTTCGAAGAAGATTGTCGATATTATCAGCGTAATTGATGGCATTGCCTTCCAGACTAACATCTTGGCATTAAATGCAGCGGTTGAAGCTGCTCGAGCTGGCGAACAAGGCCGAGGTTTCGCGGTTGTGGCTACAGAAGTCCGTAATCTGGCGCAACGCAGTTCCGCAGCGGCAAAAGAAATTAAAACGTTGATTAGCGATTCGGTTGAAAAGGTTGAAAACGGCACCAAACTGGTCGATGAAGCGGGCACAACAATGGATGAAATTGTTCAGTCCATCAAACATGTCGCAGATATTATTGGCGAAATCACTACCGCATCTCATGAGCAAAGCTCAGGAATCGAACAGGTTAATGACGCGATTACCCAGATAGATGAGGGCACTCAACAAAATGCTGCGCTTGTAGAAGAGGCGGCTGCCACAGCTGAAGAAATGCAATCTCAGGCGCAGCAATTGACACAGGCCGTCGCTGCATTCAGTCTGAGATCGTCACAAAAAACTGTTTCCAATACAAAACAGGCGCCGGAGAGACGTGATTACTCGTCAAGGCCATTCAGTGGAAACAAAGCAACAAATAGTGACATGTCAGCCAGCAAGACTCAAGCAACAGAAAAGGCAAAAACTGCGACCACCAAATCAAAAGTCGTCAACGCCAAAGATAATGACTGGGATGAATTTTAACGGTCACTCAATCATTTGATCAATGCAATTGCATGTAGCCTGTGTACGTCTGCAATCACTTTGTTAAGAGTAGAACTGGTCATTGACCTGGGTTACAGACGTGCATGGGTTTTCAACAAGAAATTAAGATTTGACCAGATCCATACTTTTGAATTTTAGGATTAGAAATGAGCGCAGACCTTGAACAATTTTATGAGGTATTTTTCGAAGAATCCTCAGAATTACTTGCAGAGATGGAAGCGTGCTTGCTTGGGTTGGATATCAGTTCTCCAGATCCTGAAGACTTAAATGCCATTTTCCGCGCTGCACATTCTATCAAGGGTGGAGCAGGCACATTCGGTTTTACAGACATGACGGAGATGACACATATGCTGGAGTCGTTACTGGACAAGATACGCAAAGGTGAAATTGAAATCCGCAGCGAAATGGTTGATACCTTTCTTAAAGCAGGTGATGTTATCAAGGGTCAATTAGAAGCACATAGAGGCAACGGCGAAGCCGACAAAGCGACAGCTGCGGAAATCAGTGAGGAATTAAAACAGTTCTCGGAGAGTTCCACTCCCCAAAAAAACGAAACAACAGACAAAGCAATAACAGCACCTGCAGAAAATAATGATCAATTACCTGCCGCCACATCAGATGAACAGGCCATTAATGCTGAAAACATTAAACCGAATACTTCAGAAAATGAAACAAAAAGCTTTAACATAGAATTCTCAACCAGTGATATTAACGCAAAATCAATGGAAAATTTGTTTTCCAATTTGAGTGTGCTCGGAAAACTGGAAAAACTCCTGGAATCAGATGAGAAACAAATTTGCAAATTACGGCTCACCACCGCAACCTGCGAAGAGGATGTCTGGGAAGCACTTGCTTTCGTTGTCAATCCCGCTCAGTTAATAATCGAGAAGGAAACGCAGAGCAATCAACAAGCAACAATAAGTGCGGAGCCTTCCCCTGCTGTTTTAGCCGAAGAGACCAATTCAGGGAATTCTGACGAAGTAATCGCTGCAGCGGCAACCGAAACAGAACCAAGTTCGGAAAAACTATACGGTTTTTTCCCCGGAGCCCCCGCAGCACCCAATGAAACAGAAAAAACAGAAAAAACCCAAATCAATATACAACCTGCAGATAACCCAAAAGTCACTGCGAACCCAACAAGCCAGAGTCCGGCTAATAAACAATCCAAATCAAACACTGCAGCAAGTGAGTCTTCTTCTATTCGGGTCAGTATTGAGAAGGTCGACCAGATGATCAATCTGGTGGGTGAACTGGTCATTACCCAGGCGATGCTTGCACAAACAGCTTCAGAGGTTGATCCGGTGATTTATGAAAAGCTCAACAACGGAATGAACCAGTTGGAGCGGAATACGCGCGATCTGCAAGAAGCAGTTATGTCTATACGAATGCTGCCAATCAGCTTTGTATTTAGTCGTTACCCCAGGGTGGTACGCGATCTTGCAGCAAAGCTCGATAAAAAGGTTGAGTTGAAAACGGTCGGTGAAGGTACGGAACTGGACAAAGGATTAATTGAAAAGATTGCAGATCCTTTGACGCATCTGGTTCGAAACAGTCTGGATCACGGTATTGAGTCGCCAGAAAAAAGAATCGCGGCAGGAAAACTGGCTAAAGGAACCATTACATTACGCGCATTTCACCAGGGTGGCAGTATTGTCATTGAGGTTGGAGACGATGGCGCAGGGTTAAACCGTGAAAGAATCATAGCAAAAGCATTGGAACGCGGCATATCGGTTCATGATGGCATGACAGATCAAGAAGTCTGGATGCTCATTTTTGAAGCGGGTTTCTCTACTGCCGAACAAGTTACGGACGTTTCCGGCCGCGGTGTCGGCATGGACGTGGTAAAGCGCAATATTCAAGACATGGGCGGACGCGTTGAAATCGATTCAGTTTTCGGCGTGGGTACGCGTATTACCATCCGTCTGCCACTGACATTGGCCATTCTCGATGGATTATCCGTTGCTGTTGGCGATCAAATGTTCATTGTTCCGCTTACCTATATTACGGAATCGCTCCAAGTTAAAAGTGGTGATATTAAAACAGTCGGTGGCGTTGGCCGTGTAGTGCACGTACGCGGAAATTATTTACCGGTTATTGCGTTACATGAAATCTTTAATATCAAGCCCAATGCCACACAAATTGAAGATGGTATTCTCGTCATTCTCGATGCGGAAGGTCACAAAGCAGCGATGTTTGTAGATGCGTTGGTTGGACAACATCAAGTAGTCATTAAAAGTTTGGAAAGCAACTACCGTAGAGTTGTAGGCGTTTCAGGCGCAACAATTATGGGCGATGGAAAAGTCGCGCTAATTCTGGATACTACCGGTCTGGTCATGGCTTCGCACAAAGATTCTTAAAAAACCATACAACACATTGAATTCATTAATAGTCTAAATTTAAAACTAGGAGGAGCGTCATGTCGCAACAACAAACCGTAACGTCAACCGATTCAGTTGTCGCATCAGCAAACCCGGCACTGAATGAGTTTCTAACTTTCCGTTTGGGAAACGAAGAATATGGCATCGACATACTTAAGGTTCAGGAAATTCGTGGCTATGATGCGATAACGCAAATTGCCAATTCTCCTGAGTTTATCAAAGGTGTCGTCAATCTGCGCGGTATCATTGTTCCCATTATCGACATGCGAATCAAATTCAGACTGGGCACGGCTGAGTACGACCAATTTACTGTTGTGATTATTTTAAACGTATCTGGACGAATCATTGGGATTGTAGTTGACGGCGTGTCGGATGTCATAAACCTCGATTCCGAACAGATGCGCGCAACACCAGAATTTGGAACGGCAATTGATACCGAATATATCAAAGGTTTAGGTACGGTTGATGACAGAATGCTGATTCTGCTTGACATTGAAAAGCTTATGGGAAGTCGGGAAATGGGTTTATTGGACACAACCATTAATTAATCTCGAAACAGTTGGCGCAACTGAATTAACAAAATTTATACGGCCCTGGCAACACTGAGTGATTTCGGTTTAAAAAATTTTGTGAATAATTAAGTACCTAGGAGAAACAAATGTCGTTTTTAGAACACATGAGCTTACCACAAAAATTTACTGTCCTTGGAATCATATTCCTGGTAATGGCAGCTTTCCCGGCATCATTTTATATTATGTCGGTTGCTGGTGAAGTTGAAGTTGCCGAGCGGGAGGTTGCAGGCGTTGCGCCCATTGTATCAATCCATGAAATAGTTAAATTAACGCAGCAGCACCGTGGCCTTTCCGGTGGCATACTGGGTGGAAACGAATCATTGGTAGTACGCTTGCCTGAACTGCAATCACAAATAAATAACGCTGCAGCCAATGTTGATGCTGCATTCAAATCAGCTAATGTATCCGAACTAGTCAATAGTAACTGGTCTGCTGTAAAGCAGCGTCTGGGAGAATTGGCAAACGCGGTTAATCGGCGCCAACTCAGTGTTCCAGACAGCGCCAAGCATCATACTGACGTGATAGGGAGCATGCTGTTAATTGCAGAAAAAATTCAGGATGAATTCGGGCTTTCACTCGATCCTGTTGCCGGCACCTATTTTCTTATCAATGCCACAATGGTCAATGCGCCCAAGATTACTGAAAGCATGGGCAGAATGCGCGCTGCAGGTACAACTGTTCTCGCTTCTGGCGAACTTACTACGGCTCAACGCGCCACCCTTATGGGCCAATACAGCAACATTAACGAATTTTATCAGGAGTTGACGCGCAACCTGGAAAAAGCTACCAGTACCGATGCGCATATCAAAGCAGCAATCGAAGCCAAGGCGGCTGAAGTTAAGCAGCAAATTGATAATGTCCTGGCCATCACCAATACCCAACTATTAAATGCAGAACGGTTGACTCTTGCCGCCGATAAATATTTCGATGATTATACCAACGCAATTGACAACATTTATGCATTTAATGCAATTGCCATTCAGACTCTGGTCGAGGCATTTCAGTTTCGTGTCGTTGATATGCAACATTCCATATATTTACTGATTGGATTAATGGTGCTGGCTTTGGGTTTTGGCATTTTTCTCGCCATTCTTATGGTGCGCAGCATCACAAAACCCATGAATGAAGCGATTGCAATAGCAAATGCTGTTGCTGCGGGCGATCTTACGACCCGGATCGATGCAAAATCCAATAACGAAACCGGAAAACTACTGCAAGCCCTCAAGCAGATGAACAGTAATCTGATTGATCTCGTCGGTAAGGTACGTTTGGGCACGGATTCAATCACCAGCGCCACTGAAGATATTGCTGCAGGCAATTTGAATTTGAGTCAACGCACTGAAAGACAATCCGCTAGTCTGGAACAGACCGCTTCCGCAATGGAGGAATTGACGTCGACTGTCAAACAAAATGCCGATAACGCTAAGCAAGCCAACCAGTTGGCTGCCGGCGCATCCGATGTGGCGATTAAGGGCGGTCAAGTCGTTGGTCAGGTTGTTCAAACCATGAATGAGATCAACGAAAGTTCCAAAAAGATTGTCGACATTATTTCTGTTATTGACAGCATCGCATTCCAGACCAACATCTTGGCACTGAATGCCGCTGTAGAGGCTGCGCGTGCGGGTGAGCAAGGCCGCGGATTTGCTGTAGTTGCTACTGAAGTACGCACTTTGGCACAACGCTCTGCTTCTGCAGCCAAGGAAATAAAGGAATTAATCAGCAATTCTGTAAACAAAGTCGACGTTGGAACGCGGTTGGTCGATGAGGCCGGGGCAACTATGGACGAGATTGTTAATGCTGTCAGAAGAGTAACCGACATCATGGGCGAAATTACGGCTGCATCACAGGAACAAAGTCAAGGCATTGAACAGGTAAACCAGGCAATTTCCATGATGGATACAGCTACACAGCAAAACGCAGCGCTTGTTGAAGAAGCTGCGGCTTCTGCGGAATTAATGCAAGATCAGTCTCAAGAATTGGTTGATGCAGTAACCGTATTCAAATTATCAGTAGGTAGTCAACGCGTGACTAATCATAAAAGACGTCCCAAGCCAGTGGTAACAGAATTGCCCGTTCAGAAAACACAAAAAACCCAAGTTGACGATGAGATTATGTCAGGTTTAGAGCAACCATGTAAGGTTGCAGCAGGCGGTAAAAATGATTCATGGGAAGAGTTTTAATTTGAATTTCTCACAATTTGTGCAAATGACTTGCGGATTGGATTCTAAACCGTACATTTGTTGGAGTATATAAATCATGTTAGCAACAACTACAAAAGCTTCGGAACTCCCGTCCCGTGAATATAATTACACGCAAGCAGATTTTGATAGAACCAAAAAATTGATTTATGACCATGCCGGTATTTCATTATCAGATTCCAAGCAAAACATGGTTTATAGCCGATTGGCGCGGCGTTTACGCGCGCATGGATTAAACAGTTTTAAAGAGTATTTAAATCTTTTGGAAAAAGCTGATGCGGCAGAGTGGCAGGAGTTTGTCAATGCCCTGACAACTAATCTGACATCTTTTTTCCGTGAGAATCATCATTTTCCGATTCTGGAGCAGCATTTAAAAACGTGCAAGAAACCACAGCCTGTCAATACTCAAGATGCTTCGGATCTAAGCGATTATCTTCAAAAACGCAGAAACCAGGCCAAAATTCATCTTTGGTGCAGCGCATCATCCACTGGAGAAGAGCCCTATTCCATGGCGATTTCAGCAATCAGAGCATTTAATTCATTTACCCCGCCGGTGCATATTCTGGCTTCAGACGTGGATACCCAAGTATTGAGAAAAGCACAAGAAGGCGTTTACAGTCTGGATCGTGTGGAAAAATTACCGCAAAGTGTTTTAAAAGAATTTTTTTACAAAGGCAAGGGCCGCAATGAAGGTTCAGTCAGAGTTCGTGACGAAGTACGGGAATTGATCACCTTTCGAAAAATCAATCTTCTGGAAGAATTCTGGTCGATACGCGGTCCTTTTCAAGCCATTTTTTGCCGTAATGTCATGATTTATTTTGACAAGGAAACACAATATAAAATTCTGAAAAAATTCGCACCGTTACTCGACGATGGCGGATTGCTTTTTGCCGGTCACTCCGAAAGCCTGCAATTTGCTTCTGATATTTTTAGACTGCGTTCGAATACCGTCTATGAAGTTGCAAATAAAAAAGGATAAATAATGATTGAAATCGAACCAAAAGAATTTATTCCGATTGACAAACAAGTTGCAACTCATTTCTACTACGATAGCGACTTTAAAGCCCAAAGCGTTAAACTGTTGCCCGGTGAATATTATGTCACCAATCAAGATAAATTACTGGTAACAGTCCTGGGTTCATGTATTGCCGCTTGTATTCGCGACACCAGCAATGGTATTGGCGGCATGAATCATTTTATGCTGCCTGACGGTGGAACATCGGATTCCAAAACGCCGCTCAATGCTCCCGCACGTTACGGCACCTACGCAATGGAAGTGCTGATAAACCAGCTTTTGAAATTGGGTGCACGCCGTGCAAATCTTGAAGCAAAAGTGTTTGGCGGCGGCAATGTGATGAAGGAATTGACAACATCGAATGTTGGCCAGAGAAATGCAGACTTTGTACTCAAGTTTTTAGCCACGGAGAATATTCGAGTAACGGCAAAAGATTTGGTTGATATTTACCCGCGAAAAGTATTTTTCTTTCCAAAGTCCGGCAAAGTGATGGTTAAAAAACTGAAAGGCAGCCAACTGAATAGTATTTCTGCACAAGAAAAAAGCTATAGCAAACAGGTGAATACCTTCAACAATTCTTCAGATTCGAGTGGTGCGGTTGAGCTTTTTTCCTGATAACAATCCGAATAACCGTTTTTGGCGATAATTTATGAATAAAATTAGAGTATTAATCATTGACGACTCTGCACTTGTTCGGAAAATGTTGACCGAGATCATCAATAGTCAACCTGATATGGAAGTTATTGGCGCAGCACCTGATCCGCTTATTGCCAGAGAAATGATACGTGAAATGAATCCGGATGTATTAACGCTGGACGTTGAAATGCCCAAGATGGATGGGCTCGATTTCCTAGAAAAATTAATGCGTTTGCGGCCAATGCCCGTATTAATGATTTCTACTTTGACTGAACAGGGTTCCGAAGTGACGTTTCGTGCACTTGAACTCGGCGCTGTTGATTTCATTGCTAAACCAAAAATTGATATTGCGCATGGTTTACAGGAATATGCCCATCAAATTGCATATAAGATTCGCATTGCAAAGCAGGCTCGGATAAAACGACCGATTGCTGCTTCGCAACCTAAAGTTGCGACTACTCATCAGTCCCTCCCGGTATTGACGAATCGGATTGCATCAACAGAAAAGTTGATCATAATCGGTTCATCCACCGGCGGAACCGAAGCGCTGTATGAATTCCTTTCACAATTGCCACCGAATTGCCCAGGTATTCTCATCGCCCAACATATGCCGGAGACATTTACAAAATCCTTTGCCGAGCGTTTGAACAAACTGTGCAAAATTAGTGTTGCAGAAGCGCAAGGTGGTGAACGTATATTACCGGGACATGCTTTTATCGCACCAGGACATTCTCATCTTCTACTGCAACGCAGTGGTGCAAATTATGTAACTGAATTAAGCAAATCGGAACCGGTCAACCGTCACCGCCCGTCTGTCGATGTACTTTTCAGTTCTGCCGCAAGAATTGCCGGAAAAAATGCAATCGGCGTGATTTTGACCGGCATGGGTAAAGATGGTGCGGCCGGAATGTTAGAAATGCATGACGCTGGCGCCTATAATTTTGCCCAAGACGAAGCCAGTTGCGTTGTTTACGGCATGCCTAAAGAAGCAGTGTCTGCGGGCGGAGTTGATGAAATTGTCCCACTAAACGATATGGCGAGAAAGGTTTTATCCAGAGTTGTAAATATGGGCCCACAAACGGTGCGTGTATAGGGGCGTGTATAAGAATGCATAGCGTTGTTACAAAAAATTGCCATCTAAATAAGCAATAAGGTACTGGAGGATTTAATTATGCGGGTAAACATGCCAATTACAACCAACGAAAGAAAATTTCGTGATACGGATGGGCTCATATCCAAGACTGATTTAAAAGGAAGGATTGTATTCGTTAATGATGCCTTTGTGAATATCAGTGGATTTACACGCGAAGAGCTGCTTGGACAACCTCATAATATAGTACGGCATCCGGATGTGCCCGAAGAAGCATTTGATGACTTATGGAAAACCCTAAAGGCAGGTAAACCCTGGACGGCTATCGTCAAGAACCGGTGTAAAAATGGCGATTATTATTGGGTTGAAGCCAACGTTATTCCACTGCGCGAAGCGGGTCAAATCAACGGCTATATTTCCGTGAGAAACAAACCGACAGCCGAACAAATCACGTCGGCTGAATTACTGTACCAAGAAATTAAAGCAGGCAAAGTTGTACTTAGAGAAGGAAAGGTAATTAAAAAAGGAATTGCGGAGAAACTGGTCGCAATCAGGAATCCTTCAGTAAAAACCAAATTGGGTCTGTTATTTGCTTTTCCTTGCTTTGCGCTATTCATGGCTGGACTAACCGCAATAACTGGATTGGCCGCACAAAATCCGGCTGCCTATATGTCGGCTATCGGGCTTGGCGTTTTGATCTCCATGTTACTGGCTTATTATGGCATATCATCAATCACGCGTCCGATGAGACATATTTCCGACATGATTGCCAAAGCTGCATCAGGTGATTTTTCGAACGAACAATATCCGTCTGCAAAGGGCGAACTGGGAAGATTGCTTGAACTGCTGTCAACCTTGAACAGAAATATGCGCCGTATCATGATAAATATTAATATCAGCACTGGAATCGTCAAAAGTACTTCCGAAGATCTGGCAAAAGGAAACAATGAATTAAGCGGACGTACCGTTGATCAAGCAGCAAGTCTGGAAAAAACGGCCGCATCGATGGAACAACTCACCTCAACCGTAGCGCAAAATACCCAAAATGTACAGGAAGTCAATGCATTGGGTATACAGGCAAGCAGGATAGCGAAAAAAGGCGGTGAAATAGTCAACGAAGTCGTACACACCATGAATTCAATTCATGAAAGTTCCAAGCAGGTTGTGAATATTATTAATGTCATCGATGAAATCGCTTTTCAAACGAATATTCTTGCACTGAATGCCGGCGTGGAAGCTGCGCGTGCAGGCGAACATGGTCGTGGGTTTGCAGTAGTTGCTTCGGAAGTTAGAATGCTTGCGCAACGTTCAGCAACCGCCGCAAAAGAAATAACGACTTTAATCAATAATTCTGTGAATCAAATTGAATCGGGCTCGGAATTGGTCGATAAAGCGGGACAGACTATGGCTGAAGTCGTCGACTCAGTACAAAAAGTAACTGAAATTATGGCGGATATCACCAATGCTTCTCACGAACAAAATTCAGGCATTGAACAAATCAATGAAGCCTTGATTCAATTGGATACAGTAACACAACAAAACACTTCATTGGTAAAAGATGTTTCAGAATCTGCCGATGAACTGAGCAATCAAACCAATAATCTTTCACAGGCAATAGCAGTATTCAAGCTGGGTTCTGATACAGTTACATCAATTAACACCGCATTCGATCGTCGCAATAAATCAAAACTAGCGGCCAGATCATTACGTCAAAGCAACGAAAGAAAAATTGGCGGCAGTTCTTCGAATATCCATCGCCTGTCAGAACGAATTAATGGTACAGAAGCTAAATGATCCGGTGGCATTGAAAATCAAGTGTGCGATCATCGCCACCTAAATCAGGAGATCATTTGTATGCACCAATAAAATAATAATAATTATATGGTTATATGATATTATTAATGTCGCGGTTGATTTCTTTAGCTAATTTGGTATGATACAAGCAATCATATTAAGCGAAAATTGATGATGCGACGTATACAGAAAGAATATGCTATTGTGATATGCTTGGTATTTTCCATAGTAATCACTGGGTGCGGTTCCTTGCAAGAGAAAAAACCAAGCAACTATCAGCTCAGATCAACCGAATTAAGCAAAAAACCTGAGCAAAAAACCATCATTCACAAGCTATATCGTCAACATAGGGAATGGGAGGGAGTCCGTTACCGACTAGGCGGTTTGAACAAAAATGGCATTGACTGTTCAGGATTTGTTTACCTAACCTATAAATCCAAACTTGGAATGTATTTACCTAGAACAACACGTCAACAATCACAATTAGGAAAACAAATTCATAAACACGAATTAAATGCGGGTGATTTGGTCTTTTTTAGAACAGGACCGACATCCAGACATGTTGGTATTTATCTGGAAAATAAAAAATTCCTACATGTTTCTCAACGCAAAGGTGTAACGATATCACATATGGATAATGTCTACTGGAAAGCCAAATATTGGAAATCCGTCAGGGTATAAACATATCCACTAACCATGCACCGGTTAACACTTCTAGTTCCACCCGCACTCCTACTGATTATATTCGCCACAATGATGTGGCTTACCGCAAAATTCTCTCCTTTTTTATCCATTAAACAAATACACGCCTCGATACCACTATTCATGGTAATAGCGGGAGTTATCTTGATCCTGATGAGTAGCGTTTCCTTCTTACGTCAAAAAACAACATTAAACCCGATGAAACCGGAATCATCTTCTGTTCTAATAAAAACAGGTTTGTATCAATATAGTAGAAACCCGATTTATCTAGGTTTAGCAACCATTCTTCTCGGATGGGGTCTCTATTTAAACAACATCGTGGCACTGTTGTGCATAGCAGGGTTTGTTTATTACATGAACCGGTTTCAAATTGAGCCCGAAGAAGAAACACTTGGGAAAATTTTTGGCGTTCAATTTGACGAATATAAAGGTAGAGTTAGACGGTGGTTCTAAAATAGAAAACTTAGAATAAGACCTTATTCATAAAGTAAAGGAATTAAATGAAAAAAGAAGTTGAACAACCATCACAAAGAAATGAAATTCTGGTCCGCGCGATCTTTATGTTATTTTTTATTGTCGTGTATAGTATATCGAAATTTCTCGTTACTGGAATTATGATTTTCCAGTTTGTGTCGATTATGCTTACAGAGAAACCAAACGAACAAATACTCAAATTTTCTCAAGGTTTAAGCATCTATATTTCTCAAATTATCCAATTTCTATCGTTTAATAGTGAGCAACGACCGTTCCCTTTCAGTAAATGGCCGGATAGCGCATCTCATTCTGAGGCTGAAGGTTAATCAAATCATTCGCTTAGCTGATTGATTTTTCTCATGCCGACGCGGAGCTGTAAAATCAGTTCTAATCTTTCAGGCACAACGACTGGTCATACACGCGAAGATAGCTGTTAATCATGGCTGTCATACTAAAAGCTGTTTCAATTTTATGCCGCGCTGATTTACCATGGATATCTAACAACTCTGGCGTTGTGTAATAAGACAACATAGCTTCCATTAACTCCGATTGTTTTCCCGGAGAAACCAGAATTCCAGTTCGCGCTTCTTCGACTAACTCTATATTTCCACCAACTCGCGTTGCCACAACAGGGAGACCACTGGACATAGCCTCCAGAATTGTATTTGATATTCCTTCGCCAAGCGAGGGTAACACAAACAGGTTCATCATGCGCATGAATTCTGGAATATCTGAACGCTCACCCGGGAACCAAACCAGATCATCCGCATTTGCTTGCCGCACCAGACTCAAACATTCATTACGCGAACTTCCATCGCCCACAATCATGAGTCGCAACCTCATGCGAGCCGCTGGTATTTTTTCAATAATCTGTAAAAAAGCTCGTACGAGACTCGGGTAGTCCTTAACTGCCTCCATTCTCCCTACACTACCAATTACAAAGCTATTCTCTGAAAAGAAGCCGCTTGGCGCCAATCCACTGTGAGTAGGTTGTCCAGGAGAAAACCGATGATTGTCAACGCCATTATATATTTGACTTATCCGATTTGATGACACGCCCAGCAAATTGGTTAACCATACTTCCAAGTCCTTACTAACCGTAATGAAATGATCGACAAAGGGATAAATTATTTTACGTAATAGATTATATTTAAAGTTCTCTCCTTTTAAATCAGATATATCCCGTCCGTGTTCGCTATGTACACGCGCCTTAATCCGAGCCGCAACAGCTATTAATTGAGCCTCTAAAGCCGCAAGATTACGTGTATGTACAATATCAGGCTTTAATTCGCGCAGAACTCGAAACAATTTCGTGTATAGCTTTAGATCATATCCTACACGTTTATTTAAGGCAATGACCTGAACATCATCACGCGTTATGCGCTGACGAAAATCTGTATAATCTTCGATACAAATAATCACGTGCCGATATTGACTCGGAGGGATTCTGTTAATCAGATTTACCAGACCGTTTTCAAGCCCACCAACATCCAAGCGATGAATGACATGAGCAATTAAAGGCGGAGCATTCATAATTATAATTTACACTGTCCGGATTTTAGCCGGGTCTAATCAAACATTGTCCATAATTACCGCACTTTAATAATTAAAATGCACTATTGCTTGTTTAAATTCTCTAAATTATCAGAAATTACCGGCAGCATATCAGATAGAAACTGCTTAAGGACAGATGCAGCCTCATCTGGCTCAACGTCATAAGGAGAAGCGACAATTATCTCTGCCCCAAAATCTTCTCCGTATAGCAATCGATTCTTCGCAAGTAAGGCCTTTGCCACATAAGCACTAATTGTTTCTTCATTACCTAATACATACCACCTCCAGACCAATAATTTGCCTGAATATGAACTTAATTGAGCTTGGCGCACCGTCATTTCATTTTTATCCATTATCACAGATTTCTTTCTTTCACCTATCTTACGCCACGGGGCATCGGTTTCCGGCACCAACATATTCCCAAAATTAATCAACTCATGTCCCTGTCGTTGATTGAAATAGTATGTAACATACAAGCTAACCCGGTTATCTCCAAAGCCTGAATAATGTTGTTCGAATCTTCCAGGATGTCCAATATAAATTGGTTTCCAGTCTGTCACTGGATCACTGGCAATGTACCACTCTTTCCGGTCTGGTAAATAGAAATTAAATTCAGGTTCATGAACTGTATCTTTCTCAAGATATGCCGCGTAAATGGGCCAAATCAAGGTGATAGATAACGCCGCAAAAGTAATCAGAGCTGTTTTTGTAATGGAGGTGACTTTTTTCTCATCCCCGATCAATTGCTGCTCACCCAGTTTTGGTGTGGCTGCCTCGTCGTCATCCTCACGCCAAAAGGATCCTACCCAAAATAATACTAGCATGACAAACCCAAAAAATATCCAGCCATAAATCAGATGATCTACGCCAACCGCTAACTGCATGTTACTCAAATGTCCGGTCATCACAATCAGATAGGCACGAATTCCATTGGCAATGATGGGCACCAATATTGAGAAAAATATAAATATCAGACGTCTGCTTAAACTCCGGTAAGTTAGGTAGGCATATAGTGTTCCCAGTGTGACCGACGCGATTAAATAACGTAAACCACTACATGCCTCTACAACAGACCAGTTTCCTGTAGGCAATGAGAAAAAAGTTCCCTCACGATAAACGGGAACTCCGGTCAGTTGTAATGCATTCACAGTAAAATCGGCAGTAAAATTGATCAGCGGCGGAATCAACATATCGCCAAAAGGCACCGCAAAAAAAAGATAAGCTAAAGGAAAAGCCATGGCAAACATGATTCTATAGCCCAGAATAACAGCAACGACCACCGGTAACATTGCAACAAGAATATATTGCGTTAGTACCTGAACACTCGCCAGTTCAGCAACCAGCCAAAAGAAACCCAGTATACCCAGACCGAGAAGAGCCATAGGACACGGTTGCTGGTTATGAGCACATATACTATGCCGCTTAGTCCAGATCAAATAAATAACAAATGGAAAAATCAGAAAGCCATGTGCATATGTTTCAGATCTATACCAAGTAGCGACCATGGACCCTACTGTTTCATGGTAAATCACTAGAATTCCAATTACAGCCAGAACTGCCATTAAGGCGGGCGCACCGTTCTGGTTCTGGTTTAATTTTTCAGTAGAAATTATGGTGTTCATATGACTGTTACCTACTTACTTTATAAAACGCCAGTAAAAATTTACCCGAAGATTTTTAAAATACTTAAATGTTCAGGGAAAAGTTTTTTACATCCTATCCCAAGTTCTTAACAATATGCGGTCCTACCAAATTAGCAATAGAAAGCGGTAATTTCTGCCATGCGTTAATAAAAAACTTATATTTTGGATTTGATGGATTGTGATTCGGCACATGTGAAGCGTTAATTAGCTGATACTCATAGTAAAGTGGTTGTGCTTCAAACCCCCAGTTTTTTTTAAAACTATAAGATCCGCTATCTCGTTTGCTGCGACCAAAATCAAACGTTTTATAACCGCTTTCACAGCTTCGTCTCATGAGCTCCCAATACATATAATCATTGGCAGCCAGTTTTCTCGCATCATCAGTTCCACCGCCATAGTACGGCAATACTTCATCCCGAAAATAAAAGCTCATTACACTGCTAATTGTTTTACCGTTCTTAATAACCGTCATAAGCTCGCAATCTTCAGCAAATGTTTCTTTGAGAAGTTGAAAATATCGCTTTGAGAAAACAGGTGTTCCCAATCGATGTACACTACTTGAATAAGCAAAAAAGAAACGTTCAACATCCTCATCAATAACAGCTTCAAGTTCATACTTTATGCCTTTACGTACCATCGCGCGTTGTTTTCTCGGTATTGCCAAAAGGTTCTTTTCAACATCAGGATCAATCGCCTTGCGAAAAGTCACGTAAAGATCTTTATTCGGCCAATCTGGATGAACAGAATGCATATTACGATATTCAAGATAATCCACTTTATTTCGTCGTGCCAGTTCATCAGCCGCCTGCTCAAGTTTCATTCGTGCAAATTGATTATCCGCAGCTACACCGCCATACACGCAAAAAGGTAATGCGCTAATGGAGTGTCCGAAAAGAAAGCTTTTAACTTCAGCCAATGGCAGTATTCCCTGAATCTGACCATCATACTCTGCATATAAGAACCAGACTTTATGATTAAACGCTTGCTCTATCACATTTTTCCACCCTGCCCGATGAAAAAAAGTCGCTTCCGGGCACCTCAACACAAACTTGTCCCAACGTGCTTTATCTCCCGGTTGCATTTCGCGAATTACCATTTGCTCAATCGATTTCTCAATTGCAGATATCTTATCTCTTGAATTCATTTGATAATGCCAAGTTCTTTAGGTAAGAAAATTTTATCCATTCTGTTCCATTTAAAGTCGTGCATCAGTGATCTTAGCCTTTCTTCCATACGATGCAAATTCAAGTAATGCCGAAATCGGGTTTTAAAACTGATATCACTTTGACGTGGCTGTTCCACATCAATTTCCCATGGGTGAAAATAAAAAATTGCCGCATGGGACTCATTTACATTGAGTCTTTTAATAAACCATTTAGAAACGGAATATGGCCAAAATCTGAAATAACCACCTCCACCCGCTGGAAAATTCCGTCCACAAAGACGAATTGTTGTTACCGGCAACTCGAGGACCCCGCTTTCGCCTCTTGGGTGATTTGCAAATCTTGGCGCCTCGGGCATGCCGTAGTGATCATGTTGTACAGGATAAATGCTCGAACTATAGCGATACCCTGCCTCTGCCAAGCAATCCAACGCCCACAAATTATGGTCATTGATCGAAAAACTTGGCGCCCGATAGCCTAGTATCGCCTGGCCACTAATATCTTCCAAAAGTAATTTACTACGACTGATATCTTCTTCAAATTGACGCTGCGACAGGTCAGTAACGCGTGCATGCGCCCATCCATGGCTTGCTAATTCATGGCCATTATCAACAATACGTCTTACCATTTCAGGATATCGTTGCGCTATCCAACCCAAGGTAAAAAATGTCGCCTTTATCTGCTTTTCATCGAGTAAACCTAGAATCCTGTCTATATTGCCTTCTACTCTGCATGGAATGCTATCCCATGATTCTCTTGGAATATTGGCTTCGAAAGCTGAAACTTGAAAATAATCTTCAACATCGATTGTCATGGCATTACTGATTTGATGAATGTCTGTGTTTATGTCATTCATGATTTACAATCTCTTGTTGGTATCATTTTTAACATTACCGAACGATAAATTCTGCTTTAACAAATCTAAAACAAAAAGGACTGATTTTTCCATTCTCAATAACCGGCTTTCGATTTTTCCCAGGTCCATTTTGCTTTGATTTTCCATATCTAATCCGATCTCGGGAAGTTTTGCCAGATCATCCGCCATGATTTGGTGTGCATCAAATTCTTGTTGAAAGTCAGTAATAACTACTTCGACCGCTTTCTGGTCAAAGTAATGGAGTTCTTCCAGACAACCCATCATAAGCATTCGATCGCACAGCAAATTAATTTTTCTTGGAATCCCACCAGTATGAGTATAGATCAGGTGATATGCATCATCATAAATAACAGGATTATTCTGCCAGCCAACTGTTTTTAATCGATGCTCAATATACGCTTTTGTTTCCTGTTCATCCAAGGGCCCCAAATGATAAGTAGCAATTACTCTTTGCCTGAGTTGTTGCATATTTCGACTCAACAGTGTTTTCTTGAATTCCGGTTGACCCAATAAAAATGTTTGTAATAATGGCACTTCATCTGTCTGAAAATTAGACAACATCCGCAATTCCTCTAGGGTTTCCGGGGATAAATTCTGGGCTTCATCGACAACCAGCAAAACACGCTTGCCCTGTTTATCACAGCGACGAAGAAATTTTTCAATATCAAGTAATAAAGTGGCTTTACTCGCATTGGCATATTGCAAACCAAAAGCAGCAGCAACCAGCGTTAAAATATCCGTCGAATCAATGTGGGTACTGACAATCTGAACAGCCATTATCTTGTCTGATTCCAAGCTTTGGAAAAGACTACGCATCAATGTCGTTTTACCTGCTCCAACTTCACCCGTAAGAACAATAAAGCCTTCTCCTTGTGAAAGGCCATAATCCAAATAAGCCATTGCCCGTTTATGCCCTTTACTGCCATAGTAAAAACTGGGATCCGGTTTTAATTGAAATGGTTTGGCATCAAATTCGTAAAACGATTCATACATAATCGCTCAATTCCATTAGAAATTCTTGGTTAAGGAAACAGTTACAGCATTAGCGGATAAATCAATATTCTGATTTCCAGCCTGGATGTTCGAGAGTCTATCTATGCGCTGATATTGCAACATCCCGATCAAATCAGGAAAAAAATCTTTTGTAACATTTGCAGAAAAAATCAGATTATCATTTACTCTATTTGCGGATAAAAAATCGAACCTGATAAAACTAAAATTCATATTGAAGTTCATCGTTGAGGAAAGTCTATATCGCCATGAAGCATTCCCGCCTAATTGTCTCGTATTATTGAAGAAAATGGGAAAACCAAGTAAATCAGCATCAAGCTCTTCTGCCGTATAAGGTTTTCGTTTTAGTTGAAATAAACTTAATGTCAAATTATTTCTTGAACCATTCAGGGTCACAGATGCATTAAAACGCCTTTGCAAAAAAACACGATTCGTTAAAAAGTTGTTTAAACCTAAAAGCATATCCTGTCCTAAGAGTCCGCCAAATTGACTCAGAACACCCGCTGCACCAAATTGGCCAGCCTGCTGATTTAACGTTGTTATATCTTCAATATACAACACTTCCCAGGATGTTAAACGCGTCCGATAGTTAGCAGCTCCTGAATAGGTGTCGCCAAAAAACCTCTGGCCTGCGCTAAAACGCAAATCCGTCCGCTTATTGGGTGCCCAGACAAATCCGGCTGTCCATGTTGGACTGCTGGGTTTTCCCCTAATTGAGACAAAACTGTTTCTTTCATAACCGCCTGTCGCGGTTATGCCAAAACGAGGCGTAATATTGTAACGAAAATTTGCAATAGAGCGTTCTAACTCAATCGTTCTATTCACCCGATTCATATGGATCATTTGATTACTGTAACTGAGGCCCCATCCCAACTTTCCAAAAATATCCCCACTATTCAGGTTTGCTTGATAGCTGTCACTCTGGCTATCAAAAAACCCATTAACGCCTGATTTAACAATACCTCTGGTATAACGTAACTCAGTGGAGGCAACATTCTGAAACCGGTGCCGGATGTAAGGGCTTACACTATAAATTTCAATATTTGCACGATTACCTGTTACAAAAACATTGTCAGCAGTCTGCGGACCTAAAGGACTTATATTCTGTTGTAAAATTCTTGCGCTTCCATCTATAAAAAATAAATCTTTCAAAACTTCCGTATTTGCCGAAGCATTCAGCATATGCCGAATCCGCGTCAGATTGCTGTTTCTTGCAAAGATAAGATTATTCATGACGTAGTGTGCATTCACATCATAACGTCTTCCCGTACCGGTAAGCTGCACACCAGGGTTAATTTGTGTGATTAAATCGCCTCCTTTAGCACCGGCCAATCCAAATCCGACTCCACCCGTACCGCCACCGCCACCTATTATGCCGCCACCCAATCTCAAATTATCCGTATACGTTTCGCTGATATTCAGGGACGGTTTGAAGCTGAGTTCACCAGCAGTGGCTTGTCTAGAACACACCAGAAATATAAATACAACACCTAAATAAACAAACAGACAAGGGCTGCTCTGTTTAATTGAGAAATTCATGAGTAGTAATACCCATAATATTCGCCACCCGAAAAAGTTCTGACTTTGTTATAAATTAAATTAATATTAGCTTTGGAATTAAATTGACTGATCACATGACTAAGTGCTTGTTGTGTTGTCCGCTCGGCTTCAACAACCAATACAATTTGCCCCATTCGTTCCGCCAGCACACGTGCTTCACTCGTCATCAAAATAGGCGGTGCATCAAATATTACAATTCTATCATTATAACGCTGGGCAAGTTCTTCGAGCAGCATGATCATAGTCTGGCTGGCCAAAAGCTCAGTCGCGTGTGAATGTGCAGTTCCACTCGTAATTAGACTGAGTTTCCCCACATTTGTTTTTATCAATACATCGGCCACATCGATTGATTCGCCTAGCAGCATATCCATCAGCCCTTTTTCATTCTTAAAACCTAATAAATTAGGTATTGAAGGTCTGGCAACATCAGCATCTATCAGCAAAACCCTATGGTCCATTTCAGATGCAATACTCATTGCCAAATTCACCGAACAGAAACTTTTGCCTTCTCCGGCCACCGCGCTGGAGATCATAATCAAATTGTTATTCTTTTTAGCAAATGCTTTTGTTAATAACGGTCTTTTTATAATTCTGAACTGCTCTGCAATTTGTGTTTTACCTTGATCAGGCGTTACAATTCCTAAACGACTCAGTCGGTCGAGATCAATATTGATATAATTTGCTTGAGCAGATTCATACACATGCTCATCTAATGAAGCTTGATTAACATTTAAACCTTCTTCTTGTATCGATTCAGGCTTGGGCTTGGACTCACGATTAGTCTTTAGTTTAGTTCGACTAGAAGCCTTTGCAGTCTGGTTACCCACTTCTTTTTCAAGCTTGCTAATTGCTTTTTCAATAATACTCATGACAATCCTTGATGATTTAATCAAAAAAGGCTTTGTAAATAATTTACTGGTTAAATCCGGGCTTAAAAAGGCAATATATCAATAATCTTTTCAAGTTTCCTGAAATACAACATTAACATCGTGTAAATTGCCGCTAACAAGAAAATAGAAAAACCAAACATAAAAAGCCGCTTTTTACGTTGTGCTTTTTGTTGGTCAGTCCATATCATGGGAACAGACCCCAAAACGGAAATTCCAGTAAATTCACGCAAGTCACTTTGGCTATAGAAAGCCGGCCGGACTTGACTGATTACAAATGCCACCGCAATTCCGGCCGCCAGAGAAACCAAAAAAACAATCGAAAATAACATCAGGTGATTGGGCCCAATTGGGATCTCCGGTATTTGAGGAGGATCAACGATTCTAAATGACAGCAATCCAGATGCAGAAGTTAATTCGCCAGACATTTTTGCTGAAACACGACGCTCCAGAAGTTGCTCATAATTTGCTTTATTTACAGCGTAGTCACGATTAAGTTGCGTAAATTCAGCTTCAACGCGCGGTATTGCAGTACTCATCGATTTCAATCTTTCATATCTTGCTGTATATTCTTCAACCCGCGCAGACATTGATGCAACGACAGCTTCTGCATCTGCCAATGCAACATTTAGCTGTTGTAACATGGGGCTATAATTCAGGCCCGGATCCTTATTATTTGAATAATTGCGTTTCGCTTCTTCTTTTTTTTGTTCTTCGAGTTGTGCAATAAGCCTTTTTGTAGATATGATATCCGGATGCAATTCAGTATAATTTAAACGCAATGTATCCAAATTTTCATTCAGATTACGAATACGCGCATCAATCTCGGGATTGACAATTTTTGCACCTTCTAACGCAAAAGGCTCTAAAACAAATATAGGCTCATCACCACTAATCTGCCGCCTGATCGCATCTCGACCCTTTTCCGCTTCTTTAAGTGCCAATTGCGCTTTTCGCTTATCCTCTTCAGCTTTCAATAATTGTTCATAGTAATCGCCACCTTGCCCAGGTAACAAGCCAAGGTTTTTTTGTTTAAATTCCGTAATCGCATTTTCAACTGCAATCAACTTTGATTCATAAGCCGCAATTTGCTGATCTATAAACCGTAATGCTGAAGAAGATTCATCTTTTTTACCATCAAGTCCTTCTTCCACAAAAATTGTTAACAACGATTGGACAATATCCTTGGCCAAGACCGGATCTTTATGATTGTATGAAATTGTAAAAATGTTATCTCCGGCTGCTGCGCCCAGTTTGATATCTTTCATAAGTTCCGATACCAGTCGCTCTTTTTCTTTCTCACTGACCACGTGGATATCAAGGTCCACCATCCGAACTATACGTTCAACATTTGGACGACTGATTAAAGTACGTCCCATGATGGAAATCTGTTGCTGCACATTCGGCGAAACCGTCATTCCTTCCATCAATGGCCGGATTATATTTTGGGTATCTACATAAATTCTTGCTGACGCCTGATAATCATCAGGTAACTTAAGAACTACTATCCAACCCGCAATGGCCACCACCCATGCAATAATGGTCGCTACCAAACGGTATTTCCAGATCCCTTTAATACAAACATATACTCGAGTAATTAACTCATCCATGGAAAATATTCTCTTTTAATTTCTGATCGCTTTGATTAATACGAAAATTGTACTGATGATTGAAGCCAATTAACTTAAAGCATGCTCGCCACACATCTTGCCGACCACAGGCATCTCTGATTTTGCTGTCTATAACGCTTCGAAATTTAAGCAGCGAATTAATACTTAATTTATATTCAATGATATGAGAACTAAAAAAAACTTTCCGGGATTACCAATACATCACCTTGTAGCATTGGCACATTTGCTGAAATATCACCATCTCTAATCAAATCATTTAACCGAACACGAAATTGTTTTTGTTCTCCATCAATAGTGCGAATAACTTTTGCCCTATTTCCCGCAGCAAAATCAGTCATTCCTCCCACAGCGATCATTACATCCATTAACGTCATGTTTTCTCGATATGCCAAAGCTCTCGGGTCCGCAGCTTCTCCTATAACACGAATCTGTTCACTATAACGCCCTACAAATTCAGTAATAATGACAGTGACAACGGGTTCCTGTATATATTTGGATAACGTCTCTTCAATATCACGCGCCAGTTGCGTTGAAGTTTTACCGCTGGCTGGCAAGTCTTCTACAAGAGGCGTTGTAATCTTGCCATCCGGCCTGACCGGCACCGACATGGATATCTCAGGATTACGCCATACAATAATATCCACAGTATCGCCCGGCCCAATTAAATAATCCCGTGAAATGGCGCCATCTTCAGACTCATTTAATAACGGATATGTTTTACAGCCACTCATAAGCATTAAAGAAAAGCATAAAATAAGAAATTGCTTTGCACCAATCATGCTTGAAAAATTTGTTTTCACAGAAATTTCCTCTTAAACAATTACCAGGTATAGTCAAAAAAGCTTTTTATAACATGATGGAATAGTACCAGATACTAATCGATAAACTAAATTTCATAATTAGCAATAAACCCGCAATTAACCTTTATTTATATGGGTCTGAAAAAAGAAACATCAATAACATGTAAACTATAAAGTTCGTCACCTATAAATTCTGTCACTGAATGCAGTCTGTAGCACTCTCCCAGACCTGAATATCACCACATGATATCACCATAAGTTACTGATACAACCGGACTAAGGTACACAGCGAAAAGATTTTCCGCCCCTGATTTACACAATGCTGCTTTTATCCAAATAAGTATTAGCCATTACCGCATTAAATTCATATATAAGAAAATTACTGGTTTAATGCCAACATCTCTTGAAATAAAAGAACTTAATAATCTATATATACAAATTTCACCATCCTACGATAAGATTGACACCAAATATTGAAAAGCGCAACACCATTACTCATAATTGAATAGGATTATTCGTATGAAAACAAGAGCAGCCATAGCGTGGCAAGCGGGACAGCCACTAACCATAGAAAATATTGATCTGGAGGGACCCAAGGAAGGTGAAGTGCTCGTTGAAATCAAAGCCACCGGTATTTGCCATACCGATTACTATACGCTTTCAGGCGCAGATCCCGAGGGTCTGTTTCCAACGGTTCTGGGACATGAAGGTGCTGGTATTGTGGTTGATGTTGGAAAAAACGTAAAATCCCTGAAAGTTGGCGACCATGTAATTCCACTGTATACACCGGAATGCCGCGAGTGCAAATTTTGCCTATCGCAAAAAACCAATCTTTGTCAGGCTATTCGAAGCACTCAGGGCCGCGGCTTGATGCCCGACTCAACATCACGCTTTTCAATCGACGGTCAACCGTTGTTTCATTATATGGGCACATCGACCTTTTCTAATTTTACCGTCGCTCCTGAAATAGCATTAGCCAAAATTCGCAAGGATGCACCTTTTGACAAAGTCTGTTATATCGGGTGCGGCGTGACAACCGGTATAGGCGCAGTACTGTTTACCGCTAAAGTTGAAACGGGCAGCAATGTAGCTGTCTTTGGTCTGGGCGGAATCGGTTTGAATGTTATACAAGGCGCCAGAATGGTCGGTGCCGACAAAATAATCGGTATTGACATCAATTCAAAACGCGAAGCCATGGCGCGTGAATTTGGCATGACGCACTTTCTGAATCCGAACGAAGTGCCTGATATTGTCGATGCAATCGTTCAACTTACCGATGGCGGCGCAGATTATAGCTTT